>DALYJJ010000082.1:0-27840 GCA_031969915.1 Bryobacteraceae bacterium | reverse complement strand
CAAACCGGACAGATGACGTGCTAACAAAACCGGACAACTTGCAAAACCAACGACATCGGAGGTTCCCTAGCCCGGGTGCGGCGCGCGCCGCGGCTGCTACAATCCGAACACATGGAGCTGGATCCGTCCCGCAATTCTCTACTCGATATCCGCCGTCCGATTCCGTTTCCCGAGATCAGCGCCGCCGAGGTGGAACCGGCGGTCACGCGCCTGATCGGAGAGGCCCGCGCCCGGCTGCGGGAGATCGCCGACGCGCCCGCGTCGCACACCTACCAGAACACCCTGGCCGCGATCGACACCATGACCGAGCCGCTCGATGCCGCGCTCACTCTGGTCCGCCATTTGGAAGCGGTGTGCTCGTCGAAGGAGATGCGGGCCGCGCTCAACGCGGTGGAAGGGCCGGCCAGCGCCTTCTATTCGGGCATTTCACTCGACGAGGGGCTGTGGAACGCGGTGAAGACCTACGCGGCGACGGAGGAAGCGCAGGGCCTCTCCGGCACGCGGGGCCGCTTCCTGCGCAAGACCGTCGACGGGTTCCGGCGCCACGGCGCGGATTTGGCGCCGGAGGGCAAACGGAGACTGGAGGAGTTGGACGTCGAATTGACGAAGCTCACCACGAAGTACGGCGAAAACGTTTTGGACGCCACCAACGCGTTCGAGTTGGTCCTGCGCGACGAAGGGGCCCTGGCCGGGCTGCCGGAATCGGCGCGCGAGGCGGCGCGCGAGAGCGCGAAGGCAAAAGGCCTGGACGGGTGGCGGTTTACGCTCCAGGCGCCCAGCTACATCGCGGTGATGACCTACCTGGACGATGCCTCGGTGCGCCGCGACGTGTGGCGGGCGCAGAACATGCGCGCCACGTCGGAACCCTTCGACAACGTCCCGCTGATGCTTCGGATTCTGGAGTTGCGGCGCGAGAAGGCGCGGCTGCTGGGCTACCGGGACTTCGCCGATTTCGTACTCGAAGAGCGGATGGCCAAGACGGGCGCGCGCGCGGAGGAGTTTGTCGAGGACCTGCGGCGGCGCACCGCGGCGGGCTTCGTGAGAGAGCAGGAATCGCTGCTCGCTTTCCGGCGCGAAATCGAGGGCCCGCAGGCGCCCGCGCTCGAGCCGTGGGACGTCGGCTATTACGCCGAGAAGCAGCGCAAGGCCCTCTACGACTTCGACGAAGAGGAGTTGCGGCCGTACTTTCCCATGGAGCGGGTGGTGTCCGGCCTCTTCGAACTGGTGCGGCGCATCTTCTCCGTTCGGGTGGAGGCGCGAAACGGCGTCCCGCTGTGGCATGAGAGCACACAGTATTACGAGGTCTTCGACGCGGACGGTTCGCTGTTGCTGGGCGGCTTTTACGCGGACTGGTTCCCCCGGGAAACCAAGCGCGGGGGCGCCTGGATGGACGCATTCCTGATTGGCGGACCGTCCACGGACCGGTTCGAGCCGCACCTGGGAACGATCTGCGGCAACCTGACGCCTCCCGTGGGCGGCAAGCCGTCGCTGCTGACGCACAACGAGGTGGAGACGATCTTCCATGAGTTCGGCCACCTGCTGCACCTGCTGCTGAGCCGAGTGGAAGTGCGCAGCCTGGCTGGTACGAACGTACCGTGGGATTTCGTCGAGCTGCCCTCGCAGATCATGGAGAACTGGTGCTGGGAGCGGGAGAGCCTGGACCTGTTCGCGCGCCACTATCAAACCGGGGCGGCGATTCCCGAAGACCTCTTCCAGAAGATGCGCCGGGCGCGGACGTTCCGCGCGGCAAGCGGGCAGATGCGGCAGTTGGCGTTTGCCGCGCTCGACCTCGCGTTGCACCGGCGCTACGACCCGGCCAAGGATGGCCCGCTGCTGGCCTACAGCCGCGACCAGATGCAGCCGTATCAGCCTTCCCAGTTGCCTGACGACTACGGCATGATCGCCTCCTTCACGCACCTGTTCTCCAGCCCCGTGGCCTACGCGGCCGGTTACTATTCGTACAAGTGGGCCGAAGTGCTGGACGCCGACGCCTTCACCCGCTTCCTGCAAGAAGGGATTTTCTCCGAGCGCGCCGGCGCCGAGTTCCGGGACAAGATCTTGGCGCGGGGCGACAGCGACGACCCGGGTCAGTTGTACCGCGACTTCATGGGCCGCGATCCGGACTTGACCGCCCTTCTGGTCCGTTCCGGCCTGTCGGGCTAAAGCGAACCGCTGGCGCGACTCAGAGGAAGATCGCGTTGCCTTTTCGGCCGGCAAGGCGTCGAATGGAATTACACCGTCGCTGTATCGTTGTTGCGGTCGCGAAAGACCAGCCATGACTGCGCCGCGCCCTGTCCGGGTGTTTCTCGTGGAAGACAACCCGGGTGACGTGTTCCTGATCCGCGAGGCTCTCCGCGAGCGCAAGCTCACGTTTGAGCTCCTGCACTATTCAGACGGCGAGGAGGCGTGGCGAGCCATCTCGGCGTCACGCGAAGCCCCGGACATCATCCTGCTGGACCTGAACGTCCCGAAGACCGAAGGCCGGGTGCTGCTCGAACGGATGCGAAGCCTGAGCTGGTTCGGCGCGGTGCCGGTGGCGATTCTCACTTCCTCCCAGTCCCCCACCGACGAGCGCGATGCCGTGGCGATGGGCGCGCACCGGTTCATTCGCAAGGCGGCCTACCTGGACGAGTTTCTCGCCGAAGTGGGGGTCGCCGTCACGGAGATGCTCTCGCGGCGGTAGGCGCGGCGCCGGGGCCGGGTTTTCACCCCGCATGTTAGTGTGGTCAGTATGCCGGAAGTCGCGCGCACGCCCACCAGCGCGCGGAACCCTCTGCTGAAGGACATCCGCCGTGCGGCTTTGCGCGGGACCTTGACCGAAGACGGTTTCGCGCTTGCCGAGACCTTTCATTTGCTCGAAGAGGCGCTGCGCAGCGATTGTGAAATCAAGCTGGTGCTGGCCGCCGAGTCCGTGCATTCCACCGTGGAGGCGCACGTGCGCGGCCTGCCCCGGCTCAAGGTCCTGGTGCTCGCCGACTCCGTTTTCCAGGCGCTCTCGACAACCGAAGCAAGCCAGGGAATCATTGCGCTGGTCCGGCCGCCCTCCTGGACTCTCGATCAGCTCTTCCGGGGACAATCGCTGGTCGCGGTTCTCGACGGGATCCAGGACCCGGGCAACGCGGGAGCGATCGTACGGGCGGCGGAGGCGTTTGGCGCTTCGGGCGTGTTCTTCGTCAAGGGGAGCGTGAGCCCGTGGAACCCGAAGACGCTGCGGGCCTCGGCGGGCTCGCTCTTTCGAGTACCGCATTCGGCGGGGCTCGGCGGGGACCTGGTGCGGACGGCGCTCGAGCAGCGGCGCCTGGATATCTACGCGGCCATGCCTGGAGCGCATCAGCGGTCGCTCGGCGATTTGGATCTCACCCGGAAGTGCGCGTTCTTGATCGGCAACGAAGGCCGGGGGTTGAGCGATCGGCTTCGAAGCGGCGCGATCGATATTCGGATCCCCACCAAGTCGGTCGAGTCGCTCAACGCGGCCATGGCGGCGGGCATCCTGCTGTACGAAGCGGCGCGCCAGCGCCTGCTGCGGCCCTGAGGCGGGAACCGGGTGCGATGAGTCTCTTTGACGTTCCCCAGCCGGAGAGCAGCGGCCCCCGGCCGCTGGCGGAGCGGATGCGCCCGGAATCGCTCGACCAGTATGTCGGGCAGGAGCACATCCTGGGCCCGGGCAAGCCGCTACGGCGTCAGATCGAAAGCGACCAGCTCAGTTCGCTCATCTTCTGGGGCCCGCCCGGTGTGGGTAAGACGACGCTCGCGCGCCTGATCTCCAGGCTGACGCGAGCGGATTTCATTCCCTTCAGCGCGGTGCTCAGCGGCATCAAGGAAATCAAGGCGGTGATGGCGGACGCGGAGCGCACACGGCGGCTGGGGCGCCGCACGGTGTTGTTCGTCGACGAAATTCACCGCTTCAACAAAGCCCAGCAGGACGCGTTCCTGCCCTACGTGGAGCGAGGCGACATCGTGCTGATCGGCGCCACCACGGAGAACCCTTCGTTCGAAGTGATCGCGGCGCTGCTCTCGCGGGCCCGCGTCTACGCGCTCCGGGCCTTGACCGCTCCCGAGATCGCCGGCATGATGCGCCGGGCTCTGACCGACCAGGCGCGGGGCCTCGGTGCGCTGGGAATCTCGGTGGATGACGAACTGCTGGAGCAGATCGCGATCTACGCCAACGGCGACGGGCGCGCGGCCTACAACCTGATCGAACTGGCCGCGGCGGCAGCCAGGGACGGCCGGATCACGCGCGAGACGGTGGAGGACGCGCTGCAACGCAAGACGCTGCTCTACGACAAGAGCGGCGAGGAGCACTTCAACCTCATCTCGGCGCTCCACAAGTCGGTGAGGTCGAGCGATCCCGATGCCGCGCTCTACTGGCTGGCGCGGATGCTCGAGGCCGGCGAAGACCGCCTCTACCTCGCTCGCCGCCTGGTGCGCATGGCGATCGAGGACATCGGCCTGGCCGACCCGCGCGCCGTGGAACTGGCCATCGCCTGCCAGCAAACGGTGCACTTTCTCGGCATCCCGGAAGGCGATCAGGCCCTGGCGCAGATCGCCATCTACCTGTCCGTCGCCCCCAAGTCCGATGCTGCCTACCGCGCCCTGAACGCGGCCCGCGAGGAGGTTCGCACGGGCGTGGCCGAGCCCGTACCGATGCACTTGCGCAATGCGCCCACGCGCGCCATGAAGGAGTGGGGCTACGGCCGCGGCTACCAGCACGCACACGAATTCGACGACGCGCTCACCGCGATGGACTGCCTGCCGCCCTCCTTGTCGGGCCGGCGCTTCTACGCACCGCTGGAGCGCGGCGTTGAGAAGAAGATCGCGGAGCGGCTGGAGGAGATCCGCAAGCGGCGGGAACGGGAGCCCTGACTACTTGCGCGCGGTCACCGTGATCTCGATCCGCGCCGGTCCCACCAATTTGGCGACACCCACGGTGGTGCGCGCCGGGCGCGGTTCTCTAAAATAGGTCGTGTAGACTTGGTTCATTCGTTGGAAGAGATCCATATCGGTGAGGTAGACCTGTACGGAAACCACATCCTCGAATCCCATGCCGGCTTCCTTCAGGATGACGCCCACGTTCTCCAAGGTCTGCTTCACTTCCGCTTCGAACTCTTCCGGCAACTTGCCCGCCGCGTCGCGGCCCAGTTGACCGGCCGCATACAGTGTCCCGTCGACCAGGATTCCCGGACTGTACGGTCCAGCCGGGTTGGATCCCTTGGGCCGGATGACCCGCTTCTCCGCCAGCAGCGGAAGCGCGGCCAACAGGAGGACGGCAAGGAGCAATCGCGTGTGCATACTGGTCATGATACCCACGAACCCCTTACGGAAGTTGGGCCCTTAGTACGTGAGTACATTTCGCCAATTGAGACCTTAGCACTATTGTTCCGCCTGCCGTCACGATTCATGCTTTTAACATAGGAGCCAACGCACGCATGATGTTCTTCGAGAGTGTCGCCGCCGCAAAAGCCGATTTCGAGCGCCGCGGTTCCGAGCGTTATCCGATCGAACGCGAAGTGCGCTATCGCATCGTCGGCAAGAAAGCCTCGGACGAGGCGGGCAGCGGGACCACGGTCAACATCAGCAGCAGCGGCGTCCTGTTCACCACCGAGAAGATGCTGATTCCGGGCAAGCGCATTGAGATGGCCATCAGTTGGCCCGCGCAGCTCAACGACAAGTGCGCTCTGAAACTCATCGCGCGCGGGCGCATTGTCCGTTATGAGAAGGGACTGGCCGCGATTTCGATTCAACAGTATGAATTCCGCACGATGGGCGCGGGAGGCTTGACGATTTAGCAGGTCGAGATCGATTCACTTCCTCGGTAACTTTTCTCAACCGGCGAACACCTACTTACCAGGGGTCGCCGGATGTGTTTACGAATTCTTAATCCGTTTCTGGCCCTTTTGTGCGTAGCGCTGCTGCCTGCACACGCGCAGTGGGTCAAGATCACGCGCGCCGACGAGATTCGGTTGCCTTCCAAAATCATCGACGGCAATAGTCCAGGCTTCTGGAAGGGTGGAATTCTGAATGTATTTACATCCACGGGAGAACCAGTTGGGATGGCCGGAGGAGGTCTTTCCGACCTTGCGATGGCCGACGCTCCCGAGGTGTTCCCGGCCACTCACTACCCACTGTGGATCGAGTCTGTGTGGCGGGAGTCGGACGAAGTTGTCTACGCCTGGTATCATCACGAGCCCGAAGCGGAGAGCGTGTGCGGATTTCGAAAGCTGACGGAGCCCGTCATCGGGGCCCTGAAATCGACAGACGGCGGCCGCACATTTGTCGACCTCGGTGTGATTCTCTCCTCGGGAGATCTTCCCGACTGCAACGCGGAGAACGGCTATTTTGCCGGCGGGCACGGGGACTTCTCGGTGGTGCTGGATCGGGAACGAGAGTATTTCTACTTCCTGTTCACCAACTACGGCGGGCCTTTGCAGCGGCAGGGCGTGGCAGTGGCGCGCATGCGGTTTGAGGATCGGGATTTTCCTCTGAACGCCGTGTTCAAGTACGCCGAAGGAGAGTGGGATCAGCCCGGCGTTGGCGGTATGGTGTCTCCGATCTTCCCGGCCCGCGTATCCTGGGTGAGTTCTCGCGCGGACAGCTTCTGGGGCCCGGCCGTGCACTGGAACACATTCCTCCAGCGGCATGTCCTGGTGATGAATCGCGCCTGCTGCCGGACCAACTGGCCGCAGGAAGGAATCTATCTGTCCTTCTCGAACGATATCGCGGACCCCGCCTCCTGGACCGCGCCCGAGAAGATCCTGGACGACTCCGACATCGGGTTCACACCCGGCTACTATCCGCAGATCTGGGGTGTGGACCAGGGTGAATCCGATTCGCTGGCCGGGCAACGGGGACGCCTCTTCGTCAAAGGGATATCGAAGTGGGAAGTGGAGTTCTCGAACGAACGGCCCGAGGGAGTGTTCGGGCCGGGGAGCCCAGAGCGCGTCGATCACTCTCCTGGTTCCAGCCTGCCCCAAACGGCCGGGCCGCTGCGCCGCCGCCGGTAGGCGGCTCAACGCAGCGCTCCACCGCGATTACCGCACCGGCGCTTCCTCCACCGGAGCCACGGCCGGCTTGCGGCTCCTGCGCCGGAAGAAGCCCTCGAAGCTCTCGAAATAGAGGTAGACGACGGGCGTCAGGTACAGCGTGACGACTTGTGAAACCACCAGGCCTCCCACCACCGCCAGGCCAAGCGGGCGCCGCGCCTCCGCACCGGCGCCGTAGCCGACGGCGATGGGCAGGGTTCCCAGCAGCGCGGCCATGGTGGTCATCATGATCGGACGGAAGCGCAGCAGGCAGCCGTCCACGATCGCTCCGTACGGATCGCGCCCGTGCACCCGCTGGGCGTGGATCGCGAAGTCGATCATCATGATCGCGTTCTTCTTCACAATCCCGATGAGCAGGATGAAGCCCACGAACGCGTAGAGGCTGAGCACGCTCTTGAACAGCAGCAACGTAATCAGCGCGCCAAGGCCCGCCGAGGGCAGCCCGGAGAGGATCGTCACCGGGTGGATGAAGCTTTCGTACAGAGCGCCCAGCAACAGATAGATCACGGCGATGGCCATCAGCAGCAAGAGCGGCAGACTCCGGAGCGATTCCTGAAACGCCTGGGCGGTGCCCTGGAAGAGGAGGCGCGTGGTGTCCGGCAGGCCGAGGTTCGCGGTCGCCTGTTCAATCTGATCCACGGCGTCGCCCAGTGCGGCGCCGGCTCGCAGGTTGAAGGAGACGTTGACGGCGGGCAACTGGCCGTAGTGGTTGACGCTCAGCGGAGCCACTCCCGGACGAGCCACGGTCACCGCCGAGAGCGGCACCATTGCACCGTTGGTGGCGCGCACGTAGAGCCGCGAAAGTCCCGCCGGGTCCTTTTGGAATTCAGGCAGGACTTCCAGGATCACCGCGTATTCGTTGGTTGCGGTGTTGATGGTGGAGACCTGGCGGTTGCCGTAGGCGCTGAAGAGCGTCTGCGCGATGTTGTCCGGTGTCACGCCATGCGCGCGAGCGCGATCGCGGTCGATGTCCACGGTGAGCCGTGGGTTGGCCAGCCGCAAGTCGCTGACCACGTCCTGCAGGGAAGGCAGGGCGCGCATCGCCGCCTCCAGCTTCGGCGCGGTTTCGAAGAGCGTGTTGGTGTCGGTGTCCAGAACCGATACCAGGTACGCCGCGCGCCCCTGCTGCCCGATCGTGATCAGGGGAGGAATGCGCATGAAGGTATTCACACCCGGAATCGCCGCCAATTGCGGCCGCAGTTCGTCGAGAATGACAGACGCCGGGGGCCGGTGTTTGGCCTCCCTCAGGCGCAAAAACATAAAGCCCGAGTTCTGTCCTCCGCCTTGCGGCCCGCCGCCCACGCCGGCGAACGTGTACTCCACATACGGGTTCTTGCGGGCCACCGCCGCCACCTGCTGCTGCAGGCGCGTCATCTCGGCGTAGGAGGTGTCCTCCGCCGCCTCCGTGCCGCCGAAAATGTTGCCGATATCTTCGGCCGGCAGGAAGTCCTTCGGGATGATCACGAACAGATACGCCGTCAGAGCCACCAGCCCGAGATTCACCACCACCGTCGCAAACCGGTGGCGCAGCACAAAGCGGAGCGTCACGGCGTAGAACTCCTGCAAGGCGTGGAAAGCCCGCTCGGTGAGCAGGTACAGGCGCCCGTGTTTCACGTCCTCTTCGCGCCGCAGCCAGCGGCTGCAAAGCATCGGCGTGAGCGTGAGCGAGATGAGCCCGGAGATCAACACCGCCACAGCGATGGTCACCGAGAACTCTTTCAACAAACGGCCCACGATGCCGCCCATGAAGAGCACCGGGATGAACACGGCCACCAGCGAGAAGGTCATGGAGAGAATCGTGAACCCGATCTCGCGCGCGCCCGCGATGGCCGCTTCCATGCGGGTCTTGCCCATTTCGAGATGGCGCACGATGTTCTCAAGCATCACGATGGCGTCGTCCACCACGAAGCCCACGGACAAAGTCATCGCCATCAGGGATAGGTTGTCGACGCTGTAGTCGAGCAGGTACATCACGGCGAACGTGCCGATCAGCGAGAGGGGGACGGCGAGACTGGGAATCACGGTCGCGCTGGCATTCCGCAGGAAAACGAAGATCACGAAGATCACCAGCGCGATGGTGAGCATCAAGGTGAACTTCACGTCGGCGATGGATTCGCGAATGGTCTCCGAACGATCGAAACTGATGTACAGGTTCAGGCCGGCCGGCATCTGGCTCCGGATGCTGGGCAGCAGTTCGCGAATGCCGTCCACCACCGCCACCGTGTTTGTGCCGGGTTGCTTGCGCACGGCCAGCGTCACACCGCGCACGCCGTTCTGCCAGAACGCGGTCTTGTCGTTCTGCACGCTGTCGATGACGCGGCCCAACTGCTCCAGGCGCACCGGACTCCCGTTCCGCCACGCGACGATCAGCGGACGAAACCCGGAGGCCGTCTGCAACTGGCTGTTCGCTTGCACCGTGTACGACTGAAGGTCGCCGTAGAGAGCGCCCGACGGCAGCAGCACGTTGCCGCGCGTGAGCGAATCACGCACCTCGTCGAAGCCGATGCCGCGCGAGGCCAGCTTGTCCGGGTCCATTTGCACGCGCACCGCATACTTCTGAAGGCCGAATACCTCCACCTGCGCGACGCCGCTCACCATGGATATGCGCTGGGCCATCGCCGTATCGGCGTATTCGCTCAGTTCGGCGGGCGTGAGCGTATCGGAATTCAGGCCCATATAGAGGATGGGCTGGTCCGCCGGGTTCACTTTGTTGTACGAAGGTGGCGCGGGCAGATCCTGCGGCAGGGATCGCAGTGCGCGTGAGATCGCGGCCTGCACGTCCTGGGCGGCGGCGTCGATGTCGCGGTCGAGTTCGAACTGCAAGGTGACCGTGGTGCGGCCGAGCGCGCTGGTGGAGGACATGTTGTCAATGCCCGCGATGGTGGAGAACTGGCGCTCGAGCGGCGTGGCAACGGTGGCGGCCATCGTCTCGGGACTCGCGCCCGGCAACCCCGCCGACACTGAGATGGTCGGATACTCGACGGGGGGCAGGTCGCTCACCGGCAGCGTCCGGTAGGCGAAGAGACCGAAGACCAGCAGCGCCGCCATGAGCAGCGTGGTCGCGACCGGCCTGCGTATGAAGAAGTCGGTGAAGTTCATGGGAGCACCTGCACGGGCGCGCCGGACGCGACCCTGAGTTGGCCCGAGGTGACAACCGTTTCGCCTTCCTGCACGCCATCGCTCAGGATGGTACGGTCATTGTGAACTCTCGCGACCGCTACCTTCCGCATTTCCGCCGTGCGGTCGCCGCGCACGATCCAAACGAACCGTCCCTCCGCTCCCGAGTTCACGGCGCTGTTGGGCAGGGTGAGCGCGCCGGCGTCGACACGCAGACGCACCCGCACCGACACGAACTGCCCCGGCCAGAGGCGGCGGTCCTGATTCGGGAAACTCGCTTTCAGCTTGATGGTGCCGGTCGTGGTGTCGACGGCGTTATCGATCACCTCCAGCATTCCCTGCGCCAGCACAGCGCCTGCCTCGTTCAGCGCGTCGACGGGCAGTTTGGCGCCGCTGAAGCCGTACCGGCGAATGTCGGGCAGGTATTGTTCCGGAACCGCGAAGGAGACATACATCGGCGAAACCTGCGCGATGTTCACCAGGGATACGGAATCGTTCTCCTTCACCAGGTTGCCCGCCTTGATGGCGATGAAGCCCGCCGCGCCGGTCACCGGCGAGTAGATCTTCGTGTAGCCGAGTTCCAGCTTCACCTGGGCCAGGCGCGCTTCATCCGTGCGGATGGCCGCCCGCGCACTCTCCAGCGAGGCCCGCACGGCGTTGAGTTGCGCGTCCGCTGCCGCCGCGGCGGTCCGGAACTCGTCCGCCTGCTGGCGCGCCGCGATGCCTTCCTTCAACAGTTGCTGGTACCGTTCCCACTGCGCTCGTGCATTCGCGGCCTGCGCCTTGGCGCGCTCGATCTCCGCCATGGCCTGCTTCTCCAACGCCTGATCCCGCGCCAGCGTCGCTTCGGCTGCGCGCACCTGTTCGAAGAAGGGCAGCGGGTCGATCTCCAACAGCAGCGCGCCGGCTTTCACGTCCTCGCCCTCCCGGACGTGCATCTTGATCAACTGCCCCGCAACGCGCGACTTGATCGCAACCACTGAGACGGCCTCGGCGTTCCCCACCGCGCGGACTTCGAACGGCACGTCGCGACGCTCAACCTGCGCCACCCGCACGGGCGCGGCGGCTCGTTTCTTCTGGCCGGCGCCCTTCTTATCGGCCGCCGCGTCGCGCGCGCACGAACATGTAACAACCGCAATCGCCGCGAGCAAAATCAGGTGTGAATATCTGGACGGTTTCAATCTCATCAGTGTACCGCCTCGCCCTTGACTTCGCTCCCTTGTCCCAGCTATACCTAGTTGAGACAAGGAAGCAGATGACAACCCCAGGCACACCCGAGTTCCTTCCCGGAACTCTCTACATGCTCGTCCTGCGGACCCTCAACGCCGGGCCGCTCCACGGCTACGCCATCGCGAAGCGCATCAAGGCGGCTTCGCAAGAAGCGTTGGAGATCGAAGAAGGCTCGCTCTATCCGGCGTTGAATCGCATGCTGGTGAAGGGCTGGTTGAGCGCCGAATGGGGCATCTCCGAGAACAACCGCCGGGCGCGGTTTTACCGCATCACCGCCGCGGGCCGCAAGCACCTGGAACAGGAAGCGGCCGGGTTCAACCGGCTGGTGAAGGCCATCGGCCTGGTCATGAGGGAGGCCTGAATGAGCGGTCTGAAGGCGAAGCTCTCCCACCTGTTCCGTCGCAGCCGCTTCGATCAGGCGCTCGACGAGGAGATCCGTTTTCACATCGAGCACAGGGCGCAGGAACTGGCCGCTTCGGGCCTCGACAAAGAAGCCGCCATGGCGGCAGCCCGGCGGGAATTCGGCTCGGCGGCGCGGCTGTCGGAGGAAGCCCGCGAGGCTTGGCGCTGGACCTGGCTCGAAGACCTGTCGCGGGATCTGCGCCACGCCGCGCGCTCTCTGCGGCGCGACCGGGCCTTGGCGGCCGTGGCCATCGTCAGCCTGGCGCTCGGCATCGGCGTCAACACCACGATCTTCAGCGTTACCTCGGAGATGCTCTTCAGCAAGCCCTCCGTGCGCGATCCGGACACGCTGTTCAACGTGCGCGTGGGCGGGGGATCGAACCGCCCGATTTCCCAATACGAATTCCTGCGGGACGCAAAGGTCTTTGAGGGACTCGCGGGCGCCGCGCCCATGCAGGAGATCAACTGGCGCACCGGCGACACCAGCCGCCGCCTCTTCGTCACACTGGTCACGGAGAACTACTTCGAGGTCACCGGAACTCCCATCGCCCTGGGGCGCGCTCTGGGCGCCAACGAACCAAACTCGGTCATCGTGTCGCACGGCTTCTGGCAATCCCGGCTTTCGGGCAAGCCCAATGTACTGGGGCAAACCCTGATCCTCGACGGGCGTCCCTATACGATCGTGGGCGTGCTGCCCGACGGCCATCGCACCCTCACCGGTTTCGGTTACGCCCCCGACCTGTATCTGCAACTCACCACGCGCAACGGCAGTGTTGCGCTCTATGGCCGGATCGCTTCCGGCGATACACGCCAGGCGGCGCAAGCGCGCCTGCAGGCCGCGGCCGCCCAACTCGACCAGGCGTTCCCCGATCCGGCCGTGAAGTATGCGCGCGAGGTCTCCGTCATCGGGCTGGTTGGCGTGGAGCGCCTCGCCGACGGGTTCCTGCCGACGGTGAGTGCTTTTTTCGGGCTGCTCATGGCGGTAGTGGTCCTGCTTCTGCTTATCGCGTGCGCCAACGTCGCGAGCCTGTTATTGGCCCGGGCAACGGCGCGCGTTCACGAGTTCGCGGTGCGTGCGAGCATCGGGGCGGGCCGCGGCCGCCTGCTGCGGCAGCTTCTCGCGGAGAGTCTGCTGTTGTCGGTGGCCGGAACAGCCGCGGGCCTGGGGCTGAATTTCGCGCTCACGCGCAATCTCAACAACGTGACGCTGCCCCTGCCGTTCCCGGTCAAGCTCTCCATGCAGACCGACGCGCGCCTGCTGCTCTACTCCGCAATGCTCGCGATCGGCTCCGCCCTGCTGGCCGGCCTGTTGCCCGCCCTCAAGTCATCGAAGGCGTCCGCGGCGGCGCTCCTCAAACAGGAAGAGCACCAGGTCAGCGGACGGCGCGCCGGGCTGCGCAGCCTCCTGGTGAGCGCCCAGCTCGCCGTTTCCGTGCTGGTTCTGATTCTGGCTGCGCTTTCGCTCCGGAACCTGGTGCAATCGGCCACGCTCGATCCCGGCTTCGACCTCCAGCGTACGGCGTGGGCGCAAATGCGCCTGGTTCCGGAGGCCAAACCTGCGCCCGAGAATGTGCGCGCCACGGTGCTCACCGCGCTTGAACGGCTTCGCGCCACGCCCGGCGTCGAAGCGGCCACCACCGCGTTCTTCGTGCCCCTCAACGACCACTTCGCCTTCGCGGTGCGCACCGTGTGGGGCGATCAGTCTCCCGATGGCCGCCGCGTGGAGCATTCCTGGAACGCCGTCGGGCCGGACTATTTCCGGACCATGTCGATCGGTATCGTCGCCGGCCGTGAGTTTACGGAAGCGGACCGCGCAGGATCGCAGCGGGTTGCGATCCTGAACGAGGCCTTCGCGCGCATCGCGTTCGGATCGGCAAACCCCGTCGGACAACTCCTCACGCTGGGACGGCGTGACGACCGCTATTCGCTCCTCGTCGTGGGCGTCGCGCGCAACGCGAAGTACTCGACGATCGGCGAGAAGAATCGCCCCGCCTTGTACGAACCCTACCTCCAGGTGGGCGGCGGACGCACCATGCTCCACTTCCTGGTCCGGGCGGCCGGCTCACCGGACGCCCTCACTCGCCCCCTCTCCGGGGCTCTCCTGGCCATCGACCCGACCGCGGCCGTGGAGATCACTCCCATGCGCCAGGCCACGGCCTTCGCGTTGCTGCCCAGCCGCGCCGGCGCCGCCGTGTTGGGCGCCGTCGGCGTGCTCGCGCTCGCTCTCGCCTCCGTCGGATTGTACGGTGTGATGGCCTACTCGCTGAGCCGAAGGACCCGCGAAATCGGATTGCGCCGCGCGCTCGGAGCGGGGCGAGGCGACGTGTTGAGGCTGGTGCTGCGGGAAGGCGGCCTGATTCTTGCCATCGGGCTCGTCTCCGGTATGGCCCTCGCGCTCCTCGCCACACAACCACTGGTTCGATTCCTGGTGCCGGGGCTCCGGCCAACGGACCCGATCGCCTACGTCTCCGTGGCCGTGGCGCTCATTCTGGTGGGCTGCGCCGCCAGTCTCACTCCGGCTTTGCGCGCCTTGCGCATCGATCCCATGAGCGCGCTGCGGTACGAATAACCTGGCACCCGCGGCGCGGCGGGGGCGGACCATCGCCAATTTCGATACACTCTTGGCGGCCGAAAGCGCCACAGAGGAGGGTCCCGGCGTGCTCAACTCAGTCGTTCTCGAAACTGCCATCGGTTTGGTGTTCGTCTACCTGTTGCTTTCCCTGGTCTGCACGGCCGTCAACGAATGGATCGCCCACTTCGCCGGGTTGCGCGCCCAGACGCTGCGCAAAGCGATCGACGTCATGCTGGCGGGAAAGGCAGGCGAGTTCTACGCACATCCCCTCGTCAAGGCCTTGAACGAAGACGCCCGCGGACCGGGCTACATCCCGTCCGGCACGTTCGCCACCACGGTCCGCGGCATCCTCACCGGAAACAAAGTGCAGAACACGGTGGACGATCTTCGTGCCGCCGTGGACGGCCTGCCGGACGGCGACCTGAAGAAGTCGCTTCAGGCCGTGCTCCAGGACGGCACGCTCACGTTGGAACTGGCCCAGGCGCGCCTGGAATCGTGGTTCAACCAGGTGATGGACCGGGTCAGCGGCTGGTACAAGCGCAAATTGCGCCTGATCACACTCTGCGTTGCGGCGGCAGTAACCATCGTGCTGAACGTCGACACGCTGCGCATCGCCGGACATCTGGCAGAAGACACCGATCTGCGCCTTCGCCTGGTGGCGGCGGCCGAGCAACGCGTCGCGCAGGGCACGCCGCCGGCCGCGCCGGGCGCCGAAGAGCGCGACTACCTTCGTAAACTGGGCGGATGGCGGAGCGAGGACTTCTCCAGCACAGCGACGCTCTGGCGGATTCCCGGCTGGATCCTCACCATCCTCGCGGTCTCACTCGGCGCACCGTTCTGGTTCGATGTCCTGAACCGCGTGGTGGCGATCCGGTCCGGCGGGAAAGCCCCTGCCGAAGCGAAGTGACTTCCGGTCAGCCGCCCGCGCGGCAGGCTTCGCAAGGGCAAATGCGGCGGAAGACGTCCCACGAGTAGATCCCGCTGGAGTGGCCATCGCTCCAGTGGATGCGCATCGCGTAGTTGCCCACTTCCTCCACGGAGACAATGCGGGGCGGCGGCTTGTACATCTGAAACGGATTCGCGGGCGTGGTCCCGGATTTCGAGTAGCTGGTCTTCTGCGGCTCCGTTCCATGCGAGCCGGTGCAGGAGGCGCACGGACACTCGTCCCGCAAATAGGCCAGCGTGTACTCGCTGTGGTGGCCGTCCTTCCAATCGATCTTGACGCCCTTCGATTTGGAAATCGCGATGTGTTCGGGCTCCACCACCAGGCCCGGCCCGTTGTTGTCCGTCATTGCACCCTCTCGATATCGCGCACTCCCGAGATGCGCCGGATCGCGGCCACTACGCGCTCGAGTTGCTTCTTGTCCTTGATCTCCACGGTCATGTCGACGATGGCACCGTCGCCCGAACGCTGATCGTCGGGCCGCGCCTCCAGGCTGCGGATGTTGCTGCTCTCGTTGAAAAGCACGGTGGTGAGCTGGTTCAGCATGCCGGGACGGTCGTCGGTGTAAATAATCATTTTCACCTGGAATTGTTCGGAGGCGCTGCGGGCCCACTCGACGTCGATCTTTCGTTCCACTTCGTACATCAGGTTCTGTACGTTGCTGCAGTTCAGCGAATGAACCGCGATACCCTTGCCGCGGGTGACGTATCCAACGATCGCCTCGCCGCGGATCGGGTTGCAGCACTTGGCGCGATAGACCAGGAGGTCGTCGATGCCCTTCACCTTGATCACCAGGTCGCTGCCGTCGCCGAGACCGTCGGCCGGCGTTGGCTGGGGTGCGACGGCCTTCGGGGCGGCCTGCGGTTCGGCGGGCGGCTCGAGCGGGGCCTGGTCGGGCGCGAGCTTGGCCAGCACCTGCCGCGCCGAGAATTTGCCGTAGCCCAACGCGGCGTGCAAGTCCTCGATCTTGCCGCAGCCGTACTCGGAGGCCACCGCCTCGATATGAGCCTTGGAAACCCGGCCCAGCGAAACACCGAGCCGCCGCGCCTCTTTGTCCAGGTATTTCTCGCCGATCTCGATCGCCTTCTCGCGCTCGGTCGCGTTGATCACGTTCTTGATCTTGTTGCGGGCGCGCGAAGTTTTGACCAGGGACAGCCAGTCGCGGCTCGGCAAGTGGCCGGTCTGGGTCAGGATCTCCACCACGTCGCCGTTCTTGAGCGTGTACTTCAGCGGCACGATGCGTCCGTTGACCTTCGCCCCGACACAGGTGCTGCCGACGTCGCTGTGGATCGCGTAAGCGAAGTCGATGGGCGTGGCATCGCGGGGCAGCACGATGACCCGCCCCTTCGGAGTGAACGTGTAGACTTCCTCGGGATAGAGGTCCACTTTGAGCGTGGACATGAACTCGCCGGGGTCGCGCAGCTCGCGCTGCCATTCCACCAGTTGCCGGAGCCACGCGATGCGATGATCGTCGTCGGCCGGACCCTTCTTGCCCTCCTTGTATTTCCAGTGCGCGGCGATGCCTTCCTCGGCCAGGCGGTGCATCTCTTCGGTGCGGATCTGCACTTCGAAGCTGGTTCCGCTGGGTCCGACCACCGAGGTGTGCAGACTCTGGTACAGGTTGGGGCGCGGAATCGCGATGAAGTCCTTGATGCGCCCGGGAATCGGCCGCCATTCGTTGTGGATCACGCCCAGCGCCGCGTAGCAGTTCTTCACTGAATCGGTGACAATCCGGAGGGCCAGCACATCGTACACCTGGTCCAGGCCGATCTTCTGCCGCTTCATCTTCTGGTGGATCGAATAAGCGCGCTTGACGCGGCCCTCAACCCGGGCCGGGATGTTCTCACGCTGCAGCTCCACCTCGATGATCTGCTTGATGGAGTTCAGGTACTCTTCGTTCACCTGCCGCTTGGTTTCCAAATCCTCGATGATCTCGTTGTAGGATTCGGGCTCCAGATAGCTGAACGAGGAGTCCTCCAGTTCACCGCGGATCTTGCCCATGCCCAGGCGGTGCGCGATCGGCGAGTAGATCTCAATCGTCTCCTGGGCGATCACCACCTGTCGTTCCCGCGGGAGGCTGGCCAGCGTGCGCAGGTTGTGGAGGCGATCGGCGAGTTTGACCAGAATCACGCGAATGTCGCTGGTCATCGCCAGAAGCATCTTCCGCAGCGTTTCCGCCTGGCGCTCTTCGCGAGAGTACATGTGGAGCTTGGTCAGCTTGGTGACGCCGTCCACGCAGTGGGCCACCTCGTCGCCGAACTGCTTCTTCAGCTCCTCGGCCGTAGCGCGGGTATCTTCGAGCACGTCATGGAGGAGTCCGGTTTGTAGGCACACCTGGTCCATGTGCATCTCCGCCAGGATGATGGCCACATGCAGCGGGTGAATCATGTACGGTTCGCCGCTCTTGCGGAGTTGTCCCTGGTGGCAGGTGGCGGCGTACTCGTACGCTTTGCGAAGTGGCGCGATGTCCTCGTTCGGACGGTCCCTCCGGACCAGCGACTCCAGTTGAGCGAACAACTCCTCCAGGACGGGCGGGAAGGGAGGGGCTACGGCGGACGCTGGCGCAGCGGGAACCTCGGTAGAGTCAGACATTGCGCTCATAGTACAGAGTAACGAATTTCCTCCGTAAACGAGAATTCCGGAGCGCGGCGGCGTGCGGCGCTACCGGCCGGCTTCGGAGCCCGGCGTGATCAAGCCGATCCGATCGATACCCGCGCCCTTCGTGATATCGATCGCGCGAGCGACGTGCTGAAATTCCAGGTCGCGGTGACCCTGAACGAACACCACGCGCTCAGCGCGCGTCCGGAAGATCTGTTCGAGGCGGGCTCCCAGGTTCTGCTCGGCGATCGGCTCGTTGTTAATCAGCAGCGTGCGGTCCGCGTTGATGCTGACCACCACCGTGCGGTCCGGCCAGGGCGGCGAGGGAGCGCGGTCCTGTGCCGGTTGGGGAATCAGGGCGCCCAGCCCGGTGGGCTTCAGCGGGGTGACCACCATGAAGATGATCAGCAGCACCAGCAGCACGTCGATCAGCGGCGTCACATTGATGCTGGCCAGCGTGGACTTGGAGGAGCTAACGGTGAGGGACATGGGACCTTTCTCCGGTGGGTTCGATCGACTACGCAGGTACAGACACCGCACCGTGGAACAGGTTCCCGAGGGCGCGCCGGCGTTAATGCAGGGCTCCCCGAAAAAGCAAAGGCCGCTCAGCGCCTTCAAGCGCTGAGCGGCCTGGGAGAAAAAAGGGTCGTCGCCGGTTTAGCCGCCGGTCTGCGTGGCAGGCCGCGTGGCTTTGATCTTCTTGGTTTCGAGCGCCCTCGAAACCCAGTTGTCGGCCGCTTCCTGGTCCTTCTTATAGCCGTCGGGCGTCTCGGCCAAATCGGCTCGTTCGCGCAGCAGAAGGTTCAGGTAAGCCATGGCGTCGTCGTACTCCTTGTCGATCTCGATGGCCTTCTCGAGGTTCTTGATGCCTTCCTCGATCAGGGGCATGTTCTTCGCGACAAGTTCCTCGCGCACCTTCTTGTCCTTGATCGGGCCGGGGTCCTCGGGCTTCATGCCGAGCTTCACGCGAGCCGCGCCGCGGACGGGGTAGGCCTTGTTCCAGGAGATCACGCCCAAGCTGTAAAAAGCCTCCTTGTTCGACGGATCGGCTGTCACCAGCTTCTGGTACCAACCCTTGGCTTCGTCGAACTTCTTGAACTTGGCCTCCAGGTCGCCGCCCTGCGCCTGGTTGTAATGCAAGGAAGCGAGGTAAGCGAGAGCGACCGTGTTGTTGGGCTCCTGCTCAAGCACCTTCAGGAAGTGATCTTCGGCGGCCTTGGCCATCGCCCGGTTCTCTTCGGACTCGGCGCCCGGGATGTACTGGTTCATGTAGGCCATGGCCAGGTACAAGCGCGCCACCGGGTAGTTGGGATCGAGGTCGACTGCGGTCTTAAAGTTCTCGATCGCATCGGCGTACTTCGCCGATTTGAAGGCCTGAACACCCTTGTTCAGTTGGTCGCGCGCCTTCAGCTTCTGACAGCCCGCGCCCAACACGAGCAGGAGGAGGACGGAGAGTAACAGTGCAATTGTGACTTTGCGGTTCATCGCGGTTCCTCCCTACTTGCCGGCTTCGACGTCCGGGGTCATCAGGCCGATCTTGTCGATGCCTGCGCCCTTGGCGATGTCGATGGCTTTGGCGACATGTTGAAACTCCAGGTCGCGATCGCCCTTGACGAAAACCACGCGCTCGGCGCGGGTCTTGAAAATCTCTTCCAGACGCGGCCCCAACTGCTTGTCGTCGGTGGCCTCGGTGTTGATCAACATGCTCTTGTCCTTGTTGATCGTGATCACCACCGTGCGATTGTCGGCCTGGGTCGGCTGCTGATTCGGCGGCGGCGGCTGGGGCACCAGCGCCTCGAGCCCCTTCGGCTTGAGCGGCGTGACCACCATGAAGATGATCAGCAGCACAAGCAACACGTCGATCAGCGGCGTCATGTTGATGTCGGCCATCGCGCCTTTGTTGCCGCCAACTGCCATTGACATAGGAATCTCTCCTTAAAAAAACACCCGACTCGACTCTTACATTCCACCGGCCGGCGCCGCGGCTGGCGCATCGCGCTTGATTTCCTCGGTCAGCAGGCCGATTTGATCGACGCCGCCCGCGCGCAGGTTATCAACCACTTCCACCACGCGCTCATACCGGGCCCGGGCATCGCTCTTGATGTACACGGTGCGGTCAAGCTTGTTGGTGAGCATGTCTTTCACCTTCTGCGGCATGTCGGCGGGCTGCATCTGCGTGGTGCCCAGAAAGGTCTTGCCGTCGCGGGTGACGGCGATCAACACCGCATCTTCTTTGTCGGCGGCGTCCATCGCGGCGGGGTTGTTCGTCTTCGCCATGTCCACGGAAACGCCCTTGGACAACATCGGCGTGATGACGATGAAGATGATGAGCAGAACGAGCATGACGTCCACCATGGGCGTCACGTTGATGTCTGCGATAGCTTGCGGGGCTGGTTGCTTTCTCACATGAGCCTCCTCAAAGGCCCGCGTCCCGTGAAGTTCCCGGGCTCTTCGCAAGGAAGAGCCCGGTTCACCTACTCGCGGAGCGAAGCCTTATCTTCTGTCCGATCGCCTACTTTGCCGTCCGTGCGGCGGCGGACCGCTTCAGGAAGTAGTCGATCAATTCCGAACTGGAGTTGCCCATCTCGACGTCGAACGCTTCAATGCGGTTCGTGAAGTAGTTGAACATCCAGACGCCGGGGATCGCAACGAAAAGACCGATGGCGGTGGCGATCAGCGCTTCGGCGATACCGGCCGAAACCGCGCCGAGACCGGCGCTCTTCTCGGTGGCGATGCCCTGGAAGGCGCCGATGATGCCGACGACCGTGCCGAACAGACCGACGAACGGAGCCGTGGAACCGATGGTGGCGAGCGAGCTGACGCCGCGCTTCATCTCGGCGCGGACGATCGCTTCGGCGCGCTCCAAAGCGCGGCGGGAAGCGTCAATCTCTTCACCCGGAATGTCGGCGCCAAGCTGGTGCGCGCGAAATTCCTGCAGACCGGCGACGACGACCTTCGCCAGGTGGCTCTTCTTGTAGCGGTCCGCGATCTTGATCGCTTCATCGAGCTTGCCTTCGCGCAGCGCGCCGGCCACGGCGGGAGCAAACAGCCGGGACTGCTTGCGCGCGGCCGAGTAGAGGATCAAACGGTCGATCATGACGCCGATGGACCAGGCGGACATGATGAAGAGTACAATCACGACGCCCTTACCGACCGGGGTCATGGTCGCCCAAATGTGGCGCGGGTCGAAGCTGACCGCTGGGGCCGCTTCCTGAAGCAGCATCAGCGCCCAAACCTGAAGTTGCAATAGCATCTTTATCTCTCCTGCGAGTGGTTTACTCTAACTTCCCCGATGCGCCTTGGCGCACCGGCAAAAACTTTCTCCAACTTCCGAGCTGATCTACGGCGCCTGCTTCGCGTTATTGACTGAGCGTGAAGTTGACGTCGATTTGTGTGATGACCTCGACCGGCTCGCCGTTGAGCAGAGTCGGCTGGTACACCCACTGTTTCACCGCTTCGAGCGCCGAGGGAACCAGAAGCGGGTGCCCGCTGACGACCGTAAGATTCTGGATGGTCCCGTCGCGGCCGATGATCGCGTTGAAGCGAACAGTGCCTTGAATGCGCGCCTGCTTGGCGAGCGGCGGATAGACGGGACGCGGCTGGCGGATCAACCTCGCCTGCTGAACGTTGCCGCCGACCTTGATGCGCTGGGGAGCAGTCGGCTTCGGCGCCTCTTTCACCGGCGGCGGAGGAGGCGGAGGCGCAGCGGACGGAACGCTGCCGATGATACCGCCAAGGACGCCCCCGGCAGTTCCGCCGGGCACGCCGCCCGGCACGCCGCCGACCACGCCCACCGCGCCCGACATCGGCGGCGGAAGCTCGTCTTCCTTAATCATCGCGATTTCCTTCGGGATCGCCTTCGGCGCCATCAGGCGGCCGGCGTCGAACTGGCGCGGGATCACCTTCACAACCTTCACGGGAGCAGCCGCGGCCGGCGGGGGAGGCGGCGGGGGAGGCGGAGGCGGCGCCACCAGGAAACTGGTGAGCTGCGACTTGGGAAGCACTTCCGGATTCAGCAGCGGGATCAGGATCATCAAAACGATCAGGACCCCCTGAAAGATGAAGGAGACGATTACGGTCCAGGACTTGTTGGTCTTGGCCGTCCCTTCCACGAACGTCTGTTCGAACATGCTCTGTCCTTTCCTACCCGCCCGGCGGCTCTCTGACACCGCCCGGTAAAGTTAACCCTTTTACAACAGATCCACGGTCCGGATCAACGCCCCTTCCGGGCCGCTGTCTCGACGGCCGGCGCCGCAGCCGGCTTCTTCCGCGAATCCTGATACTTGTGCCAGGCCACCAAAATCGCACTCGCGATGAAGATCGAAGAGTACGTCCCGACGATGATACCGATAAACAGCGTAATCGCGATGCCTGCCAGCACCGGGCCGCCGAGGAAGTATAACGCGACCGTGCACAGCAGCGTCGGACCCGCCGTCAGAATCGTGCGGCTCAACGTCTGGTTGATGCTGGTGTTCACCAGCGCCCGCAACTCGCCCCGGCGATGCAGGCCGCGGTTTTCGCGCACTCGGTCGAAGATCACGATCTTGTCGTTCATCGAATAGCCGATCAAGGTCAGCAGCGCCGCGATGACGGTGAGCGAGATCTCAATGTTGAACAGCGAGAAGAAACCGATCGTGATCAGCGTGTCATGGATGATCGCCAACACCGCCGCCACGCCGGCGATGAACTCAAACCGGAATGCGATGTAAACCAGCATGCCGCCGAGCGCGTACACCGTGGCCAGGAACGCCTGCCGCCGCAGATCCTCGCCGGCCTTCGGACCGACGATCTCCACCTGGCGGATCCCGAACGGCGCGAGACCGAGTTCCTGCGAGAGCACCGTCTTGATGGCCGGTGTCATGCCCGCCACGCCGCTCACTTCGTCAAAACTGCGCAGCACGCCGGATCGCTGCTGGTCGCGGAAATTCCGCATGCCGTCGACGAGTTGTCCGAGTTGCTCGTCGTTGAGTCCGGCGCCCGCCCGCGCCAACGGATCCCGCAGGCGGTCAATCGTCTCCTGCCGGCTGGCGTTGTTGAAATCGAGCTTGGTGCCCGTGTTCGCGAACCGCTCCTGCAACGTGCGGGTGATGGTCTGGCGCGCCAGGTCGAGCGACTTCTCGTCCTTCAGCTCGGTCGCGATGACCACTTCGTTGGCCGTGCCGGCGGCGGCGTCCTTGATGGTGGTCACCGAAACTTCGCCGGTCAGCACCTGGCCAAGCGCCGAGCGAATCTGCTGGACGGGAGGTTCGCTCGAGAACATCACGTACACCATGGTGCCGCCGCGAAAGTCGATTCCGTAGTTCGGCCCGCCCTTGGCGACGAGCGAGACGATGCTGACCGCCATCAACAGGATGGAGAGGCCCAGCGTCAGCGGCGTCCGCTTGAGAAAGTCTATGTTTGTCTGCTTAAACAGTTCCATCTGCGCGTCTAGCCGGCGCTTTGTGAGGTATAGACACCGGCCCCGTAATTAAGTTCCCAATCTTTGATCTCAAATGCTGAGCGTCGCCGATCGCGGCTGACGGCTCAGCGAAAAGTCGAACATCGCCCGCGACACGAAGACCGCGGTAAACAGGTTGGCCAACAAACCGATGACCAAGGTGACGGCAAAGCCCTTCACCGGGCCGGTGCCGAACATGAACAGAAAGGCGCTTGCCACCACCGTCGTCACGTGGGTGTCGATGATGGTGATGAAGGCGCGGTCGAACCCGGAGGAAACGGCGGCGGCCGGAGCCTTGCCGCCGCGAAGTTCTTCGCGGATTCGTTCGAAGATCAGCACGTTCGAATCCACCGCCATGCCGATGCTGAGGATCAGCCCGGCAATTCCCGGCAGCGTCCAAACGGCGTCGAAGTAGGCAAGCGCGGAGATGGTGAGCACCGTGTTCAACAGCAGCGCCAGCACGGCGTTGACGCCAGAACCCTTGTAGTAAACCAGCATCACGGCGATCACCAGCGCGAGGCCGACGATACCGGCCACCAGGCCCTGGCGGATCGAATCCGCACCGAGCGACGGGCCGATGGTGCGCTCTTCCAGATACACAATCCCGGCCGGCAAAGAACCGGCCCGCAGAACGAGCGCCAGGTCGGAAGCCTCCTGCTGGCTACCCGCGCCCGTGATACGGCCTTGATCGTCGATCCGGTTCTGAATCGTCGGAGCGCTACGGACTTTGCCATCCAGCACGATCGCCAGGCGGTTGCCGATGTTGGACTCCGTGAAGCGGCCGAAGCGTCCCTTGGCGTCCTGCGTCAGCACGAAGCTGGTCTCCCACTTGCCGAACTCGTCCTGGCTGGGACGCGAGTCGCGCAGGTCGCGGCCGGTAATCACGGGAACGCGCGATACCAGGTACCAGGCTTCGCCTGTTTCTCCCGCGCGCACGATGGACGGGAGCGGTTTGGTTCCCAGGGGCAGCACGCCGCTCGTCTTGGCGAGCAGGGCTTCACGGCTGGGGAAGGGCCCGTCCTTCACCTCGTAGAGTTCAAGCATGGCCGCGGTCTGCATGATCTGCTTCACGCGCGCCGGATCGTCGACGCCCGGAAGCTGCACCAGGATTTCGTACTCCGCGTCGGCGCGCCCGTGCTGCTGGATGGTCGGCTCAGTCAGCCCGAGGCCGTTAATGCGCTGGTTGATGGTGTCGATACTGCGCTTCACCGTGTCGCCCTTGAGCGCGAGCAATTCGGTGGGCTTCATGGTCAGCCGGTACTCGGTGGAACTGGTCGGGCTGACGTTCCAACTCGGATAGCGCTCATTCACGGCCGAGCGGAAGTCGCCGGCGCGCTCAGACGGCACACCCTTGACTAGGATCGCCACATTGTCGGCGTCTTCAATCCGAGCGGCCTCGGTGGCGTCCATCGAGGCGAAGGGGATCTTCGCCTTGTCCAGGTCTTCCTTCAGCCGCTCGATGGTCTGCGCGGCCTCCGCCTTCACGGCGTCCTGCACCTGCACCTGCAGGATCAGGTGGCTGCCACCCTTCAGGTCGAGACCTAGCTTGATGTTCTGGCCGACATTCGTCTTCAGTGCGCCGGCGGACTTCGGAAAGCCTGTGATACCCAGAATGGCGGCCAGCACCACCGCGGCGATCAGGATGAATTTCGTTCGTACTCTCATGTGCTATTGCTTGTCTTCCTTCACCAGCCCCGCCACCGAGCTGCGCGTGACTTGCAGTTTCAGGTTGTCGGGTTTCACACGGAGGATCAGGGTGTCATCCGAGTTGATCGCAACGATGGTACCAAGAAGTCCACCGCTGGTGACGACCGCGTCCCCGTTCTTGAGTTCGGTGAGCATCTTCTGCTGCGCTTTCTTCTGCCGCTGCATGGGGAGGAACAGCAGGAAATAGAAGATGGCGAAGATCAGGACGATGGGGAGAAAACTCAGCAGCGAGTTCGCAGGCCCGGGAGCTTGAGCGAGCAGAAAGCTGAATGGCACGCGAAAACCCTTTACGGCCTGCGAGCGTGGCTCGGCCGAACACCTTTCCTCGGAGATGAGTATGAGGTCATTACCTCGGCAAATGAGATCTAACTGTCCTCTTCTGCCTGGGAGTGAACCGCCTTCAAGAAAGCCGGAAATGTCCCGAAGCCAATAGACTCTCGCATCTGCTTCATCCTGTCAAGGTAGTGGCTTAGGTTGTGGATTGTGGCGAGGGTGGAAAAGAGGATCTCCCCGGACTGGAACAAATGGCGTAAGTAGGCGCGGGAGAAGTGCGCACAGGTGTAGCAGCGGCAGTTCGCGTCGAGCGGCTGATCGTCTTCCCGATAGCGCGCCTGCTTGATGATCACGCGGCCGCGCGAGGTGAACAGGCAGCCGTTGCGCGCGTTGCGCGTGGGCAGCACGCAGTCCATCATGTCCACCCCGCGCGCCACGTACTCGCCGAGTTCTTCGGGCATGCCGACACCCATGACGTAGCGGGGGCGGTCCTCGGGGAGCAGCGGCGCGGCGGCTTCAGTCATCTCCAGGCTAAGAGCGCGGGGTTCGCCCACCGAGAGGCCGCCGATCGCGTAGCCCTCGGCGTCGAGTTCGAGAAGTTGTTCGGCGCAGCGCCGGCGCAGGTCGGGGAACATGCCGCCCTGGACGATGGGGAAGAGCGCGTGGCGCGTTTCGATCCTCTCGCACTGGTCGCGATAGTGCGCAAACGCGCGGCGCGCCCAGCGGACCGTGAGATCGGAGGAGACGGCGGACGCTTCGTGACTGGCGGGATAGGCGAGGCACTCGTCGAGCACCATCATGATGTCGCTGCCGAAGGCGAGTTGCGTGTCCACCGTCGATTCGGGCGTGAACAGGTGCGCGTCGCCATTCAAGTGCGAGCGGAACAGCACGCCTTCTTCCGAGATCTTCCGCAGGCCGTTCAGGCTGAACACCTGGAAGCCGCCGGAGTCGGTGAGAATCGCTCGCGGCCAGTGCATGAACTTGTGCAGGCCGCCGAGACGAGCGATCCGCTCGTGACCGGGACGAAGGTAGAGATGGTAGGTGTTGGCGAGGATGATCTTCGCGTCGAGTTCGCCTTCCAGGTCGCGCGGCATCACGCCCTTCACGCTCGCCGCCGTGCCGACGGGCATAAACACAGGTGTATCGACGACCCCATGCGGCGTGTGGAGCCGGCCGGCGCGAGCGCCCGTGTGCGGGCAGCGCGCGACGATCTCAAAGCGAAGAGCCTTCACTGTCTCATTGTACGAAGCGGCCCGTTCCCCGCCCCTCTGCTACCATCGAAACATTGGTCTTTTATGGGTTTGCGCTTCTATAACACGCTCAGCCAGGAGGTGGAACCGTTCGTTCCGCAAACGCCCGGTGAGGTTCGCATGTACACCTGCGGACCGACGGTCTGGAACTTCGTCCACATCGGAAACCTGCGGACGTTCACCTTCCAGGACCTGCTCCGCCGCTGGCTGCAGTATCGCGGCTACCGTCTCTATCACGTGATGAACATCACCGACGTGGACGACCGGATCATCAAGGAAGCAGGCGCCGCGGCCAAGTCCCTGCCGGAATACACGGCGGCCTACGAGAAGGCTTTCTTCGAGGACACCTCGAAGATGCGGCTCGAAAAGCCGGAGCGCGTGGTGCGGGCCACGGAGCACATTTCCGAGATGGTCGAGGCCATTCAGAAGCTCAGCGAGAGGGGCTTCACCTACGAGAGCGAAGGGTCCACCTACTACCGCATCGCGCAGTTCCCGGAGTACGGGAAGCTGTCGCACATCGACTTCAGCGGCATCCGGGCGGGAGCGCGGGTGGACACCGACAAGTACGACAAGGACAACGTGCGCGACTTCGTGCTGTGGAAGGCGCGCAAGGGCGATGAGCCCTTCTGGGAGACGCCGCTCGGCGACGGCCGTCCGGGCTGGCACATCGAATGTTCGGCGATGGCGATGAAGTACCTGGGCGAGACGCTCGACGTGCACGCGGGCGGCGTCGATTTGCAGTTTCCGCACCATGAGAACGAAATCGCCCAGAGCGAGGCCATCACCGGGCAGCCGTTCGCGCGCTACTGGCTGCACTCCGAGCATCTGATCGTCGAGGGGCAGACGATGTCCAAGTCGCTCGGGAACTTCTTTACGCTGCGCGACCTGATGGAGCGCGGCTACACGCCCGAGGTGGTGCGCTACCTGCTCGCATCCGTGCCCTACCGCAAGAAACTGAACTTCACCTTCGACGGGCTGAAGGGCGCAGCGGCGTCGATCGAGCGGCTGCGGAGTTTCTCCCTGCGGCTGGATACCGACGCGCTGCCGGAGAGCGGGAATGAGGCGTTCGCACGGCGAATCGAGCAGGCGCGGCATCAGTTTGAGGAGGCGCTCGACGACGATCTGAATACGGCCGAGGCCCTGGCCGCGGTCTTCGAGTTCATCCGCGACGCGAATACGGCGATGGACGCGGGCGTGGTCGGCAAGTCCAACGCCCAGGCCTCGCGCGAGTTCCTGGCGCTGTTCGATTCCGTGTTCGACGTGGTGCAGCC
>DALYJJ010000081.1:0-28527 GCA_031969915.1 Bryobacteraceae bacterium | reverse complement strand
GAGCTGAGGGCGACCACCGAGCGCGAATACCGAACCGCCGCGCGCCGCCCGGCCTACTCGGCGCTCTCCAACCGGAAAGCGGAGGCGCTGGGGGTGCCTCCCATGCCTCCGCTCGCCGACGCGCTGGCCAGCTACTTCGTCGCCCGCGAATCGGCCGCTGTACCGAACGGTTAAGCGGCTCCCGCCGGCCGCGCGCCGGCCCGGTTCATCTGCGCGGCCAGCAGCGCCAGCACGGCGTCGGAAGCCGTACCGCCCGCCGCTCCGCCGCCCACCAGTACATCCGGCGTGAGGCGAATGCCCTTCTCCGCCAGGATGCTGAAGATCTGCAGAATACCGTAGTACTCGCCCATCGCCTCGACACCCTTGCGGGCTGCCTCGGCGCGCGCCAGACCCACGGCCTGGATCGCCCGCGCTTCGTTCTCGCCCTTCACCGCGGAGATCTCCGCCTCCGCTGTGCCGCGGCGCCGGATGGCTTCCGCTTCACCGGCCGCGCGCGTGGAGATTGCAGTGGACTCGCCTTCCGCCTGGCGCACAGCCGACTGCGCCCGCCGCTGCGCGATCAGGATATTCTGCTCTTCGTTCACCAGCTCGCGCTGCTTCTCGGCCAGCGCCTTTTCCGCCTCCAGCGTCTTGCGGGTTTCCTGCGCCTCGCGCTCGGCTTCGTACGTCTTCTTCTGCTCCTCGGCGAGCTTGCGCGCGGTCAGCGTGTCCATCAGCGACTGCGGCGGCGTGATGTCGCCGATCAGCGAGTCGACGCTCTGCACATCGTAATCGGCAATCGCCTTCGAGATATGCTCGCGGGCCTCCTTCTGCCGCTCGCTGCGCGCCGAGAGAAAGTCCAGCACGATGTAGTTCTGCGCCGAGTTGCGGAAGTAGTTGCCCACCAGGGGCTCCAGCACCTGGTTCACCAGGTTCTTCACGCTGCCAACCCGGCTGATCACCCACGGCGCTTTCGGTGCGCCGATGTTGATGATCTGGCTCACGTCCAGGTTGAACGTGAAGCCGTCGCGCGAGCGCACGGAGATGGTGGACAGCTTCTCATCGAGCTTGTGCGCCTCGGTTCGGGCGTTGGCCCAGTTCAGCACGATGTTCGTGGTGGGCACCAGTTCCACGCGCATGCAGTCCATGTTGAGCGGATGTTTGCCCGGATAGAGCGGCTCCGACCACACGCCCTTGCCGCCGCGCGGCACGATGTTGCCGTGCGTGAAGGCTTCGCCGGAGATGTCCTTGAGCTCCTTGCCCACGAAACTCACCACCACGCCCACCCAGCCGATCGGCACCTCAAACAGGTCCGTCAGCTTCACTTCCGCGAACCACGGGTTCAGGTTGTACTGGCCGGCCAGAATGATCTGCTCCTGTAAACCGCGGCACCCGCCGCCGGCCAGAAACACTTCCGGCTCCTGGAAACTCGCGTGTCCCTCCACCACCGGCGCGGCCATTTCGCCCTTCGGCATCGGCGAGCCGTCAAAGGCCGTCACGATGCCCACCTTGTCGCGCGGGATCGTGGTCACCTCCGCGGTGAACACTTCGAACAGCACTAGGTTGATGCGGTACATGCCGGCCGTAAGCACGGCGCTCTGCTTGCCCCGCTGACCGCCGTTGCGCAGGAAGCTCTCGGCGTTCTGGAAGTTGTCGCACTCCACGCGGCGCGCCAGGATGCGGTCCGCGGCCAGCGGAGCGCCGTCCTTGGCGACAACCAGGCCGATCTTGCCCGGCTCAATGCGCACCACGTTCTTCTTGTCCACGCGGTACATCCACGGCCAGAACCAGAAATGCAGCCCCGGCGGGAGCGTCGCGGCCTGGTAGCCTGCTTCGCCCTCGATGGCCACAATGCGCCCCGCCGGCAGTTGCCGCGATCCGAATTTCTTCACCACGTGCCCGACTTGGTCTTCCCGGATCAGGACCCAACCAAAGAGCACCTGGCTCAAGAGCACCGTCAACACCAGCGCCGCTCCCGCGGCTAGTGTCCAGAAAAGCGTTGTCATTTCGTTTTCCTCTCGTTTGGGCGTAACACACACGGCGGCTCCGGCGCCATGCAGGGCCTGGGTTGCGTACCGCAAACAGTTCTAGGGCTTGGCCTTGCGGAGCCTCGGAAGGCAGGGGGTGGCGGGCATCGTCGGAGCAACCATAGGCTACGCCTCATCGGGGAAGTACGCAGGAGGCGAACGGTCCGTTCCCGATATCGGCCGGAAATCGGCGCGTTTCGTTCATCGCCCCAGCCAGCCGCCGTCCACCGTCAGCACAGCTCCGTTCACGTAGTCCGACGCTCGCGACGCGAGAAACACCGTCGCGCCCGCCAGGTCCTCCGGCGACCCCCACCGGCCCGCCGGAATCCGGCTTTCAATCGCCCGCCGCCGTTCCCGATCTTCGCGCAACGGCTCCGTGTTGGCGGTGGCAATGTAGCCCGGCGCGATCGCGTTCACCTGCACTCCGTGCGCCGCCCATTCGTTCGCCAGCGCTTTGGCCAACTGCGCCACCCCGCCTTTGCTCGCGGCGTACCCTGGCACGGTGACACCGCCCTGGAAGCTCAACAGGGAGGCCGTGAAGATGATCTTCCCGGAACCGCGCGCCACCATCCGTTTGCCAATCTCGCGCGCCAGCAGGAACGGCGCCGTCAGGTTCGTTTCCAGCACTTCGTCCCAGTAGTCGTCCGGATGCTCCGCCGCCGGCCGCCGCAAAATCGTGCCGGCGTTGTTCACCAGGATGTCGATTCGCTCGTAGTCCACGAAGAGGCGGTCCACGAAGTGATACAGCGCGGTGCGATCGCCCAGATCGCATGCGTACGGACGGAACTCGCGGCCCAGCCCTTCGATTACCTTTCCCACCTCGCAACCGGAATCGCACTGCATGTGCCGGCTGACTCCGACAATGTCCGCGCCCGCCTCCGCCAGCGCGATTGCCATCGCCCGCCCAATCCCGCGCCGCGATCCTGTTACCAGCGCGCGCTGCCCATCCAAACGAAAGAGATCGAGAACAGACACGCGCGTATTATTTCACTCTTGTGCCCCCGCGCAAGTCCCCCCCGTGGGGCCTCGGCTTGCCCAATGGCCCCAATCTCGATAAAGTTAATACAGATCGAATGAAACCGAGCAATTCACGCTGGAAGGACCACCTCGGAGCAAACGTCCCGCCCGAGCTCTCCGCGGAGATCGACGTGTTCGAACACGAAATCGCGCTGAAGAAGCAGGGTAAGATCGAGGACAAGGTCTTCGCAGAAACGCGTCTGCGCCGCGGCGCCTATGGGCAGCGGTACGACAACGGGCAGCGCCACGACGGCATCGCCGCGCGCCAGCTCGCCTATCGCGACGCCACCACCACCAAGGGCCCCCACACGCTCTGGGACGCTCCCGGCATGCAGCGGATCAAGATCCCGTTCGGCGGCTTGAACGCACGCCAGCTCGAAGTGCTGGCGGAGCTGGCCGAAGAGTACTCGGACAACATCGCGCACATCACCACGCGTCAGGATGTGCAGCTTCACTTCGTGCACATTGAGGACACGCCCGCGCTGATGCGCCGGCTGGCCGCGGCCGGCATCACCACGCGCGAGGCGTGCGGGAACACGGTGCGCAACGTGACGGCCTGCCCGCTGGCCGGCGTATGCCGCGATCAGGCCTTTGACGTCACTCCCTACTCCCACGCCCTGGCGTACTTCCTGTTGGGGCATCCCGACGCGCAGGACTTCGGGCGCAAGTTCAAAGTGGCGTTCTCCGGGTGCGACACAAATCCCTGCGCGCTGGTCCGCATCCACGACCTGGGTTGCGTGGCGCGCACGCGCGTGGTGGATGGCAGGACGGTGCGCGGCTTTGAAACCTACGTTGGCGGCGGCCTGGGCACCGTTCCTTATCAGGCCAAACTGTTCGACGAGTTCCTGAGGGAAGAGGAACTGCTGCCCACGGCGCAGGCCATGGCGCGGGTCTTCGCGCGGCTCGGCGAAAAGAAGAACCGCAACACCGCGCGCCTGAAGTTCCTGGTGGCCAAGCTGGGTCTGGAGGAGTTCCGGCGCCTGGTCTTGGAAGAGCGAGCGCTCCTGCCGCACGATCCACGCTGGACCTCCTACCTGGCGGATCTCGACCGCCATACCGAGCAGCCTCTGAAACCTCCGACCTTGCTCGCCATCGCTCCGGCGCTTTCCAGGGAGTTCAAGGCCTGGAAGCAATCGAACGTGTATGAGCAGCGGCAGCACGGCTACGCGACGGTCACCGTAGCGCTTCCGCTGGGCGACATCACCGCCGACCAGCTCCGGGGCCTTGCCGGGATCGCGCGCACGTACGTCCAGGAGACCATCCGCACCACCGTAGAGCAGAACCTGGTGCTGCGCTGGGTGAGCGAAGGCGACCTCCCCGCCTTGTACGAAGACCTCAAGGCGCTCGCGCTGCACGCGCCGGGGGCGGGCACCATTGTCGACATCACCGCTTGCCCCGGCACCGATACGTGCAAGTTGGGGATCTCCTCGTCCCGCGGCCTCGCGGGCGAGCTTCGCCTGCGGCTGGCCGAAAGCGATCTTGCGGCCGACGAAGCGATCCGCGATCTTCGGATCAAGGTGAGCGGCTGTTTCAATTCCTGCGGCCAGCACCACATCGCCGATCTGGGCTTCTACGGCGTCAGCCGGAACAAAGGCGGATTCGCCGCGCCCCATTTCCAGGTTGTGCTGGGCGGCCAGTGGAGCGAGAACGCGGGCTCCTATGGCCTGGCCATCGGAGCGGTGCCGTCCAAACGAATTCCCGAAACCGTGGCGCGCATTACGGCTCGTTTCCGGGCCGAGCGTTCGCCGGGCGAGACCTTCCAGTCCTTCATCCGCCGCATCGGCAAGGCGGAATGCAAGAGGATGCTGGAGGATTTGATGACCCTGCCCGCGCATGACGCCGAGCCCTCGCTCTACTCCGATTGGCACGACCCGCGCGAGTACACGATCGGCGACATCGGCGTCGGCGAATGCGCCGGCGAAGTGGTGACGCCGCTCGAATTTCAACTCACCGCCTGCGAGCGCGAGGTCTTCGAGGCGCAGTTGGCCCTGGAGCAGGGCGACGCCGCCCGGGCCGGCCGTTTGGCGTATGAGTCCATGTCCCACGGCGCCGCCGCGCTGCTGGCCTGGCGCAAGCACTTCCACAGCGGTACGCCGCAAGCCATCGCGGACGCTTTCCGCGAGCATTTCTACGACACGCAGCTCTTCCATGACCCGTTCGCGGGCGGAAAGTTCGGCCACTACTACCTGCGCGCGCACGACAAAGCCGGGCAGCCGCGGGACGCCGAGCAGACCCACCGCCTGATCGAGGAAGCACAGCTTTTCATCGAAGCCTGCCATAGTTGCTACGCGCGCCTCTCACAGGCCGCCGCAGTGAAAGTCTGACCCCGGCCGATGGACCCCATTCAACAAATCAACCTCAAATTGTTTGTGGCTCCGGACAGCCACATCGATCTGGCGCAGGCGATCCCCGTGTTCCACCGCTGGATCCAGACCGGCGCGCTCCCGGGTCTGCTCATCGACGTGGCCGACTACGCGCACGTGCCCAACGGCCCCGGGATCATGCTCATCGGCCTGGAGGCGAACTGGAGCCTGGATCTCGGCCAGGGCCGGCTCGGTCTGCTCTACAACCGCAAGGCGAAGGTCAGCGAGGGCGACGCGCTTTCCTCGTTGACCGAGGCCCATTCCGCCGCCACCGCCGCCGCCCGCCTCCTCGAACAGGAGCCGGAGTTCGCCGGGCGTCTGCGCTTCCGTGCGGACCAGATCGAAATCGTCCTGAACGACCGGCTGCTCTATCCGAACTCGCCGGCGACCTGGGCCGCCCTAAGGCCGGCTTTCGAAACGTTCCTTGAACGCCTGCTGGGCGCCGGATACGCCCTGGAGCACGCACGCGACGCACGCGAACGCTTCCGGGTGTATGCCGCCGTCAAATCCACCTAAACTCCTCACGTATCCGTGCGCCGGGTCGATATGCCGGGTAGAGACACCTATGGCCTTTATCGAATGGCAATCCGACTACGACACCAAACTGCCCGACGTAGACCGGGAGCACCATACCCTGGTCGACATGGTGAACCGCCTGCACGCCGCCATGGTGGCCGGCACGGCCCATGACGTGATGCAGCAGACGCTTGCCGATCTGCTGGCCTACACGAAGACCCATTTCGCCAATGAGGAACGCATGATGAAGCAGTCCGGGTTCCCTGGCTTCGCCGCACACAAACAACTGCACGACGGCTTGACCGCTCAAGTGCACGACTTTGTGGCGCGTCACAATGCGGGCCGGGCGGCGATCTCCATCCAACTGCTGCAATTCCTGCGCAAATGGCTGGTGGAACACATACAGAACTCCGACAAGCGCTTCGCCGCCCACGTGCGCGGCCGCATGGGCCGATCCTCCTCGCCGGAACTGGCCATGCGCTGAGCGTCAGATCGTGATTCCCACATTCCAGAGCAGGTAGCCCACGGCCTGGCGCATGGAAAGCCACCACTGTCGCGACTCGCCGCTGCCAGGACGCGGTGAACCGTAAACCGTCAGGCCCTGCCGCTCGAGCATGCGCTTGGCGCGGAAGATGTGATATCCGTCGCTCACCAGGATCAGCGAGCGCAGGTTCATGCGCCGCATGATCTCCGCCACCGCCGTCGTCGAGTGCACTGTGCTCTCGCCCTCCGGCTCCACCACAATCGCCTCGCTCCGTACGCCGCGCTTGATGAGATACGCGCGCCCGACTTCGCCCTCCGTGAAGACCGGGTCGCCGCCCGCTCCGCCCGTGGTGATGATGCGCGGCGCGAGGCCTTTCTGGAACAACTGCAGCCCGTGATCGAGCCGGGCTTTCAACACCGGGGAAGGCCGGCCCCGATACTCCGCCGCGCCCATGATCACGATCGCGTCCGCCGGTTGCGCCTCATCCACTTCCGACTGCCGCCGGATCTCGCGCGACACCGAATGCAGATAGAGAAAGCTGACCACAGCCGCACAGGTCAACCCCACGATCAGACGCTTCATCAGGACGCGAACTCCACCGTATCGTACGCGAAAGCGAAATCGGAGAGCAAACTCCGTTGACGCCCGCGCTACTCGCCGCTCTGCTGCAGCAGCTTTGCCACCAGCGCCGTCCAGCCCGTCTGGTGACTCGCCCCGATCCCCGCCCCGTTGTCGCCGTGGAAGTACTCGTAGAACAACAGGTGGTCCCGGAAATGGGCGTCTTCCTGAAACTTCCGTGCTCCGCCGAACACCGGCCGCCGGCCCGTCGCGTCCCGCAGAAACAATCGGCTCAGCCGCCGCGACAACTCCGCCGCCACCTCGCCCAGGTTCATCTTCACGCCGGAACCCGAAGGGAACTCGGCCGTCAGGCTGTCGCCCCAATAATGGTTCAGCTTCTGCAACGACTCGATCATCAGGTAGTTCACCGGGAACCAGACCGGCCCACGCCAGTTGCTGTTGCCGCCGAACAGGTAGGTCTTCGATTCCGCCGGCTCGTACTCCACTTTGTATTCGGTACCGTCGATGCGCAGCGAATAGGGGTTCTTCTCGTGATACTTCGAGAGCGAGCGCAAACCGTAGGGCGAAAGGAACTCCGTCTCATCCAACATGCGCCGCAAGATCCTCCGCAGCCGCTCGCGCGGAACGAAGGAAAGCAAGCGCCGTTCGCCCACTCCCTCCCGGGTCATGGAGGCGATGTCACGCACCAGGTCCGGCCGGTTTTCCAGGAACCACTGCATGCGGCTGCGAAATCCCGGCAGCCGCTCAATCATCTGCGGCTCCAGAGTGTCCACGGCGAAGAGCGGAATCAGCCCCACCATCGAGCGCACCTTGAGCGGGATCGCCTTGCCGTTGGGCATCCGCAGGCGGTCGAAGTAGAAGCCCTCCTCCTCATTCCACAAGCCGTCCTCGCCGAGACTATTCATGGCCGCTGAGATGTACAGGAAGTGCTCGAAGAACTTGCTCGCTATGTCCTCATAGACCGGCCGTTCCTGGGCCAGCTCGAGCGCCATCTTGAGCATGTTGAGGCAGTACATGGCCATCCAACTGGTGCCGTCGCTTTGCTCGATGATCCCGCCCCCGGGCGCGGGCGACGAACGATCGAACAGCCCGATGTTGTCCAGCCCGAGGAAGCCGCCCTCGAAGACGTTGTTCCCCAAGGTGTCCTTCCGGTTCACCCACCAGGTGAAGTTCATCAGCAGCTTGTGGAACACGCGCTCGAGAAACGCGGTGTCCTTGCGACCGGTGAGCTTCGCGTCGATCTGGTACACGCGCCAGCAGGACCAGGCGTGCACCGGCGGATTCACATCGTCGAACTTCCACTCGTAGGCCGGGATCTGCCCATTGGGATGCATGAACCATTCGCGCAGGAAGCGCGCCATTTCGCTCTTCGCCGAGTCGGGATCGATCAGCGCCAGCGGGATCATGTGGAACGCCGTGTCCCAGGCCGCATACCACGGGTATTCCCACTTGTCCGGCATCGTCAACACATCTTCGTTGAAGAGGTGCGTCCACTCGCTGTTGCGCCCGGTCTTGCGCGGCGCGGGCGGCGGCGGACCCGCGGGGTCTCCGTTCAACCATTGCTCGATCACGTAGTGATAGAACTGCCGCGACCAGAGCAGTCCCGCGAACGCCTGGCGTTGCACGCGCCGGCCGTCTTCGGAAAGGGCCTTCGGCTGGAACGAGTAAAACTCATCGGCTTCCGCCAGACGCCGCTCGACGATCGCGTCGAAGCCCTCCGCCGGGTCTTCCGGCAGCACGCCCTCCGGCCCGAGCCGCAGCCGGATGACGCGCGATTCACCCGGCGCGATCACGGAGTGATACACGCCGCACGCCTTGGTGCCGCGCAGCTCCGGATTCACCGCGTCCTCACGCCCCTTCACGATGAGCTCGTGAAAGGCGTCCTTCACGTACCGGCCCCCGGTGGCCTGCGAGTACAGCCGCTGCAGGTTCGATTCGTTTTCCGTGAACAGCAGTCTCGGGTCGTTCTCGAACCACATGGTGTAGCGGCCCAGCTTCTGTTCTTCGAGCGAGAGCACGCCGGGGCCGATCCGGGCCAGCTTGGGCCGCACACGCCCCGCGTAGCCCCAGTTCCAGCGGTTGCGGAACCACACCGTCGGCAACAGATGCAGGGGCGCGGGGTCGGGCCCGCGGTTCACCGCCGTGATGCGAATGAGTGTGTCGTCGACGCCCGCCTTGGCGTACTCCACGAAGACGTCGAAGTAGCGGTCCTGGTCGAAGATCCCCGTATCGATCAGTTCGAACTCGGGCTGCAGTTTGCCGCGCCGCCGGTTCTCCGCCGCCAGCCAGCCGTAGAGGAATTCGGTCTGCGGGTACTTGTAGAGGTACTTCGCGTAGGAGTAGGTGGGCGTCGCGTCCAGATAATAGTAGTACTCCTTGACGTCCTCGCCGTGGTTCCCTTCACCTCCCGCGAGCCCGAACAGCCGCTCTTTCAGATAGGGATCGTGCTGGTTCCAGAGCGCGAGCGCGAAACAAATTCGCTGGTGATTGTCGCACCATCCCGCCAGGCCGTCCTCGCCCCACCGGTACGCCTTCAACCGCGCGTGCGTGTGCGGCGTGTACTCCCAGGCCGTCCCCTTGGCGCTATAGTCTTCCCGGACCGTGCCCCAGGCGCGTTCGGAAACGTAAGGTCCCCACCGCCGCCAGTGCTTTTCGCGGCGCGCGGCTTCTTCCAGCCGCTGGCGTTCAGCATTCATTGCACTCCCAGTGTACGCGCGGGCGCTTCCCTCCGTCAGCGGAGAACCGGAGCGAAGTGGCGGTTGGATGGCCGGAGAAGCCGGCGGGCAATACGGGACGGGACCAGGCGGGAGCTAGGCTTGCTGCTGGGGGCTTGCGCCGGTGGCTCCGCGGCGGGCCGCCTTGCGTTCCAGGGCGCGCATCAGCCGCGAGTGCAGGTTTTCCGGAAGGGTTTGGGCTTCCATCCCCTTATAGACCTGGATGGTCTTCTTCGTGGTGTCGTAAACCACCCAGCAGTTGGGGCACTCATTCACGTGTTGCTCGAGGTGCTTGCGCGACTCCGGGTCGGCTGTCTCATCCAGGAAATCGTTGAGCCCGTTCAGAAAGTCTCTACAAGTAAGCAAAGACGTCGTCCCCCTTGCGCCTGAAGAGGCGCGTCAGCTTTTCCCGCAACTGGAGGCGCGCCCTGAGCAGGCGGCTCTTCACCGCCGGTATCGATAGGTTGAGCGCCTCTGCCGTCTCTTCGGTGGACAGCTCCTCTACGTCACGCAGAACGAATACGGTGCGGAACGCCGGCTTGAGGCTGGCGATGGCATCGTCGAGGATCTCGCGGATCTCCTCGCGCGAGTAGCGCTTTTCGGGATCGTCGTCCCAAACGGCAATCTCCCGTACGATCGGGGCATCCTCACCCGTTTCGATGTTCTCGTCCATGGAAACGGTGCGGTCAGATTTGCGTTTTCTGAGCTTCATCAACGCTTCGTTGACCGCAATCCGGACAATCCAGGTATAGAATTTCGATTGTCCCTGGAACTCGGGCAAGTGCTCGTAGGCCTTCAGGAAGGCCTCCTGGAGCACATCCTCAGCGTCGGTTTCGTTCTGGGTAATATTGCGGGCCAGCCGAAAGATCTTGCGCTCGTACTTCTCCACCAGGGCCGCGAACGCGCGGTCATCGCCCTTGCGGGCGCGATCGAGCAACGGGGTTTCGTCGAAGGCTAAGGCGGCGTCTCTCGCTGGCTGCACTTCGTCCATGCTCACTACTATAGCGGGGTACGGCGTTCTCGGCGCGGGCGGGATGCGCCCTCTACTTCTCCCGCTTCATCGCCACCGTCGCGCGTGTGGTCTCGCCGTCCCGCTCGCGCGTCACCTCGCCGGAGAGCTCATCGCCCTGCTGCTTCAAGCTGAACCGCATCACGCCGCCGTCCCGTTCCAATTCGAACTGCACGGCGTCCCCATCCACTTTGCCTTTCGAGATCGGCTTCTGATCTTCCTCCGGGCCCGCCGTTCCGGTCAGCGCAGTCCCCTGTTGTTTGAACACCATCACAGCCGAATGCTGCCGTTCTTCGCCTTCCGGCGATTTCACGGTGAGCTTGCCCGTCCACCGTCCGGTCACGTCGCCCCCGAAGAGGGCGCACGCGCACGCCAATACCAACACCAGGTGTTTCATCATTCATGCTCCTCTGACATTCCCGGCGCGACCACGGCGGGCGGGCCGTGCCTAGCCGGCCTTGAGCATTTCCTCCCAGGTGACTTCCCGTTTGAGGTCGACGGCCATGCGGCCCATGAGCGCCGTGAAGGTACTTTCGGCCGAGGTCCTGGTCATGTTGTACGGGCGCTTGTCGACGATGCTCTGAAAGAAGCTCTCGATGGCGTCAATTGTGATTTCCCGCTTGGATTCGACCTTCTCGATCAGGCTGCGGTCTTCGAGGTCGTCGGCGTTCTTCAGGGGCGAGGTGGGGATGGGGCCGTGGAGCTTGAGGTAGGTCCGGGCCATTTCAAGCATCGCCTTGGAGCCGAAGAACTGCTCCTTGACGCTGCGGAAGCCGCAGGTCTGCTTGATGCTGATGAGCGCGCCTTCCAGGCCGTTGGGATAGAAGAACGTGATGTTCTGATAGTCGGTCTTCCAATCGCCGTACATGCGTTTGTAGCGAAGGCCGCCGGCGCCCAGGGCTTTCAGTGGATGCCGGTCGCCGGCGAACTGATTGAGGGTATCGATGCCGTGGCAATCCTGCTCGACAATGGGCCCGCCGGAGGTCTCCATGAAGTAACCCCAGTAGCGGATCTTCGCCTCATCGCCGGTGTACTTCGGCGTGAAGGGCTGCAAGGGGACGCCGCCCAGAACCCAGTAGCTCATCATCAGCTTCATCTCGCCGAGCGTGCCGTCCTTGAGATAGTTCAAGCCCTTGATGTACTCGGGGCTGAAACGCTGCTGGAAGCCGAATTGAATGGTCTTTGTGGGGTCGGCGGCCAGGCCTGCCTTGAGCAGCCGCTTCACGCCCGCGACATCGGCGCCGGCGGGCTTTTCGCAGTAGATGTGCTTCTTCGCTTTCACCGCGGCCTCGAAGTGGGCCGGGTGCAGATAGACGGGCGTGGCAATGAGCACCGCGTCGATGTCCTGCATGGCCAGAAGCTCGTTCAGGTCCTTGGTGGCCTTCACCTTGTCGGCGCCCGGGATGTTGGTCTTCGCCTGATCGATGCGGTCGGGATAAAGGTCGCAGATGGCGGCGAGCCGGGCGTTCTTGTCGCGGGCCATGTGGCCGCCGACGTACACGCCGCGGCCCCCCGTTCCGATGATGCCGAAGGGAACCGCCGAGTTGGCCTGGGAGCCGAAGGCGGTTTCGGGTTTCACAATCAGCAGGCCGGCGCCGGCGGCGGCCAGGGCATCGCGGCGGGTAGGTTGGTTGCTCATAGTTCGACTCCTGTCTGGGTCCACGCGCCGGACCGGGCGCTTTCAATCACGGCTTCGCACACCTTCTGGGTCTGCAGGGCGTTCCGGAAGTCGGGCTGGGCGGGTTGTCCGGATTCGATCCCCATCACGAAGTCGGCGAGGGCGTTCAGGAACGTGTGCTCGTAACCGATGCACGTGCCCGGAACCCAGTAACGGTTCATGTACGGATGCTCGGAATTGGTGACGTGGATCTTGCGCCAGCCGGTGAGGTGGCTCTCCACCTTCTTGCCCGATTGGAGCTGTTTGTATTCGAAGTACTGTAAATACTCCGGCTCCTCAAGGTCGAAGTAGACGCTCCCGTCCGCGCCATTCAGTTCGAAGGTATTGAAGTTCTTGCGGCCGCGCGCGTAGCGCGTGGACTCGAACGTCCCCATGGAGCCGTTGGCGAACTCGGCCAGGAACATGCACGCGTCGTCGATGCCAACCGGTTCCACCTTGCCGGTGAGAGCATGCGTGCGCTCTTTGACGAACGTCCGCGTCTGGGCCACCACCCGCGAGATAGCGCCATTCAGCCACATCGCCGTATCGATCGAGTGAGCGAGCAAGTCGCCGGTCACTCCGCTGCCCGCCACGTTGATATCGAGCCGCCAGAGGCCCGCGCCGCCCTGGGGCACGTCGGCGGAGATGGTCCAGTCCTGGAGATACGTTGCGCGGTAGTGGAAGGGCTGCCCGATGCGGCCCTCGCGCACCACCTGGTGGGCCAGCGCGATGGCCGGCACCCGCCGGTAGTTGAACCACACCATGTTCGGAACCTTGGCTTCTTCCACCGCCCGGGTCATCTCCTCGGCCTGTTGGACGGTCATCGCGAGGGGCTTCTCGCAGGCGATCATCTTGCCGTTCCTGGCGGCGGCGAGAGCGATGTCGTAGTGGGTGTCGTTCGGAGACCCGATATCCACCAGGTCCACATCGGGGGCCTCCACGGCTTTGCGCCAGTCGGTTTCAATCCGCTGATAGCCCCAGTTGTTGGCGAAGGCCTGAGCCTTGGCGGCATCGCGGGCGACGGCCACCTGCAGCACCGGCTGATGCTGCACGGGGAAGAAGTCCGTGAGGCGTTTGTACGCATTCGAATGGGCCCGGCCCATGAAGCCGTAGCCGATCATCGCGACGCGGAGCGGTTTCATGCGTGCGCCGCCTCCGCGCTGCCGTACTTGGCGTTGAGCTGGTCGAGCGCTTTCTTGCAGGTCTCGGCGGCGGCCCAGGCGTCGGGCCAGAAGCACAGGTCGGTGGTCCACCAGTCGTGCGGGCAGGCGGACGCCCTGAGGAGCGCGGGCATGATCTCGTCGAAGTTCAGGATGCCCAGGCCGAAGGGCGGGTGAGCGGAGGTTTCGTCGTTGCCCTCGGCGTCCTTGTGGCAGGTGTTGTCGGAATCAATCAAGTGAATATGGTTGATGCGGCCGGTAAGGGTCTTGAGAAACTCCGCCTGATTGGGGAAGACTTCCTTCGCACCTTCCTGGCGGATGCCCATGACACCCACCATCTGGCCGTGGCAGGTGTCGTACATGAGGCCGAAATTGGCCCGGTTCACGGCGTCGTGCACCCGCAGGATGTCGGAGGGCTTGTTGAACGCGAAGCCGGGCTCGAATTCCCAGGTCACGTATTGGCCGTTCGATTCCGCGATGTCGCAGCAGGCCTGCCATGTCCTGACCACCCGGTGGAGCGCCGTCTGGTAGTCGACTTCGCGATGGATCGCCGGCGGCTGGACGCAATCGACGCGCACACCGCCGATGCCGAGGTCCCGGGCGAACTCCGAATTCTTGCGAAATTCCTCGATATATTTCGACTGGTCGTCCGTATTAATCAGCTTTTCGCCCCACAGATTGGCGGCAATCCCGGAGAGTCCGAGGCCTTTGGCGGCCAGCTTGGCTTTGAGTTCCGCGCGCTGCGACTTCTCGGGCATCGCGCCGGGCCAGCTCTCATTCGGACCGTTCGGATTGCCGGGATTCGGGTGGGGAGGAAAGGCGCCGAGTTCGACGCCGTCGAAGCCGAGGGCTTTGAGCTTATCGATGACGGTATCGAAGTCGATCGGATTGGCGGCGTAAGGGCCGATGGTAAAGGCCCAGGAGCCGATCGAGGTGCGTTTGCTCATGATGGTTTCCTTCTGGTGTCAGATTTGGGCACGCCGGCGGCGCCGGGTGCGGGCTTGCCTGTGGCGGGGCGGCGAACGGAGGTGTTCTCAAACAGGTAGAGACCGCTCTTGCCGGGGGCCACGAAATCCAGGTCGCCGTCTCCGTCCAGGTCGCCCACCGGGAGTTGCATGCCTGTGCCGGGGCGGCCGCCGTAGTGAATCACGTGGCGGACGAATTCGACTTTGCCGGCGGCGTCTTTCCGCCACTCATACCAGTAGTGACCCAGCGGTTCGCGCTCGCCGGGATCGTTGCCGTTGTGGGCCATGTACCGTTTCCCGGTCAGCAAGTCCAGGCGGCCGTCGCCGTTGAGATCGACGAGTGTCGTGGCGTGCGCCTGAGACCACGAGTTGTCGATCATGCGCTTGACGAACGTGCCTTCCGCGGTCTGTTCGAGCCAAAAAACGCCGTAGTCGTGAGCGGCGGTGGTGAGGACGTCGTTGCGGCCGTCTTCATTGATGTCGATGACGTAGAGGAAGCCGAGGTGCTGGGCTTCGTTCCAATCGGCGTGATGCGTCCAATGGGGCGCTTCGAACCATCCCTTCGGCGTCAGGACGTCGGTCAAGCCGTCCTTGTTGACGTCGCCCGCGCCGATGCCGTGGCCGTAGCTGCGGCTGGAGACCTGGCGGCGTTCGAGCTTTCCGTTCTTCAATTCGAAATAGGAAAGCGGGCCGTTGTTGTTGCCGAACTGGGGAAGAATCTCAAGCGCCTTGCCGTCGTTGTTGAGATCGACGAGGAATGCGAACTCGTTGTTGTTACCCTGATCCACCATCGTCTCAACCCACGGCGCGGACGAGTTGCCCGGGTTCCGGAACCAGGAGATCTTCTTCGCGAACCACGTCACGGTGACGATGTCCGTGCGGCCGTCGCCATCCACGTCGAGCGGCAGGTCACTGAAGGCGTCCACGTACTGGTTCGTGAACTCAAGTTTGCGCCAGGAATGCTTCTTCCAGGTGGGCGCGGCGTACCAGTTCTCACCGGAGACGATATCGAGCTTGCCGTCCCCGTTCACGTCGACGAGCGTGGCGGTCTCATTGGCGCCGATGTCGAGCAGGCGCGGTTCGAACGGGATATCGGCCGGGCGTGGAGCGGCGCCGGCGAGAAAAGCGGCGAGAAGGCCGCGCGTGAGGAGTTTCGACATGCCGGGAATCCACTTTATCTCGTTTGCGTGCCGAATGCGCTCCTGGGGGACGAACAGAGGAGCGGCGTCGACTCCTACCGCTCCATCGCCAGCACGCGCGACGGATAGTAGCCCTGCCGCACGCGGTGATCGGCGACGATGCGGAACCCGGCGGCCTCGATCATGGGCGGGATGAAGTTCTCTACCTGGCGTCCCCAGAAGGCGGGCACAAGCGACCCTGCCACGTGGTACATCCCGTTGAAGGCTCTGGAATCCTGGCCGATGAGGACAAGCGTGAATCTGCGCCCGGGACACAGCACGCGATGGAACTCGCGCAAGGTGCGCGCGATGTCGTCGTGGCCCAGCAATTCGAAGAGGTAGCAGCACATCAGCGCGTCGAACGTCCCGTCGCGAAAGGGCATGTGGCGCGCGTCCACGGCCTGGCAAGCCACGCGGGCTTCCGGATGCCGTCTCCGGATCATTCGCTGGGTCCGGGCGGCCATATTGGGCGAGAGGTCCAGGCCGATGGTCAACCCGGATGGGTTCCGGCGCACCAGGCGGCGGAACATCTCGCCCGAGCCGGTGGCCACTTCGAGCACCCTCATGCCGTTCTCGATGCCGGAGAGCTCCATCGCCATCTTGTGCGCCTTGGAGTGATTGAAATAGGTGGAAAGCGGATAGAGAAACGCCATCCGGTCGTACACGCGCCGGGTGTGATCGGCGATGGTCCGCGGCAGGCGGTCGGCGCGGAAGCCGGGTAGTGCGATCTCGAAGTTATTCGAATTGGAGTCCATGATGGAATTAGGAAACAGCGGCCAAAGTGGTCTGCATCGCCGGGATGTCGATTTCCGTGCGAGTGCCCTCGCCCGGACGGCTGTCGATGGTCATGCGGTAGTTGTTGCCGTAGAGCACTTTCAATCGTTCGTTCACATTGCTCACGCCGATGCCCTGTTCAAAGAGCTTAGCCAGTTTCGCCTCCGGAATGCCCACCCCGTCGTCCTCCACGCAAACATGCAAGCGTGCGCCCTCCACGCGGCAACGCAGGTGGATGGTGCCTCCGTCCAGCTTCTTGCTCAAGCCATGGCGGATGCTGTTTTCCACCAGCGGCTGAAGCAGCATGCTCGGAACCAGGTAGTCTAACACCGGCGGTTCCACTTCTTTCTGAAACTTCAGTTTTTCTCCGAAGCGAACCATCTCGATCGCCAGGTAGTCGTCGATGAACTGCAGTTCCTCGCGCATCGGATTGTAGCTGTCGTGCTGGCGCAGCAGCCGCCGCAGGATGGCCGACAATCGGTAGATCACTTTTCGCGCCTGCTCGGGATTCGTACGGACAAGAGACGCGATGGAGTTGAGCGTATTAAACAGGAAGTGCGGATTGATCTGCTTGCTGAGCGCTTCCAGGCGGGCCTCGGTGAGCAGCCGGCCCTGCGATTCGAGCTTGCGCTCATTGCGCGTGTTGTTCCAGATCTTGAGCGGCAGTGTGACCGCGAACACGGTGGTGGCGAAGACGGCGATCACACTCAAGGGGTTGGGATTCGACCACGCCGGATAGAGGGTGAAGATCATCTTCGGACCGAACAGGTGGGCGAGGACCAGCCGCAGGAACTCGGCGAAGAGGATCGAGAGGAGACAGAAGATCTGGAACGCGGTGCGGCTGAAGTCGGCCTTCCCGCGCACTAACCGCCACAGGCTCAAGTCGAAGAACGGGGAGAAGCGCCAGATCTCCTCCGGTTCCGGCGCGAGGTCGCGGAGCAGGCCGCCCAGCACGCCGACGCCGGCGAGCAGCGGCATGGCCAGGTACTCCTGGTGAGCGAGCGCCGGGATGGCGATCACGACTCCGGAGAGCAGGCCGGCGACGTAACCACCCAGAATGCCCGCCAGCAGGCTCCCTTCCAAACCGAGGTCCACGGCCTGGTAACTGTTCGTGACTACGCGAATCGCGACACCGGCGGCGACGATTCCGGAAAGGCTCAGCGCCAGCATGACGCGCTGTTGCAGGGTGCGCTGCTCGCGCATCAGCATGCGCTGAAACGCGCCCCAACGCACCAGGATACTGGCCAGCGACGCCGCGACGGCGAGCTTCACGAGCAGGATGACGAGGTGCTGCTCCATCGTTTGCGTGATGGCCGCACAAGGCCCTCCGAGCGCCCGGCGACGGCTGCAACTATAATGAAGAGTAGCACTTTGATTAGCGCATCTCAGTCCGCTCCGGCGGTGACGAAAATTGCCGAGGCCGACTTCCCCACCCGCTTCGGACAGTTCCGGATCTACGGTTTCGAGGGCGATGTCGCGGGCTCGCGTGAGGAAGCCGTGGTTCTGGCCATGGGCGATCTTACGCTCACCGCGCCGCCGCTGGTGCGGATCCACTCGCAGTGCCTGACGGGCGATGTCTTTCACAGCCTGCGATGCGATTGCCGGGCACAGTTGGAAATGGCGATGGAGTCGATTGTCGCCGAAGGCCGCGGGCTGTTGATCTACGAGCACAAGGAAGGCCGCGGCATCGGCCTGCTCAACAAACTGCGGGCGTACCAACTGCAGGACGCGGGTGCGGACACGGTGGAGGCGAACGAGCGGCTCGGCTTTGAGGCCGACCTTCGCGATTACGCGCTGCCCGCGGGCGTGCTGCGGTACTTCGGAATCTCGGCCGTGCGCCTGCTCTCGAACAACCCGGACAAGATCGAAGCGGTGGAGCGCGCCGGCATCACCGTGACCGAGCGGGTTCCCTGCGAGGTCCCGCCCATGGCCTCCACGGAGGCCTATCTCCGGACCAAGAAAGAAAAGATGGGCCACCTCTTCGGCGGTCTCTGACGGCTATTCCAGCTCTTCGCCCATGAAGCCGCGGCTGCGCGCCGGGCCGCGAAACACGGCGTTCAGGAAGGCCACGTTCAGGCCGTCCATGTACGCGCGGTAATTGGGGTCCGAGGTGAAGCCAACCACGTTGCCGCGCCCTTCGCGCTGCACCATGAGGAAGGGCTTGTAGGCAAGCTGCTTGCGATTCTCCTCCCACAGGTAGCCGCCGGCGAGCAGTTTGTCGGGCGCCTCATACACAGCGGCGTTCACGCCGCGGTCGAGCTTAACCGGCGCGAAGATCCGCGAGCCGTTCACGAGCACGTGAATCGTCTCCGGGAGACCGGCGGTGGCCCAATGATCGGGGTCCGTCCTGGCGCGGACCATCACGCCCGCCACGGAATCGGGCGCTTCGCGGTCGGCTTGAATCGCTTTCTGATAGTCGGCCTCGGAGGCGATCAGTTTGCCCGGCGTGCGGGCTTCCGGCTTGGCGCCTTCGGCCGGTTTAGGGGCCTCCGCGGGCCGCGCGCCGCTCGCCGCGGGCGCCGGCGTTTCCCTTGCCAGAAACTCCTCGGATGTGGCCAGTAGGCCCACCGCGGGCTCCGCCATCCAGGAGACGGCCCCGCCGATCCCGATCAGCGTTCCGCCGGCGCGGACCCAGTCGCGCAACCGCGTGGACGCCGCGGCCAACGGTCCGGAATAGGCGAAGCCGTCGGGCACGATGATCACGTTGAAGCGCGAGAGATCGGCCATCGCGAGCGACGAAGTGCGGATCGGTGTCACCGGATACCCGTACTGCCGCTCAATGACGAAGCGGGTGTGGCCGGCCGATTGGGACGATGTCGGCTGATCCCACAACATCGCGACGGACGGCTTCTTCACCGGCATCACGTAGTTGCTTCCGAAGTTGACCCCGTCCTCCACCCAGCCGGTATTGGTGGCCACCACTTCCGCGCCCGTACTCGCCGCCAGCTTCGCCACCGTCTCCGGCAGGTTGGCCGGGTTCTGCTTGAGGTACGCGATCAAGGTCCCGCGCGGGTACTTGCGGGCGTTCTGCGTGAAGCTCTTGTCGGAGGTCCAGAGCGTGAGGTTCTCTCGCAGGGCCGCGGCCAGGAAGCGCGCCGCGCCCTGCGTGCCCCAGGGAATGATGTAGGCGAGCGTTGGCCTGGCGGTGGGCGCGACGCCGCGCACCGCTTCGCCCGGCTTCACGAGTTCGAACGAGGCGGACGCTTCGGTGGCGCTGGACGCGCAGTCCACGTTGTAGAGCTGGCACAAAGACCACGCCGTGACGTCGTAGATCTCGTCGGGCAGTTTCTTCCTGCGCCGCCGCTCCTGTTCTTTCAGGAAGAAGTCCTCCATCGGCACGTTGGCGTCGAGCAGCGTACGGATCAGGCGCTTGGCCGGCTGGGCGAGAGAGATCGCATAGCTGCCCGCCGGGTAGCTCTTGCCGCCGCTTTGGAACGCTGCTGTGGCTCGCCTCACCTCCACGCCCTGCTCGGCGAGCGTGAGGGCCAGCTTATCCACGGCCGTGACGTCACCGGAGCGGGCGATCAGGTACTCGCGGATGTTCTCCTTCTTCCCTTCCTCGATCGCGCTGACGCGGTACGTCCAGAAGTTCGCGAGCAGCTTGTCGCGATTCTTCGCGGCCGCCTCGGCGGTCGACAAACTGGCGACGAAATGTTTCCGCACCGTTTCACGGAAGCTGAGCACGGTGTTGTCCGCGCGCCGGTAGAGCAAGCCGCGCGAGGACCCGTTTTCATAGGTCATCGCGACGCTTCCGAAATACGAAGGCCAACTTGCCCCATAGCCCGGATAGAAGGCGTCGAAGACCTCACGGGTGAAGTAGGGAAAGCCGAACTCGTCGAACCATTTTGCGTTGTTGCGGCCGAACCACTCCAGGGCGTCGCGCTGATCCTTGGCCAGGTGCGGGTTGTAGGGCACGGCTTCGGGCGCGAAGTAATAGGTGCTCTCGCCGCCCATCTCGTGCAGGTCGACGAACACCAGCGGATACCACTCCAGCAGCGCTTTGATGCGTCCCCGCGTCTCGGGCTGGGTGAGCGCGAACCAGTCGCGGTTCATGTCGAAGTAGTAGTGGTTGGTGCGGCCGCCGGGCCAGGGCTCGACGCGTTCGGCGGCGGCCGGTTCGGGGGAAGGCTCCAGGCCTTCGTTCACCTGGAAGTTGTGCACGAAGCGGTCGCGCCCGTCCGGGTTCTGGGTGGGGTCGATGAGCACCACGACGTTCGCCAGAATCTCGGCCGCCATCTTGTCGGCGCGCGCGGCCAACAAATGATAGGCGGTGAGCATCGCCGCGTCGGGCGAAGAGATCTCATTGCCGTGCACGCCGTAGCCGAGCCAGATCACCGCGGGCAGGCCCGCCATCAGCTTTTTCGCCTCCGCTTCCTGAGTCCGGCGCGGATCGGAGAGCGCCTTCATGGCCTTCTTGATCTCGTCCAGCCGGCGCAGGTTCTGCTCGGAGCCGACGGCCGCGTAGATCAGCTTGCGTCCTTCCCAGGACCGGGCATACTCGAAGACCCGGACGCGGGCCGGCGCCGCCCCCGCCAGGGCGTCGAAGTACTGCATGATGTGGGCGTGCGAGGCGATGCGTTCGCCCGGGTCGAAACCGAGGACCTTCCGAAAGGTGGGAATCGCGGGATCGTATTGCACTCCCGGCCAGAACTCAACGTTCTGCGCCGGAGCGGCGGACACCAGGAGCGCGAGAGCAAGCACGGACGTTCGCATAAGCGAATAGGATACCGCGGGCCGTCAGTAGCGGAGTTCCGTGCGGCGTCCTTCGGAATCGCCGCGGAGCCAGATGTAGAGCGGGGCGCGGGGCGCGGGCGAAGGCCAGGGAATGGGAACGTCCAGCGCTTGCTCATGGCCGGCGGGCGATGGGAGCGCGGTCACGTCCAGGCCGTCGCGCCCGTTCCATCCGGTCCTGGCGATGAGCTCGAGATCCAGCCCGCGGAGGGAGCCGGCGAACACGCCCTCCGAGAGCGCTTCGCCGGAAACGGCCAACTCCTGGAGCCGCGGTAATCGCACCACGCGACCCAACACGTGGGGGCAGGAAACGCCCTCGCCGGTTTCCATCTCCGCTTCCAGGGAGCAGCCGGCGTCGGGCATGGTCGCAGTGAAGAACAGCGCGCCCGGCGAAAGCCGGCTGACGCGTGCGTCGACGGTTCGCGCGCCGCAGCGCAGGCGCACCGCCGCTCCTTCCGCGTGAACGGCCTTCACTTCGAACGTCACGGGCGCACCGGCCGGCAATTCCGCGGGCCTCAGGGAAACAGTGGTCCGGGGCAATGCGAATCGAACGCCTTCGATGCGCGGCCTGGGGCCGGCCACGCGCAGCGCCGAGGGCAGAACCAGCGGCTCTGGCAAGCCTTCGACTCGCAAGCGAAGATCGTACAGCCCCACCGTAGTGCGCGGCGCGAGGCGAACATCCGCGCGGCCCGCGCCCAGTTCCACCATGCCCGCCTCCGTCTCGATCGCTTCGATTCGGTCGAGTCCCTTGCCCGCGATCGTCAGTACCTGCGCCTCCTCTCCGAGGTTCGCACGCAGCGGAAGCCCGCTCAGTGCGGGATGGGGCGGCAGAACGCGCACCGGGATCTCCACCACAACACCGCCCTGCTGGCGAACCGTCAGCAGCGCCGGCCCGGCGGGCAGCGGCGCGCTCCAACGCACAACACCGCCGTCCCACGACCCCGCGAACTCCGTCTGGCCCGCCTTGAGCGATACCGATTCCAGATAGCGCAGCGTGGGTGCGGCGAGAGAGATCCGATTCTCACCGCCCGCCACCAGTGCGCCCTTCACGTCGAAATTGCGCGGAATCTCCTCCACCTGGAGCACACCGTCCACCGCGACGCGGGTCCAGTCCCACGCCGCCGTCAGGCGGAACGCGCCGGGCGCCAGGGTCACTTGCGAGAGATCGATCTCGGCGCGGCGTGTATCGGGGGCCAGCCGCACCGGGACCGCAACGGACGTCGATCCATCGATGCGCTCCAATTGCCAATCGCGCAAAAGGGCGGCGAGCTGGTCATCGTCCGCGGTCAGCGGAAGGGCGCTTTTCACACCCGCCGGTACGGCGGCCAGGCCGCCCAGGGAAAGCGCCGGGGCATCCGAATCCACCAGGCGATGCGCCCACAGGTAAGCCATCCGAGTGCGCGAACGCGCTGCCTCGCGCTTGGCGCACAGGCTCACCACCGCCGGCGAGTGCGGATCGAGTTGGGCGAACGACGAGCGGAACTCCGTGTTCGGAAGCAGAAGCGACCGCAGGTTGAGGAGTAGCGAAGCGCCGCCCGCCGCCAGGCCGACCGAGTTTCCAAAGAAGAGCCCGGCCACCGACGCCGCCAGGCCCGCCGACTGCTGCATCCGGAGGCGGGGTTCCGGCTGCAGCGGATCGTAGGAAGACAGAGCGGGGTTGATGGCCCGCAACAGAACGTGAGCTTGTTGTTCGAACGGGGCGCGCGGATCGAGGGCCGTTGCGGGAACGCCGTAGCGCGTGGCGAAGCCCGCCAACGCGGCATCCCAGGTGGCCGAAGCGGGCGTGCGCGGGGAGGTCAGCCGCTCGATGATCGCCTCGGTCTGGGCGGTCTGCTCGGCGTAGTCGGCGAGTTGCGAGACCAGGCCCGGGTCGCGCTTCACCAGTTGCCCGACCTTCTTCCGGTCGAGTCCGCCCGGTCCATAGACGACAGCGACGAGGCTCGCGCGCACGGGCAGGGTCCAGGACGCCTCGGCCGTCGCGGGCTTCTGGGGCAGGACCAGAAACTCCTGCGAGGCCGCACCCGCCACCAGCAGCGCCACTTCCCCGCCCTGTGCCTCCCGCGGCTGGTATCGAACGGAATAACCGGGCAGCAACTTGCGAACGTCCCGCAGGGGCAGCGGCGGCTGGCCGGGCGCTTGGGCGGTCAAGTGGAACGAACCGAGGGGAGCACTGGCGGAGCACGCCCGGGGCGCACTGGCCCAAACCGGACCCGCGGAAGCCACAAACAAGAAGGTCAGAAATGTTTTCGCCGGCGTCACTTATAGTAGACGCAGGAGGAGCCCGGAATGGCGATGCTCGAATGCACAATTCTGCCCGGCGTCGAGCTGCGGCTCCTGGAGCCGCGGCACGCCGAAGAGGTCTTCGCCGTGGTGGACGCCAACCGCGCCTCCCTGCGTGAATGGCTGCCCTGGGTGGACGCCAGCCGCACCTCCGCCGACACGCTGGCCTTCATTGAACAGAGCCTCCTGGACTTCGCCAAAGGGCGAGTACTCGCGCTCGGCATCTGGAATGGCCGCGCCTTCGCAGGCGGTATCGGCACGCATCCGATGGATCTGGAGGCGAAGAAGGCGGAAATCGGCTACTGGCTCGCCGGGAGCGCGCAAGGCCGGGGCATCGCGACGGCGGCCTGCCGCCGGCTGGTGCGGCACCTGTTCGAAGAACGAGGCATGCAGCGGGTGGTGATCCAGTGCGCAGTTGCAAACAGCCGCAGCCGCGCCGTGCCGGAGCGTCTTGGATTCAGGCTGGAAGGGATCCACCGGCAGGGGGGCTGCGTCAACGGCCGTTTCGACGATCACGCCGTGTACGCACTGCTCCGCGACGAATGGGAATCAGGGCAGCAGATCTAGCGCCGCCTGGATTTCGCCGCGCGTGTGCAGGTCGCCGCCCTTGGTAGTGGCCTCGATGCCGCGTTCGTAGATCTCGCGCGCCTCCTCGTAGCGGCCCAGTTGCGAGAGCGCCTGCCCGCAGTGATAGTAGGACGCCCCGTAGCCGGGGTTGTCGGCGAGCAGCGCACGGTGGGCTTCCACAGCCTCATTCAACTTTCCGCGGTTGGCGTATTCCATCGCGATGCCATAGCGCGCGAAGGTGTTCTTGGGGTCCTGTTCGAGCAGGCTTTTCAGAAGTTCGATCCGGTCGGTTGCCATCAAGTCCCCATGTTAATATACGGGCGATGCCGTGCCCGTACTTCCGGCCGGAACGGCGCATGGCCGAATCGAACGGCGTGCCGGCGGCGTCGATGCCGCTGGGCGGGATGTTCGAGGGCGATTGCCGATTGCCAGGCGAAGCTCCGTGGCGGCCCGGTGAAGCGCTCCTGCGCGCCGGCTGCAACGTGGGGTACGCGGGCGGCGCCTGCACGCGATTTCCCGTGCAGGCGGACGCGGACGCGGTGCGGTTCCTGATCGAGGACGAAAGCGCGGGGGGCGTGCGCGTGGCGTACGCGTTCGAGAAGTCCTACGCGCCCGCCGGCCACGGTTCGATCACGGTGGCGCTGGGCCATCCGGCCGCGCCGGATTTCGCGCTCACGGTCCTTCAGGCGCAAGCCGAGGCCTACGCGCACTGCTACAGGGAGAGCAAACACGAATGAGCGACATGCCCGGACGCCCGGTCCGCGATTCGATGTCCGAATACTCCGAGATCGCGCTTCCCAACGACGCCAATCCGCTCGGGAACCTGCTCGGCGGCCGCGTGATGCACCTGGTGGACATGGCAGGCGCGCTCGCTGCCATCCGCCATGCGCGGATTCCCGTGGTCACGGCTTCGGTGGACTACATGACGTTTCTGCACCCGGTGCACATCGGGCAACTGGTGGTGTTGAAGTCGGTGGTCAACCGGGTTTTCACGACCTCGATGGAAGTGGGTGTGAAGGTGCTGGTGGAGGATCTTCAAACCGGGCAAGTGCGCCACACCTCGTCGGCCTATCTGACGTTCGTGGCCCTCGACAAAGCAGGTAAACCCACGCGCGTTCCGCCGGTAATTCCGGAAACCGACGAAGAAAAGCGCCGCTACGAAGAAGCGGCACGGCGGCGGGAATACCGGCTGCAACAGCGCAAGCCACGGCCGGAAGGCGATTAGAAATGGGAAGCCCGCCACCGGCGTGAACCGGGGCGGGCGGATCGCGTCAAAGCGGAGATCGCGCTACTCCACCTTGTACATGTACTTGATGTTTGACTTGTAAACCAGCAGATTGGGCACCCCTTCACGGTTTACCTTGAGGCAGGACTTGTCGTACCACTCAATGTAGCCGTGGATCTCTTCACCGTCCTTGAGAACGATGACCATCGGCGTCTTGGCCTGCATCTGCTTGACGTAATAAAAATTCTCGGCGTTTGTTTGTTCCGGAGGAATATTGCGGTTCTTGAGGTTGTTCTTCGCCGCCGGTTTGTCCTTCATGTCGTTAAAGGCGGGTCGAATGAGCTTGCGATTAGCGGTCTCCACGGGGCCACTCCTTACGGCTGAGTTCGGACCACGTCGGTTACTAGGACAGATGGTTTTGCACCGACAGTGTGAGGTTCGTTGACTCCATTGATACCACACGGGCGTGAGGCTCGCAAGGCGGCGCTACCGGCCGCGCAGGCTCATCGCGAACGCGTCGAGAGCGATCGATTTCTGGATATTGCGGCGCACCAGCTCAACCAGTTCGCCAGTCTGTTGAGAAGCGCGCGAGATCCAGTCGAAGGTTACGGCGGCGGCCAGCGGTTCCAGGCGTGCCCGGACATCGCCGTTGCGCGGCGTCCGTCCGTGGCGGAGCAGGAGCAGGTCTTCGAGCAGGCCGTAGAGCACGCGCAGATAGCTATCGAGCTTCTCGCTCTTGCTGGCGCCGATGGACTCCGAGAACCGCGCCCAGGAGGCGAAGGGCGCCCTGCCGGAAGCGGCTTCGAGAAGGGCGAGCATGGCGGCCCGGCGCTTGTCGTATGCCTCCAGATCGAGCGAGACGGCCACGCCCGGGCTACCGCCCGCGAGTGCGAGACGGCGCTCGGGATTGTCCAGCCCGCGCTCCCCGACGAAGCGCGCCATCTCCGCGTCGTTGAGCAACGTGAGGTGCAGAATCACGGAGCGCGAACGGATGGTGGGCAGCAGGTCGTAGGCGTTTTCGGCGGTCAAGACCATCACCAGATGGGCGGGAGGTTCTTCGAGGGTCTTGAGCAATGAGTTGGCGGCCTGTTCGTTGGCGCGGTCGATACGGTCAATCAGGAAGACACGGTAGCGCCCGTGATTCGGCTTGAAGGGCGCGCGCTCCTTCAACAGGCGCATCTGTTGGATGGAGATCTGGCGGAGCGGACCGTCGGGCGGGAACGTGACGAAGTCGGGGTAGGACGCGAGCATGAGGGGATCGTCGGCGCGCTTTTCGGAAGGCAGTTTCTCGCGCTCGGCCAGCAGTTCGATGTTGGCCGGCGCGCTCAGGTCGTCCTTCTCGATCAGCTCGGGGCGCCCGAGCAGCCGTGCCGCGAAGCGCCGCGCGAGGGTTGCCTTGCCGACACCCTCGGGTCCGGCGAGCAGGAGCGTGTGCGGAATGCGGTCCGAGGCCGCCATGTGCGCGAGCGATTCCTGCACCTTGCTGTTGCCGTGGAAGTCAGCGAACATAAGGCTCCGCGACGCGCCAGACGCGCCCGGCGACTTCTTCCAGGGAGCCGCGGCCGTCGACGAGTTTCACGCGCTCGGGCTCGCGCGCCGCCAGCAGCCTGTAGCCTTCGCGCACGCGTTCATGGAATTCCACGGCCTGCTCATCCATGCGGGTTTCGCCGCCGGTGGTCTCGCGATTGCGCGCGTGCGCTCGTTCCAGGCTGGTGGCGAGATCGATTTCCAGGCAGATCGTGAGGTCCGGCCGAAGGCCGCGGCAGGCCACCGCGTCCAACTGCTCCACCACTTCGGCACCCAGGCCGCGGCCGGCGCCCTGATAGACCAGGGTCGAATCCGTCCACCGGTCGCAAACCACGATTTCGCCGCGCTCGAGCGCCGCCTCCACCACCTCGTCGACGTTCTGGGCTCGCGCGGCGAAGTAGAGCAGCAGTTCGGCGGTGGGCGAGAGTTCCTGGTTGCGCCCATCCAACAAAACACGCCGGATTTGTCTTCCGATCGGCGTTCCCCCGGGTTCGGCGGTCTCCGCCACCGCGCGGCCGCCGGCACGGAGCCGCTCGACGAACAGCCGCAACTGAGTGGACTTCCCGCAGCCGTCGGTCCCCTCGAAGGTGATGAAAACGCCCGGCCCGCGATCAGTCATAGACGTAATGCAGGACCTTCTTCAGATCCTCCCAGGCCTCGCGCTTGGCGTTCTGATTGTACGGGCGCAGCAGGTAGGAAGGATGGTAGGTGACCATCACCGGGATATCGCGCCACTTGTACCAGTTGCCGCGCATTTTGGTGACCCCTTCCTTGCGCGCCAACAGGGCCCGTGACGCGGTGGCGCCCAGTGCGCAGATCGCCTTCGGCCGGATGGCCTGCAACTGGCGGAACAGAAACTCGCCGCAGATCTCCATCTCATCCGGCTCCGGAGTGCGGTTTTCCGGGGGCCGGCACTTGACGACGTTGCAGATGTAGACGTCGGCCCTCTGGATGGGAATGCCTTCCTTGGCGGCGGTGTTGTCGATCATCTGGGTGAGCAACTGGCCGGCGCGGCCGACGAACGGCAGCCCCTGCTCGTCTTCGTCCGCACCCGGGCCTTCGCCGACGAAAACGAGTTTCGCCTCCGCGTTGCCGGAACCGAAGACGATCTTCTTCCGCGTGCGGTGGAGGCCGCAGCGGGTGCATTCGCCGAGGTCGGCGCGGATCTTCTCGAGGGTGTCGTCTTCCGGAGCAAGGCTCGGAAGGATAGGCGGCAAAGACTCGGGCATGGCGCTGGGTTCGGGGCGGGACAGGGCGGGTTCCTCGGAAACGGTCCCTTCACGCCGGTAGATCTCCTTGATTCCGAGATCGCGATAGAATTCAAGCCGGCGGCGGAGTTCCTCGTGCGTCATTGCGCGGCGTGCAAGGACAGCCGGAGTTTCAACGCCTCGTCGAAGATGCGGTCCGCCACGTCGCGCTTGGAGGCGCGGTCGATGCGAACCACGTCGCCGCCGCGGGTGACCACGGTGACTTCGTTCTCGTCGGCCTCGAACCCGGTCCCAACCTGTTCGTGTCCCACCAGGTTGCCGACCACCATATCGCAATTCTTCGAAGCCATCTTGCGCTTGGATTCCTCGACCAGGTTCTGCGTTTCGGCGGCGAAACCGATCAGCAGACGGTCGCCCTTTCGCTGTCCGACATCGGCCAGAATGTCGGGGGTGGGGTCGAGGTCGAGCGTCAAACGGGCAGCCGTCTTCTTGCGCTTCTGCTCCGGCACGTCCGCGATGTGGTAATCGGCCACGGCGGCGGCCTTGACAATGATCGTCGCCGCGGGC
>DALYJJ010000080.1:0-28686 GCA_031969915.1 Bryobacteraceae bacterium | reverse complement strand
TGTCTCGCAGCTCGGCTACATGTTCGTCGGCCTGGGCGTGGGCGCGTTCAGCGCGGGTATCTTCCACGTCGTGACGCACGCCTTCTTCAAGGCGCTGCTCTTCCTCGGCGCCGGTTCTGTGATCCATGCGATGTCCGGGGAACAGGACATGCGCCGGATGGGCGGCCTCCGCAAGTACACGCCCTGGACTTTCCTGGTTCTGCTGTGCGCCGCGGTGGCGATTGCCGGCGTGCCGCCGTTCGCCGGCTTCCATAGCAAAGACGCGATCCTGCTCGCCGCGCACCACAAGTACCCGTGGATGTACTGGGTGGGCGTGATCACCGCGGGGATGACGGCGTTTTACGTCTTCCGAAGCATCTTCATGACGTTCTTCGGCGAACTGCGCGCGAAGCCCGCGCACGGCGGCCACGGGCACGGGCACGACGATCATGGCCACCACGGCACGCCGCACGAATCGCCCTGGGTCATGCTCGGCCCGCTAGTGGTCCTGGCGGTGCTTTCGTTGGGCGGCGGCTACCTGCCGGTCCTGCACTTCCTGGAACCTGTGCTGGGCGGTGAGCACGCGCCGCACGAGGCGTTCCTGGTCTACACGTCTGTTGCCGCCGGCGTGCTCGGAATCGCTCTCGCCTACGTCTTGTACGTCGCCGCGCCGGCGCTGCCCGGCAAGATTGCCGGCGCCTTGGGTGGCCTCTACCGGCTGGTCTACGACAAGTACCGCGTGGACGAAGCCTACGACGCGATCGTCGTCCACCCGATCCGCGACGGCTCCCGATCGGTTCTTTGGAAGGGCTTCGACCTGGGCTTGATCGATGGCATCGTGAACGGCGTCGGCGGCCGCGCCCGCGGCATCGGCGGCGTATTGAAGCTGGCGCAATCCGGCTACGTTCGCAGTTACGCCGCGTGGGTAGTCTTCGGCGCCGTGGTGGCGATCGCCGCCATCGGCTTTCTCGCCTCGGGAGGAGTTCGCTAGATGCTGCTCAACCTGGTCATCTTTCTCCCCCTGGTGGGCTTCCTGCTGCTGCTCTTCCTTCCGAAGGACTCGCACGAAGGGATCAAGCGCGCGGCGATGGTCATTTCGCTCGCCGTCTTCGCCGTTTCGCTGCTCCTGATCGCTCCCGTGCAGCAGGCGCCCGCGCAGCTTTCCGAGGTCACCGATGTTCCCTGGATCGACTATCCGGCCATCCGGTACCACGTAGGCATCGACGGCCTCAGCCTGTGGCTGGTGATCCTCTCGACACTGCTCACGCCGATCTCGATCCTCGTCTCCTGGAGCTACATCCGGAAGCGCGTCAAGGAGTTCTTCGCCTTCCTGTTGCTCCTGGAATTCGGCCTCATCGGTGTCTTCGTCGCCCTTGACTTCTTCCTCTTCTACGTCTTCTTCGAGGTCACCCTTGTCCCGATGTACTTCCTGATCGGCATCTGGGGCCACGACAAACGCATCTACGCCGCGGTGAAGTTCTTTCTCTACACCCTCGCCGGTTCGGTCTTGATGCTCGCCGCGATCATCTACCTGTTCAACAAGTCGGGCACGTTCGATTACCTTGTGCTCCTGGACCTGCTGCGCACGGGAAAGCTGGCCCTCACGCACCTGGAACAGACGCTGCTCTTCCTGGCCTTCTTCATCGCCTTCGCCATCAAGGTGCCGCTGTGGCCGCTCCACACCTGGTTGCCGGACGCCCACGGCGAGGCGCCCACGGCGGGCTCGGTGATGCTGGCCTCGGTGATGCTGAAGATGGGGACCTACGGCCTGGTGCGCTTCTGTCTTCCGATGTTCCCGCAGGCCGCGCGAGAGAACGCGCCCTGGATCGCCGTCCTCGCCATCACGGGCATCATCTACGGCGCCCTCGTCGCGATGGTGCAGCCGAACATGAAGCGCCTGGTCGCCTATTCCTCCGTCAGCCACCTTGGCTTTGTCGTGTTGGGCATCTTCTCCTTCAACCAGACCGCTCTGGACGGCGCGGTGTACCAGATGCTGAACCACGGCATCTCCACCGGCGCGCTCTTCATGCTCGTGGGCTACCTCTATGAGCGGCGTCACTCGCTGGAGATCGCCGATTACGGCGGCGTCGCCACGCCGGCCCCCAAGCTGGCCGCCGTCTTTGCGGTCACCATGCTGGCCAGCGTCGGCCTGCCCACGCTGAACAACTTCATCGGCGAGTACCTGATCCTTCAGGGTGTGGCGCTGGTGGACTTCAAGTGGGCCGTGTTCGCCGCCGTCGGTGTGATTCTCTCCGCCGTCTATATGCTCTGGATGTACCAGCGGACGTTCTTCGGCGAGGCTACGGAAGAACTCAAACACCACATGCCGGATATGAATGGGCGCGAGTGGGCGGCCGTGGCCCCGCTGCTGGTGCTGATGGTCTGGATGGGCGTGTACGCCCAGTCCTTCCTGCCTGCGATCTCCGCGTCCAACGCCCGGACGCTCGATCAATCGAAAGTCAACGTTGAATACCAGGTGAGACTGAATGCCCGCTAACTTCATACCCTCGGCGGCCGAACTGCTCCGTTTCTTGCCGGAGATGATTCTCACCGTGGCCGGCGTGCTGCTGATGATGCTCGTTCCGCTGAAACGGAACGCACGCGGGCTGTTCTATGGCCTGACTCTGGCCGCGCTCGTTCTTTCCCTTGCCGCCTCGGTCGCCGCCTTCGGTGATCCGGGCCCCGCCTTCCAGAACATGCTGCTGATCGACGGCTTCGCGACCTTCTTCCGGGTACTGGTAATCGGCGTGGGCATCCTCACCGTGTCGATGTCGAACATGTACCTGGCCCGGGAGCGTGCCGAATCCGGCGAATACTATGCGCTGCTGCTCTTCTCGCTGGTCGGCCAGTCGATCATGGTCTCCGCCAACGAGATGATCATGCTGTTCATCGGCCTCGAGGTCAGCTCCATTGCGACCTACATCATGGCCGGTTACCTGCGCGACGACAAACGGAACAATGAGTCGGCGCTCAAGTACTTCCTTCTCGGCTCCTTCGCCACCGCGTTCCTGCTCTATGGAATCGCGTGGATCTACGGTCTCACGGGCACCACCAACCTGACCGAGATCCGAGCCGTCTTGTTGAATCCCGACATCCAGCCGTCGCTGATGATCGTCGGCGCCGCCGCGGCGATGATGTTTGTCGGCTTTGCTTTCAAGATCTCGGCCGCGCCGTTCCAGGTCTGGGCGCCGGACGTCTACCAGGGTGCGCCGGCGCCGGTGAGCGCTTTCATGTCGGCCGGCCCGAAGGCGGCGGCGTTCGCGATCTTCCTGCGCGTTTTCCTCACCGCCTTCCAGCCCATCGCCGACCGCTGGGAGCCCATCGTCTGGCTCTCCGCGCTGCTCACCATGATCGTCGGCAACTTCGCCGCCCTTGCGCAGTCGAACGTGAAGCGCCTGTTGGCGTACAGCTCCATCGCCCACGCCGGCTACGTCATGGTGGCCCTGGTCAGCAACTCGCAGGTGGGCACCGCCGCGGCGATGTTCTACCTGGTCGCGTATGCGTTCATGAACATCGGCGCCTTCGCCGTCGTCACCCACATTGCGCGCAAAGGGGAACGGTACGTGCGCATCGAAGACCTCGCCGGCCTGGGAGTCCGCCAGGCCGGCACGGCCGCGCTGCTGTCCATCTTTCTGCTGTCTCTGATCGGCGTTCCCCTCACCGCCGGCTTCTTCGGAAAGTTCTACATCTTCAAGGCGGCGCTCGATTCCAATCTCGTCTGGCTCACCATACTGGGATTGTTGAACAGCGCCGTCGCGGCGTATTACTACCTGCGCATCCTGGTCGTGATGTACATGCAGGATCCGGCGCAGTCCACCGAGAACCTGCCGGAGTTGGCCCCGGGCATCAAAGCGACGCTTTGGACGTCGGCCGCCGCCACGCTCGTGTTGGGAGTCTTCCCGTCGCTCGCACTGGACTTCGCGCGCCAATCGGCGCAGTTGGTCAAGTAGGGAAGGGAGACGCTTCGGCGGTTACTCCGCCGGCGAAAGCGGAACTGACGCCACCACCGGATGTGGCTGTTGTTCGCGCCGCCCTGCACTCGCCGCGCTGAGCAGCCGGCGGGCCGCGCCGGAAGCATTGATCCCCGATAGCACGGTTCTCCCACGGATCGTCGAGAACGTGAGGCACTGGCACCCTCCGGCCGGAGCGGGAACCAGCGCGCTGATGCTCACCGCCGCAGCCGCCTCAACCCGCTGCAAGGTGAGACGGTCCGATGGCTCGTGAGAGAGCTTCACCCAGTACGTTCCCGCCGGCATCGCCCGGCCGTCCACGTCAAACTGGAAGGGGATCGTGGCCTTGCCGCTCGCCGCGGCGCAAGTCTCCAACGCCGCAAGCGAAGCCGCTAGAAAGAGAACCGGCTTGATCGGTGACATGGTTCGCTCCGAATACGAAAGGCGGACCCTCCCGAGCCCGCCTTCCTCGACTCCGAAACCCGGCCGCGCTCTCCGTTCGCCGCCGGTCTCAGCTTTCGCACTATGAACACATGCATTCCGCGGGCCAGAGGCACAACAAGCGCTAACCGGTTGATTCCTGGTGGGCCAGGTGCGCGGCGTAGAACCTTTCGGATAATGGCGCGAACCTCGAGGTGAAGAAGTGCAGGCGCCGATGGCCCGGGGCGGCCTCGCGATAGCCGGCCTAGGCTGAAACGGCGATCTTCTTCGCGTCGCGCCAGAGGCGTTCCAGGTCGTAATAGGCGCGCGAATTGGGCGAGAAGACGTGCACCAGGAAGTCGCCGTAATCGATGAGCACCCATTCGGCGTTGTCGTAGCCTTCGATGCTCAACGGGAGCTCGGCGTAGTCCTTCTTCAGGCGGTCCGTGATCTCATCGCTGATCGCCTGAATCTGGCGCGGATTTGCCCCCGTGCAGATCACGAAGTAATCGGCGAAAGAGGTGATGGGGCGCAAGTCCAGAACGACCAGATCCGCGGCTTTCTTTGCTTCCGCGGCGGCGACGGCGGCGCGCCAGGTGGGAGGTGCTGTCTCTTCGTGAACCAATCTATTGGTTTGATCGTACTACAATGGGAGAAATGGGAAAAACCGGGCTGCTGGTGGTGTCTTTGTTAGCCGCCGGTAGTCTGTTCGCACAGGCCCCTAAGGAGCACGTGGCCCGGCAGCAGACGGAAGTGCAGCGCGTCCGCGAGATGGTGGAGGCGGGGGTCCTGCCGCGGGTCCGTCTGGAGGAAGCAGAGGCCGCGCTGGCCGATGCCCGCGACCGGGACGAACTGGATCGGACGTTGTACGGTACGCTCGGCGTCGAAGATCTGACCGAGGAGCAGGCCGAGGGCCTGCTGGATGCCGCCCAGCGGCAATTGAGCCGGCAGCAGCGGGCAGTGGACCGGTTGAAGGAACTGGTGTCGCTGGGTGCGCGGCCGCGAGCGGACCTGGAGCCTTTGGTGCAGGAGTTGGATTCAAGGCGCAGGACGCTCGAGTTGGCGGAATCGCGGGCGCGCCTGTTGCGCGAGTTGGCGGACGCGGCGCGCGCCGAGGAGTTCGCCGAAGAGGGCGAGGCGGCTCCCTCGATTCCCCAACTGGCGGAGCGGTTCGAGGGGCGCGGCGTGTTTCACGAGGGCGTGCTGAAGACCATCGAGGACGCGTACGCGAAGCGCTTCGGGCGGCTGATGCCGGTGAGCGCGAAAGGGGCGACGGCGGTGCATCGGTCACTGGGGTTCGATCATCGCGGGCGCATGGACGTGGCCGTGAATCCGGACCAGGCGGAGGGCGTCTGGCTGCGGCAATACTTGGAGTCTCGCGGAATTCCGTATTTCGCGTTTCGGGCCGCCGTGCGCGGTAAGGCGACGGGGGCGCACATCCACATCGGGCCTCCCAGCAATCGAATCCGCTACGCGGACTGATTTCATTCAATGGCGCAACCTGCTGTGGCATACCAACGACCGGCGCGGGTCCTGATCAGCGCGGAACAGATTCAGGCGAGAATTACGGACTTGGGCGCGCGGATCGACGCCGATTACGCGGGGGGCACGGTGCACCTGATCGGCATTCTGAAGGGCTCGTTCGTGTTCCTGGCGGACCTGGCCCGGGCGATCTCGCTGCCGGCGCGCATCGACTTCATCGGGATTTCGAGTTACGGCGCGGAGAAACGGACGTCGGGCGAGGTGAAGCTGACCAAGGACCTCGATGTTTCGATCGAGGGCGCGGACGTGATCGTGGTGGAAGACATCGTGGACAGCGGGATTACGCTGACCTACCTGATGCATGTCCTGGAGCAGCGCAAGCCGAAGAGCCTGCGCATCGCGGCGCTTCTGGACAAGCCGGACCGGCGGCAGCGGCCGATTCGAGCGGACTACGTCGGCTTCACCATCCCCGACGAGTTCGTGGTGGGCTACGGGCTCGACTACGCCGAGAACTACCGGAACCTGCCGGATGTACGCGTCGTGGAGTAGACGTGGTGGAGTAGCCCGCCGGTCTACTTCGGCTGGGCGAGCACCGCGGCGAGTTCCTCGTACTGATCGGTGGCGATGAAATCGACCTTGGCGCGAATCGCGGCCTGCCAACGCGCGCGCGCCGCGGCGAGCGAACCGAAGTTGTAGCCGTCACCCCAGCCCCGGGCGGCGGCATCGGCCATCGGGTGTCCGTTCAACGTGTAGAAACGCAGCCAGAGACCCTGTCTGTGGGCATGGGCGGCCAGCGTGTGGAGACGGCGTTCGTCTCTTGCGGTCCACGGGCCGGCCTTCCGTTGGCCGCCCTTTTCAACGACCGACCACGGGTTGTTCCACCAGCGGCGGTAGTTGGTGGCCGCGGCGGGCAGCGCGCCTTTTTCCGAGAGTGCCGCGCCGAACAGGCGGAGGCGGCCGCCGACCGGGACCGAGTCATGGAAGGCTGCTTCCTGGGAGGCGGGACTGCCGGTGAGCACCAGGACCGGCTTCCAGTCGATCGGTTCGGGTTGGCCGCCGGCGGTTCGCGCGGCAGTGCTTAGCCAGGCTTCGTACTCCCCGAGCAGGCGCCAGACAGCGGCGTGGTGTTCGGGCTCGTTGGTCTTGAAGTCGAGGTTGAGGACGACCAGGGGCCACGTCTGGCTCTGGTTCTCGCGCAGAGCCTTTTCAATCAGGGGGCGGACGCGCTCGAAGAAGTGGCTTCGCAGGTCGGGCAGATCGGTGGTCTTCGGCGGGTCGTGGGCGACGACCGAGCGCCCGGCGTGCCAGTGGAGATCCTGTTCGATGGCGATCGGTAGTCCCAGGCGCAAGGCCCGATCCATGCGATCGGACCATCGGCCTTCATACGGATAGCAGTTGTGGGCGTCGAGCAGAACCCGAGTACCGGGCTGCTGGGCGAGCGCACAGCACGTTGCCGCCAGAAGGGCGGTTGCCAGGAAACGCACGCGGATCAGCGTCCGGCCCCGCCGCCGGCTGAGGAGCCCCGGCCGCCTTCGCCACCGCCGCCGCGGCCGCCGGTGGAGCCACCGCCGACCGAGCCGCTGCTCGCGGCACTGGAGGAGGAATACCCGCCGCCGGAGTAGCCGCTGCTGCTGCCACCCGAGTAACCGCCGCCGCGCGGTCCGATGTAGCCGCCGCCACCGCCGCCGGCGCCGCTGGCCCAGGCGCCGCCACCACCGCCGCCGCCGGCGTAGATGGGCGGATTGTAGTAAGCCCAAATCGCGTCCGGCGAAAAGTAGAGGAAGCCGAACGGGCTGTTGATGATGCCGTTGCCGGGAATGAACGTGAACATCCCGTAGAGCGGATTCCACTGCCAGCCGCTCCTTCGCCACGAGGAGCCGGAGTTGTTGAGCGTGCGCGCGGAGGCGGCGTTCGCCATCGCGATGTAGCCCGCGCGCGACTTGCCCCAACGGTACAGGGAATCGGTCATCTTATTGTCGAACTTCGCGATCAGGCCGTCCTTGCCGTCGAGGTTCATGATGCGGCCGTCCTTTACCAGATACACCTGGCCGGCCATATTGACGCCCGCCTCACCATCGTAGACGCGCAACCGGACGGGGTCGAAATCAATGCGGTAGAGCCCGCGCTTGCGCAGCGCGACTTCGCTGCCGGAGGCGATCAACACGACGGAGTTCCCTTCGAGGATCTCCGCGGCCTCAACGAGCGCGCTGCCGCCGAGGATCTCGATCCGGGTATCGGCCAGGCGGCTGGACACCATTCGGAACGAGCTTTCTTCTCCGATGCGAAGGATGACTCCCGTGTTGAGGAGGATCTCGGCCCGGCCTTCACCGGTGCGAAATACGCTCTGCTCTTTCACTTGCGGGAACTCTCCCGGCTTGGGATCGATCGCCTCGTCGTCAAGGTAGGCCTCACCCTCGACGTAGTGAATCAAGCCTGAACGGGCGGAGACGATGGTCTGCGCCTCAAGTGCGGCAGTGCTCAGCGCCACAAGGGCGACGGCGGCAAGGGCAGAGCGTTTCACGGATGCCTCCTGGGTCATGGTGGCCCGTTCTTGCGACGCATGTCAAGGAGTTACGGTTTCAACCCCGCTTGCGCTCCGCGCCCGATTTACTCCACGGGCAGGAGGAACTGGTTGCTCGACCGGCCCTTGACGCGAATGGTCAGCAAGAGTGGCTGCCCGCTCGGCGCGTCTTCCGGCACGCGCACGCGAGTGATCGCGATTCCCACCTGGCCGGGCGCGGCGCCGGACCACTCCGGGGTCCAAACCTGTTCGCCGAGAACCACTTCCAGCTTGTCGACGAGCGGGTAGTCGGGCGAGCCGGGAGTGGCGAAGCCGTCGGGAACCGGCCGTTCATAGGGGCCGAAGCCGGTCCCGTAGATGGTGATCAGTTCGCCCCGCCGGGCAGGTGCTTCCGCGGTAACCGGAGCGTCGCCCGCACGGGTGGCGAGGACAAACGGCTGATCGCCGACCGGGCGCAGGAACACGCCGGGCGCATTCGGCGCCACGGTGACTTCCGCTTTCGCTTCTTCGCCCGCCGAGGTTCGAATGGTCAGCTTATAGGCCCCTTCGGGCAGTTCCGACGGGAGCTGGGCGTTGATCTGCTGAGGCGACACGAACAGCAAGGGCAGAATCCGAGAGTCGAGGCGCACGGTGACGCCGTCCAGGGTCTGCGCCAGGGGATTGGACGGACCGGCTACCGTATCCGACGATAGGCTTTCGCCGAAGATGGAGACGAGCGAACCGGGAGCCACCAAGGCGTCCGGGGTCTGCGCGGCGGAGTTCCGGACTCCCGCCTTGCTGATGTGGGGAACGCGGTCCGCCTGCGCGATCGCGCGTACTGGCCGGTTGAGCGCGAACGTGCTGCCTGGGAAGACGCCCGACAGATCGCCGGCCCACCGGCGGAAGCGGAAGCCGGGGCGCGCCTCGGCGGTCAGGACCACCTCCGAGCCGGCCGCAAAGTAGCCATCCGGCGTGGGTGGCAGAGTCTGGAAGTCGACACTGCCGGCGGGATCCGAAGCCAGGTGCAGCTTGTACATCGTGCTGTAGGTCACCTGGAGATTCTGGGACTCCCCGTCGAAAACGAACGTCCGGCCGGCATCGCCGCCATCGGCCCAACCCGCGAAGTCGGCTCGGGTTTCGTCGTTCAAGGACACCGAAGTGGGAGCCGCCAGGAAGACTTCCGACCCTGCGTTCCGGTGGACCGTGCACGGCGTGGGGCAATCCACTCCATTCACGCCGATGACTACCGGATGCGTACTGCGAATGGTCACCTGGCCCTGCACCTGGTAGTTCGCGGCGAGAGCGATACCGCCGCGCTCCAGATCAAGCTCGGTGGGCACGATCTCCTGCGATGAGGGTCCGCCGTTCGACCAACCGGTGAACACGTACTTGCGGCCCTTGGAATCGGTTTGCTCCATCGGAGCCGAGATCTGGTTTCGGGAGCCGACGCCCCAGAAGAAGCTGTAGGAAGGCCAGTTATCGCGGCCGTTGATATTGACCTTGAGGCCCGGCGGGTTGGTGGAAAAGGACGCCCCCACGCCGCGGCCGAACTTGGCGACAATCACGTCCTGCCCGGGCACGCCGTTCAGCGTGACGGTCGAGTTCTGGCCCCCACCCGTGTCAAACGCTTGCAGCACCCAGGGCACGCCCACCCGGTCCAACTGCACATCCGGGGCGGCCAACAGCAGCTTGGAGCCCGGCAGAAAGTCCATGTGACCGGTGCAGAGTTGCGCCTCGGGCATGCAAGGAATGGTGACGTCCTCCGTAGCGATGGGCGACCTGTTGACGAAGATCCGAAGGTTCGGCGGATCGGTTCGGAAAATGACCCGGCGCGCCGGCAGGAAGCTGCCGCGGATGGTAGTGGGGCCGTTCACGGTCACGCTGGCGGTGAGAAACGACGGGTTGCCGCCTGGGGCAATCCATCCTCCGAAGACGTAGCCCGGGTACGGAAACGCGCTCGCCGAAATCACGCTCCCGCGAGCGCAGAAGCCCTGAACGCTCGAAAGCGAGCATCCCGGCAGGATGCCGCAACCGGTGGTGCGCACGCCGCCGGGAATCGTGCCCGCGGGGTAGCCCTCCACCGTAGGCGGCATCCCGGGCGCACCGCTGCAGGTGATGGGGGCCCCGGACGGCGCAGGCGGAATCCCGTTGAACTCCAGGCGGACCAACACGTTGGCCTGGAACGACGCCTCATACCACTGCACGTCGCGATGCGCCGTGACAATCTGTGTGGCGTCCTGTGCGGCGGTCAATTTGCCGGTGTTTTCCCGCCAACTCTGGAAGGTGTAGCAAGGGCCCAGATTCGGATCGTCGCAGAGATTCAACGCCGCGCGGATCTCATGCTTCGACCCCTCGGGCCACAGAAAGCTGGCCGTGGTGCGGTGCATCTGTCCATCGACATAGAAGGCCGCGCCCGGGATGGTGGTGTAGACCCGCAGGCTGACGATGCGATCCTGCGCGCGCCCGATCGCGGGCACCAGCGCAAAAGCGAGGAGGATGGCGGCACGGTTCATCGAGTGTTCTATCGGCAAAAACCGCACCGGGCTGAAGTAGGGGTATCGCCTTAGTACCGTCAGTGGTCCGTGCTAGCGCCGGCAGTCTGGACGGACGAGGCGCGATCGCGTCACTGCTCTTCGATGTCCAGAAGCCGGCCGGCGGCGGGCTCGGCGAGTTTCTGTACGCGCCCGCCCGGCCAGGTGATTTGCAGCTCCACCGGTTTCGCCGCGCCCAACCCGAAGTGCACCACCCGATCGCTCGAACTGGCGTACCCCGAGGCCGTGGTCACGTGGTTGAAGAGTGTCCGCCCGTCGTCGAGGGTGAGTTTGAGCCTGGCGCCGATCCCGTCGCGGTTCGCTGTGCGCCCGGTCAGCCGCACCTTCAGCCACCGGTTCCCCGCGCCGGATTCGTTCAGCAGCAGCGCCGCGCGGGCGTTGATCCGGGAGACGGCCACATCCATGCGCCCGTCGCCGTTGAAGTCGGCGAAGGCGGCGCCCCGGTGGAGGGCAGGCGTTCCCATCGTTTCCATGGTGAAGGCCCCGCCGGGTCCATTCAGGAACACAGCCAGAGGCAGGCGGCTCTTGCGGCTGGAAAACACCTCGGTGTTGTCGTTCACGTCGGCGTTGGCGGTCAGAATGTCTTTCCACCCGTCGTTGTCCACGTCGATCACGCCCACGCCCCAGCCGCTGAGGGGAAGCGAAAGAGCGCCCATGCGGCTCGGGTAGGTAATGTCCGTGAAGAGGCCTTTCCCGGCATTGCGGAACAGCGGAAAGGTCTCATTGGAGAGGGCGGTGATCACCAGGTCGTCGCGGCCGTCGTTGTCAATGTCGCGGAAGTCCACGCCCATCGAGGACAGCGCGCGCCCGTCGTCGTTGAAGGCGACGCCGGCTTCCAGGGCGACCTCCTGGAACGTGCCGTCGCCTTCGTTGCGAAACAGGAAGTTCGGGACGGCGTCATTGGCGACGAAGACGTCGGGGTCGCCGTCGCCATCGTAGTCGGACACGGCCACGCCCATGCCCTTGCCGATGTGTTTGCCGATGCGGGACGCGGCGGAGACATCGGTGAACCGGCCGCCGCCCTCGTTACGGTAGAGGCGATTGGGAAGTCCTTCGTAGTACTTGGGATGGCAGTACGTCCGGTAGGCGCCGCGCGTATCCCCGCAGAACGGTTCGGTCTTCGGGTCCCACTTCGTGTAGTGGACCAGAAAGAGGTCCAGGCGGCCATCCAGGTTGTAATCGAACCAGGCGGCGGCCACGGCCCAGGGCTGGGGAGCCGGAGCCGCGAGGCCGGCCTTTTCGGTGACGTCCTCGAACACACATCCGCCTTTGTTGCGATAGAGGATGTTGCGGTTCACGCCGGCCACGAAGAGATCGGCGAACCCGTCGTTGTCGAAATCGGCGGTGGCGGCGGCCATGGAGTACCCTTCACCGCGGACGCCCGCGCGATCGGTGATGTCTTCGAAAGTGGCGCCATCCTTATTGCGGTAGAGCCGGTTGTAGAAGTCCGGAGTGGCTTTGTCGAGTTGCGGCTGGCGCGCGCCGTTCGTGAAATAGAGATCGGGCCGCGCGTCGTTATCGCAATCGAAGGCGGCCACGCCGCCGAGCATGGTTTCGATCTGGTGCCGCTCGGGCGTGGCGGCGTTGCGGAGGATGAAGGCGATGCCGGAAGCATCGGTGGCATCGCGGAAGACCGCGCGCGGGCCCGCTGCGGCGAGCGCCAGCGCGAAAAAAGTGCACGCCATCTTGGGCGTCATAGCCGCAGCCATAGTACCATCGACCCCATGCAGAGACGGGATGTCCTACTGGGAGTTTCCTCGGCGTTGTCCGCGTCACGCATCCTGGGAGCCAATGACCGTGTCCACGTGGGCCTGATCGGCTGCGGCGGACGCGGGCGCTATGTCACCAACTTCATGCGGCAGGCGGGCGCCACGGTGAGCGCGGTCTGCGACGTGTGGGGCAGCAAGCGGGAGGCGGGCCAGGCGTGGGCGGGCGAAGGAGCGGCGGCCTTCAGCGATTTCCGGAAGCTGCTGGAGCACAAACCGTTGGACGCCGTGGTGGTGGCGACTCCGGATCACTGGCACGCCCTACCGGCGATCCTCGCCTGTGAGGCGGGCAAGGACGTCTATGTCGAGAAACCGCTGGCCCACAACGTCGCCGAGGGCCGGGCCGTGGTGGAGGCGGCGAAGCGCACGCGCCGCATCGTGCAGGTGGGCACCCAGCAGCGCTCCGCACCGCACTATCGGGAGCTGCAGGAACTGATCCGGGGCGGCCGCCTGGGGCAGGTCAAGTTCGTGCGCGTTTGGAACTACTCGAGCCTGCTGCCCGCGGGCATTGGCCGCGAGCCGGATGGACCGGCGCCGGCGGAGGTCGATTGGGACATGTACTGCGGCCCCGCACCGCTGCGTTCGTTCAATCCGCTGCGGCTGGGGCCCACCTACCGCTGGTTTTGGGATTACGCGGGCGGAACCATCACCGATTACGGCATCCACCGCTTCGACACGGTGCACCAGATCATGGGTGAGGAGACGCCGGCCGCGGTCTCGGCCGCGGGCGGACGGTTCGTGCTGAATGACGCCGGCGAGATGCCGGACACCTTGCAGGTCACCTATGAATACCCGAGCTTTGTGCTGAGCTATGAGGCGTCGAACGTCAACGGTCACGGCACCGGGGGGCGAACGGCGGGCATGCGCTACTACAACGCGCGCGGCGCGGAGGACCGGCCGCACGGCGAGGCCTATTACGGCACCTTGGGCACGGTGCTGTGCGATCGCATCGGCTATGAGATTTACCCCGCGCCGGGCAGCCCGCTGGAGCGCGTTTCCAAGCCCGCCGCCGACGCCACCGCCCTGCACGCGCGGGCCTTCGTCGAGTGCGTGCGCTCCCGGAAGGGGCCCCCGTTGACGATTGAGGAAGGGCATCGGGCCTCGGCCATCGCGCACCTCGGCAACATCGCGTTCAAGACCGGCCGCAAGCTCCGTTGGGACGCCTCGCGGGAGATCTTCACGGGCGACCGCGAGGCCACCGCGCTGCTTCGCCGCGAGCCGCGCAAGAAGTGGGGATTGGCCTGACGCCCGTGATATAGTGAGGCCATGCCGGAAGGCTATTTGCCGATCTTTATCTTCCTTTTGGCCGCTTTGTCGTTTCCCATCCTGGCGCTGCTCGCCGCCAAGCTCGTCCGGCCCTCGGCGCCCTTTGAAACCAAGCTCGAAGCCTACGAATGCGGCATCGAAGCCTCCTCCGATTCCCGCGGCCGCTACACCGTCCGCTACTACATCATTGCCATTCTCTTCGTGATCTTCGACGTGGAGACGATCTTCCTCTACCCCTGGGCCGTGCGCTACAAGGCGCTGGGTTGGTTCGGCGTGGCGGAGGTGGCGGTGTTCCTGGCGATTCTGATCGTGGGCTACGTGTGGGCGTACAAGAAGGGCGCGCTCGAGTGGGTGTGAGCGGCCGCCTCTACTACACCGATTCCTATCTCTCGCAGTTCGAAGCCAGGGTCGTGGAACTGGCCGACGGCGGCCGGCGTGTGTACCTGGACCGGACCGCGTTCTATCCGGAGTCCGGCGGGCAGCCGCCGGATCGCGGCACGCTCGCTTCGATCGAGGTGGTGGACGTGGTGGACGAAGGCGAGCGGATCGCCCACGTGCTGGCCGCGCCGCTTGCCGGGGAAGCCGTCGAGGGGCGGATCGATTGGGCCCGGCGCTTCGATCACATGCAGCAACACAGCGGGCAGCATCTGCTGTCGTCCGTGTTGGTGGAGCGGTTCGGACTGGAGACGGTGAGCTTCCACCTGGGGGCGGAGGCTTCGACCATCGACATCGCCGCCGGCTCGTTCACCGGCGAGCAGTTGGCCGAGGCCGAGCGGCGGGCCAACGAAGCCGTCTTCGAAAACCGGCGGTTCACGGTGGAGTTCCAGGCGGCGCCGGAGGCCGCCGGTTTGCGCAAGCCGTCCGGGCGCGAGGGAGACCTGCGCATCGTGTCTATTGAAGGGCTGGACCGGTCGGCGTGCGGCGGTACCCACGTACGCGCCACCGGCGAGATCGGCCTGGTCCTGCTGCGCAAGACCGAGAAGATCCGGGGTAACACGCGCATCGAATTCCTGTGCGGCGGGCGCGCGGTGCGGCGCGCGCGGGCGGATTTCGAGGCGCTCTCGCTCGTGGCGCGGACGTTCTCTTCGACGCTTGACGACGCTCCGGCTCTGGTGGCCGCACAATCGGAGAAACTGCAGGAGGCCGACCGCGCCCGCCGCAAGCTGTCGACGGAACTCGCGCTGCTCGAAGGCCGCGCGCTGTGGGAGCGGACCCCGGCGGGCGCCGACGGTGTGCGGCGCCACGTGCGGCGGATCGAGAAGGGCGCGATCGACGACGACCTGCGGACCCTCGCCCAGGGCTTCACCGCGAGGGAGCACGCCGAGTTCATCGCGGTCATCGCCGAACCGGCCGCGGTGTTGTTCGCCGTGTCGAAGGACGGACGCAACGCGGGCGCGGTGTTGAAGCCGCTGCTGACCGCCGAGGGCGGCCGCGGCGGCGGGGCGCAAACCCTCGCGCAAGGTTCGGTGCCGGATCGCGCCGCGCTGGAACGCGTGGCGGCGGCGCTGTTGGCCTGAAGACCCGGGCGCCCGATGCAGCGACGGATCGCGCCATAATTTAGCCATGCGAATCCTCCTGATGGCGTCCTTCGGCTGCTGCCTAGCGGCTGCCCAAGCCCAGGAACCACCGCGCCCCACGATTCCCTATGTGCGGTCAAGCGGCGAAGGCGTGGTGACGGCGCGTCCGGACCGGGCACGGCTCGATCTCGGCGTGGTGACACAGGCGGCGACCGCGGCGGCGGCGGGGTCGGAGAACGCCCGGACACTCACCGCGGTGCTGGCGGAGCTGAAGAAGACGCTGCCCGCCGGGAGCGAGATCGAAACGGTCGGCTATTCGCTCCGGCCGGACTATCGCTACGGCCCCAACCAGAAGCCCTCCATCACCGGCTATACGGCGCAGAACACGGTGCGGGTGACGCTCGACGACCTGAGCGCCGTGAGCCGCGCCATCGACATCGGGATGAAGTATGGCGCGAACGCGATCGGCGGGATCCAGTTTCTGCTCAAGAGCGAACAGGAGGCGCGCGCCAAGGCGCTGGCTATGGCCGCGCAGCGCGCTCGCGCGGAGGCGGAAACGATGGCCGCCGCGTTGGGGCTGAAACTGGGCCGCGTGTGGAGTGTCGAAGAAGGCGGCGGCGGCGCGCCCGTGCCCATGTTCCGGCAGGCGATGGCCGCGCAATCGATGGAAGCGACGCCGGTGGAGCCGGGGACGATCGAAGTCCGGGCCGCGGTGGTGCTGACCGTCGCCCTGCAGCAGTAGCGGGAACAAACGCACCGGCCAGGGAACTCGATTCCATTCGTTTCCGTATCTTCGGCAGAGGGAGGAGGCACGGCGATGTACTGTGGCGGATGTGGACGGCGGATGGACGAGGGTGACCGGTTCTGCACGAGTTGCGGCGCCGAGGCCGGCAAATCGCCGCGGCCGTACCAGCCCCCCGAGCGGCGCCTGGTCCGGCCGATGTACGACAAGGCGATTGCTGGGGTCTGCGCCGGTGTGGCGCGGTACTTCGGGATCGATCCCGTGATGGTGCGGATCCTGTGGCTCTGCGCGGTGATCTTCTACGGAACGGGCTTCCTCGCCTATGTAATCTGCTGGATCGTGATGCCGGCCGACTATAGCCGTCCGGGAGCGTATTCGGAAGCGGCGGTGGCCGGCCCCGGGGGGCGTCAGTTCGACGGGGCTCAGGCGGGCGGCCCTGCGGGCCGGGAGCCAACAGGCGATCAGGGCGACGACGGCCACCAGCGGGACCACCAGCGCATAGGTCAGCGGGTCGGTTCCCGCGATGCCGTAGAGGAGGCCCTGGACGGCGCGGCCGAGGAGGGCGGCGACGGCGAGTCCCAACGCAAGGCCGGCGGCGGTGAGCCATGCGCCCTGCTTGATGACCAGGCGCAGCACTTCGGCGCGTGTGGAACCGAGGGCGAGACGAATACCGATCTCGCGCGTGCGGCGTTCGACGGAGTAGCGGATCACCCCGTACAGGCCGATGGCGGCGATGAGAAAGCCCATGGCGCCGCAGAAGGCGACGACGAAGGCGGCGATGCGCGGGACGAAGAGCGCCTGATCGCGGTGGTGGGCCCAGGTCTTGGCATCGAGGATGGCCATATTGGCGTCCAGGCGGCGGATCTCGGCGCGGACGGGCGCCAGGTAGGAGAGCGGATCGGCTGCGGTGCGCACGACCAGGTACGTTCCGAAGAAGCCGGGCGTCAAGGAGCCGGTCTGCGTGCGAAGGAGGAAAACGGCGGGGCGCGGGGGCTCGCCGATCGTCGCGCTGCGGTGGTCGGCCACCACGCCGATCACACGGTAGGGCTTGTAAATCCCGCCGAGCGCGAGACCGATGGGGTCGTCCGCGCCGAAGAGTTTACGGGCCGCCGCCTGGTTGACGATGGCGACAAGGTCGCCGTTCTGGTGGCGGGGCGCGAACTCCTCGCCCAGCAGGACGGGCACGCCGATGGTCTGGAAGTATCCGGGCCCAATGCTGTAGAGGTTTGCGCCGACTTCGACTGCCTTCTCCTTGCGCCGTTCGTCCTTGACGCCGACTTCAACGCCGATCGGACCGAGCGGCAGCCGTGTCGTGGTGGACACCTGCTGCACTCCGGCCAGTGCGGAGATACGGCGCGACACTTCGTCGAAGAACCGTGCTTCCTGTTGCGGCGTGTAGCGGCGGAGACCTGGGTCCACGGAGACGAGCAGCAGGTTCTGCGCGCCGACGCCGACGTTGATCTGCGCTCCGGAGTGGAGGCTGCGCAGCGTAAGGCCGGCGGAAATCAGGAGCACTACGGCGGTCATAACCTGGGCGACCACCAGGAAGTCGCGCAGGTTCCAGCGGCGGCCGGTCTTCCAGGCGTCGCCTTTGAGGGCGGCGACATAGCTCTGGCGAGAGGCTTTCCAGGCCGGGGCGAGTCCGAAGACGAGGCCCGTCAGGAGCGTGCTGAGAAGAGCGAAGAGAACGACGCGGCCGTCGATACCGATGCGCAGATCGACCGGCAGGGGCAGCGGGAGATCGAGGTTCTCAATGAGGGGGAGCGCGGCGCGGCAGAGGGCCAGGCCGAGCGCTCCGCCGAGCGCCGCGAGCGAGACGCTCTCGGTAAGGAGCTGGCGGACGAGGCGGCCGCGGCCGGCCCCGATGGAGAGGCGGGTGGCGATTTCGCGCTGGCGCGCGGCGGCGCGGGCCAGCAGCAGGTTGGCGATGTTCGCGCAGGCGATGAGCAGCACCAGGAGCGCAGCGGCCATCAACAGGAAGTACACCGTCTCCACTGCGCCGCGCACCGCGGGGAAGAGGCGGCCCGCGACTTCGAGTTGATAGGTCCGCTGGGGCATGGCGCCCTGGTGGTCCTGGCGCAAGCGGGCGGAGATGAGGTCGAACTCACGGCTGGCGGCTTCCAGGGTGTGGCCGGGTTGCAGCCGGCCGAAGACTAACAGCCAACTGGCGTCGAACTCGTCCAGCGCGGTGCGTGGGAGCAGCCGCAGGTCCTCGAACATCGAGAAGGGAATCCAGAAATCGGAGAACGTAGCGGTGTCGGCGCCGCTGAAACCGGGCGCGGTGACGCCCATGACGGTGACCGCGCGGCCGTTGAAATCGATGGAACGGCCGGCGAGGCTGGGGTCGCCGTTGAAGCGGGATTGCCAGACCCGATGACTGATTACGATAGCCGGAGGGCGGCCCTGCTGATCGTCCTGCGGAAGGAAGCCGCCACCCAGGGAAAACCGCGGCCGGACCACGTCGAAGTAATTTGCGCTGGCGATGGCGCCCCAATGGCGCACCGGTTCGCCCGCGCCGCCGAACACGCCCTGCACTCCGGGAAAGTAGGCGGCGACGCCCTGCATCGACTGCGCCGTCTCCTGCATGACGATCCGCTCGCGCCAGGAGAGCGTAGGGCCGATGTTGCCGCTCTTGAGAGAACGGCCGCCGATCGAGATCAGAGTCGCCGGCTGCTCTACACGCAGGGGCCTTTCGAGAAGCGCGCTTCCGATGGCGAAGATGGTGGTGCAGACGCCGATGCCGAGCGCGGCGGAAAGGACGGCGACCGCGGTGACCCCCGGCGATCGGCGCATGAGGCGGGCGGCGTAGCGGAGGTCGAAGGCGAGTTCGGTGAGGCGCTGGGAGAGCCAGGCGGCGCGCGATTCCTCGGCGTGATGCAGGGGGGAGCCGAAGCGGCGGTGGACTTCGTCGCGCGCGGCCTGGGGGGAGAAGCCGGCGTCCTCGAGTTCCTGGCGGAGCAGGTCCTGGTGGAGTTGCATCTCCTCGCGGAGTTGGGACTCGCGGGCGGCGGCGGAGCGCCAATAGAAAAGGCGGCGGAGGAGTTTCATCAGGCCCACCCGAGGATGCTCTCAATGGCGGTGGTCATGCGATGGTAGCGTTCCACCTCGGATTGGAGCTGTTTCCGGCCGGCGGCGGTCACCTTGTATACGCGCGCGCGGCGGTTGTTGGCGGTGGTGGACCATTCGCCCTGAATATAGCCGTTGAGCTCCAGGCGCTGGAGGGCCGGGTACAGGGAGCCTTCCTCCACCTGAAGGAAGTCGCTCGAGACCTGGCGGAGGAGTTGAGCGATCGCGTAGCCGTGGAGCGCTCCCGACGTGATCGCCTTAAGGACGAGCATGTCGAGGGTGCCGGGGAGGAGTTCGTTCCGGACTTTACTTCCCATAGTTCAGCTTACTAAGTCTAACTGAGTATGGCATGCGTGGCGCACGAAAGCAAGAGTGCGGGCGGAGGGACGGAGGGAAGGGAAGGAGGAGGGGCGGGCCGAAGCCCGCCCGGGGAAGGAGGAGTTTGGGAGAACTAAACGAGAACGCCCTGTTCCTTGTACTTCTTGGCCATCTCGTCGAGCGGGATGGGGGCGTAATCGCCGGCGCGGCCAGCCTGGCCAAACTGCGTCATGCGGAGGGCTACCACTTTCTTCATTGCGTCGCGCGCCGGCTTGAGGTAGTCGCGCGGGTCGAACTTCTCCGGCGTTTCGAAGAAGACCTTCCGGATGGCGCCGGTGATCGCGAGGCGGTTGTCGGTGTCGACGTTGATCTTGCGCACGCCGTTCTTGATGCCGAGTTGGATCTCTTCGACGGGCACTCCCCAGGTCGGCTTCAACTTGCCGCCGTACTGGTTGATGATGTCCTGCAGGTCCTTCGGAACACTGGAGGATCCATGCATCACCAGGTGGGTATTGGGAAGGCGGTTGTGGATGTCGATGAGCACGTCCATCTTCAGCGTCTCGCCGGTGGGAGCCTTGGAGAACTTGTAGGCGCCGTGGCTGGTTCCGATCGCGATGGCGAGGGCATCCAGGCCGGTCTTCTCGACGAACTCGACGGCTTGCGTGGGGTCGGTGAGGTGCGAGAGGCCATCGCCGCCGGCGCCGTGGCCGTCTTCGATGCCGCCGAGGCAGCCGATTTCGCCCTCGACCGTGACGCCCTTGGCGTGCGCCATCTCGACGACTTCCCTCGTCACCTGGACGTTGTAATCGAACGACGCCGGTGTCTTGCCGTCGGCAAGAAGCGAGCCGTCCATCATAACGCTGGTGAAGCCCATCTCGATGGCCGATTTGCAGGTCTCGGGGCTGTTGCCGTGGTCGAGGTGCAACACGGTGGGGATCTCCGGATAGAGTTCCGTGGCCGCCACCATGAGGTGATACAGGAAGCGGTCCTGCGAGTAGGAACGGGCGCCGCGGCTGGCCTGGATGATCACGGGCGACTTGGTTTCGCGAGCCGCCTCCATGATCGCCTGAATCTGCTCCATGTTATTTACGTTGAAGGCGCCAACGCCGTAGCCGCCTTTTGCTGCTTCATCGAGCACTTGCCGCATGGAAACGAGCATTCGATTACTCCTTACCTAGTGATTGTGAAATCGCACCCGGGAATCTGAATTTTCAAGCTAACATTTTGCGGCGGTGGGGCGCAACGCGCGCCCGGCGGCGGGTTCGCTGTCCCGGCCGGGGCCTCAAAGCCGGGAGACGGCCGGACGGGCGAAACGGGCGCGGCGGCGAAACCAGGTTTGGGCCAAGGCCACATCGCGCAGAATCCGCGCCTTGAGGTCTTCCGGCGAGGCGAACTTGCGCTCGTCCCGGACGCGGCGATGGAAGGCGACGGAGATGCCGGTCGGCGGCGGGCCTTCGAGGGGGGCCAGGAGGAACGTCTCGATGCTCAGGGCGCCGGCGTCAAAAGTGGGGCGGTGGCCGACGTTGGTAATGGATGGCCACCGCCGCCGTTCGTTGAGGTCTTCCGTTTCCGTGATATAGACGCCGGTTTTCGGAAGAATTTCAGCGGAAGTTTGGAGATTGAGCGTGGGCACGGTCTGCCGGGACCCGACGCCGCGGCCGGCCACCACTTCACCGCGGAGGGCGAAGGGCCGCTCGAGCAGACGGCACGCCAACGAAACGCGGCCGTCTTCGATGAGTTTTCGAATCTCGCTCGAAGACGCGAGGCGGCCGCGGACGCTGACGCCGCCCAGCGTGTGGGTTTCGAAGCCGAACTGCTCGCCGAGGGCGCGGAGCGCGGCGGTGTCGCCGGATTGCCGGTAGCCAAAGCGGAAGTTGCCGCCGACGCACACGGCGCGCGCGCCGAGCCGGTCGATGAGGATGTCGCGGACGAACTCCTCCGGGGTCTTACGGGCGAACTCCGCGGTGAACGGCACGATCTCCACGCGCTCAATGCCTTCCGACCGCAACTGAGCCGCGCGCTCCTCCGGAGTCATCAGCAGCCGCGGGGCACGGTGGGGCGCGACGATGGTGGTGGGATGCGGATGAAACGTGACTGCCGCGGGGGTCCAATGGTTCTCGTGCGCCAGCCGCACCACGGTGCGCAGCAGTTGCCGGTGGCCCGCGTGGACGCCGTCGAAGTTGCCGATCGTGACCGCGGCGGGCCTCATGCGCCGGCTCCGGCGACTTCGATCTCCAGGCCGTCGTAGGCCAGGCGCACGTCCGCCGGCAGGAGGCTTTCGGCGCGCTCGTGGCCCAGGTCGTGGCAGATGTGGGTGAAGAACGTGCGCCGGGGCTTCAGCCGTTCCACATAGGAGAGCGACTTCTGCACGGTGGAATGGGTGGGGTGGGGCTTGTACCGGAGCGCGTCGAGGAAGAGCACGTCCAGGTTCTCCAGCAGTGCGAGCGATTCCTCCGGGATCTCGCTGTGGTCGGTGAGGTACGCCGCGGCGCCGAAGCGGAAGCCGAAGACCACGCCGCTGCCATGCCGCACGGGCACGGGCAGGAAATCCAGATCGTGGATAGTAACGGGGGCCCCGTTGATGGTTCGCGTCTCGATTCGCGGAACGTGGGAATCGTGGGTGCGCTGCTCGAAGATGTAGGCGAACGTCCGGCGGATGGCGGCCAGCGTGTCCTCCGAGCCGTAGATCGGAATGGCACCGCTCTGCCGGAAGTTGAAGGGGCGCACGTCGTCGAGGCCCATGATGTGGTCGGCGTGCGCGTGTGTATAAAGGATGGCGTCGATGCGCTCCAGGCCGGCGCGCAGCGCTTGCGTGCGGAAATCGGGGGTGGTGTCGATGAGCACGCTGTGCTCCCGCCATCGGACCACGATCGAGGGCCGCAGCCGCTGATCGCGCGGATCGGAGGACCGGCATACGTCGCAGTGGCAGCCGATGGTGGGAACGCCGACACTGGTGCCGGAGCCCAGAACGGTGATCCGAAGGGCGTCCCGCGAATCAGGCATTCGCGGACTTCTTCTGCGTGTCCTCGGCCACCTGTACAAAGCGGAAACGCAACTCCGTGAGGCTGTTTTCAAGGAGGCGTTTCTCGTCCAAAGAGAGATTTCCGCTGGTCTTCTCGAGAAGCATCGCCAGGATGTCGATGCCATGCCGGGCCAGGCGGAGGTCGGGTGCGGGACGGTCTTTCTCCTCGCCGAAGTGCAGCAGGCCGAGTTGCATCTCAATCTGCGTTCTCAGACTGAGGACCAGAAACTCGAACGTCGCGGGCGGGAGCGGGAAATCGGCTGCTTCGCTCATCTCCGCCATTTTAGCGGGCTCGGAGGCGCATGATAAACTCGAAGAACGTCAGACCGCTCTCCGCGGGCCTGCCCTTTCGCAGGGGCGGCGCCGGCGTTCCCGCGGCCGCGGCTCACTCTCGCGGGCGGCGGGATCTCGGCTTGGCAGTCTGGTACGCACCTCACTTCCGTGGATTCAGGCTTAACAACGGGACAGAAGTTCGAACGGCTGGTGGCCATCATGGCGCGCCTGCGCGCACCGGGCGGTTGCCCGTGGGACCGCGAACAGACCTTCGATTCGATCAAGCAATACACCATCGAGGAGACCTACGAAGTCCTGGACGCGATTGAGCGAAGGGATTGGGAGCACCTTTCCGAGGAGCTTGGCGATTTTATCCTGCAGGCTGTCTTCTATTCGCAGATGGCGGCGGAGGCGGGGCATTTCTCGATCGACGGGCCGCTCGAAGCGATCTCCGAGAAGCTCATCCGGCGGCATCCCCACGTCTTTGAGGATGCCATCGCGAACACGCCCGACGACGTGAAGAAGCGATGGGACGAGATCAAGGCGGAGGAGAAAAAGGACAAGGGGACGGCGGCGCCGCAGGGATTACTGGACGGCGTGCCGAAGGCGCTGCCGGCGTTGATGGAAGCGCAGCAGTTGACGGACAAGGCCGCGCGCGTGGGCTTCGACTGGCGCACGGCGGACGAAGTGATCGCCAAGCTGCATGAGGAATTGGGCGAATTGGCGGAAGCGCGCCTGGAAGGTTCCCGCGACGAACTGGAGGGCGAGATCGGCGACCTGCTGTTTGTGCTGGTGAATCTCTCGCGGTTCCTGAGGATCGATGCGGAACAGGCGCTGCGCCGCACGAACGCCAAGTTCCGGCGGCGGTTCGGACACGTCGAACGCGAGTTGGCCAAACGTGGCGCGGCCCCGGCGGAGGCGGCGATCGACGAGATGGAGGCGTTATGGCAGGAAGCGAAGCGGGCCGAGTGAAGCCTTCGCTCGAGGTGCGCGCGTTGACCACCCATGCCGAGTTCGGCGAGGCGGTGCGCCTGCAGAAGACGATCTGGGGCTTCGAAGAGATCGAACTGCTGCCGGTGCGTTTGTTCGTGGTGGCCACCAAGGTGGGCGGCCAGGCTTTCGGAGCCTTCGACAAAGGGCGCATGGTGGCGTTTTGCCTGGCGATTCCCGGCCTGAAGGCGGGGGGCAAGACCTACCTGCACAGCCACATGCTCGGCGTGCTGGCGGAGTATCGCAATTCCGGTGTCGGGCGTTCGCTCAAGCTGGCGCAGCGCGAAGAGGCGCTCGCCCGGGGCATCGAGCTGATCGAATGGACCTTCGATCCGCTCGAGATCAAGAACGCGTATTTCAACATGGAGCGGCTGGGCGCCGTAGTGCGGCGGTACGTGCTGAACCAATACGGCGCCACGACCAGTCATCTGCACGGCGGTTTGCCCACGGACCGCTGCGTTGCCGAATGGTACATCCGGTCGCCGCGCGTGGAAGCGGCGGTGGCAGGCAAGCCCGTGCAGCGCCCGCTGATTCAGGCCCGGATCGATGTGCCTGGAGGAATCGCGGATCTGAAGCGCGACGATCCGAAGCGCGCGCGAGCCTTTCAGCAGCGCGTCAGCGAACAGTTCCTGGAACACTTCAGCAACGGGTTGGCGGTGGTCGGCGTGGAGCGCAACGGCGAGGGCGGGACTTATCTGCTGGGGGTTTTCGATGAAGCTCGATAGAGTGATTTTGCGCGAGATCCGGCTGCCGCTGGTGCATTTCTTCGAGACCAGTTTCGGCCGCACCTATGAACGGCGGATCCTCGTGGTGGAAGCCGCCGCCGGGGGCGTTTCCGGCTGGGGAGAGGTCACCTGCGGCGAGAACCCCTTTTATAACGAAGAATGGACCGACGCGGCGTGGCTGCTGCTGAAGGACTACATCGCACCGATGGTCCTGGGGCAGGATCTGGCGGGGGCGGCCTCGGTGGCCCCGCTCACATCGAAGATCCGCGGCCACAACATGGCGCGCGGCGGCCTGGAAGTGGCGGTGTGGGACTTGGAGGCCCGGATGAACGGCCGGCCCCTTTGGCAGCAGATCGGCGGCGGTGCGCGCAAGGAGATCCCGGCCGGCGTTTCGATCGGCATTCAGAACAGCATCCCGGAACTGCTGAAGAAGATCGAGACCGAAGTGAGCGCCGGCTACCAACGGATCAAGATCAAGATCAAGCCCGGCTGGGACATCGACGTGATGCGCGAAGTGCGGCGCGAGTTCCCGTCGATCAAGCTGATGGGGGACGCGAACTCCGCTTACACGCTGAAGGACGTGGACCGGCTGAAGGCGCTCGACGAATTCTACCTGATGATGATCGAGCAGCCGCTCGCGCACGACGAGATCGTCGACCACGTGCAGTTGCAGGCCAAGCTGGATACGCCGATCTGTCTGGACGAGTGCATCCGCTCCGCGCACCACGCTGAGCAGGCGATCCGCATGGGCGCTTGCCGGATCATCAACATCAAGCTGGGGCGCGTGGGCGGGTTCCTGGAAGCCAAGCGGGTGCACGACGTGGCGCAGCCGGCGAACGTGCCCGTGTGGTGCGGCGGCATGCTGGAGGCGGGCGTTGGCCGGGCGCACAACATCGCTCTCTCCACGCTGCCGAACTTTGTGCTGCCGGGCGACGTGAGCGCGAGCAAGCGGTATTGGAAGAGGGACATCATTCGCCCCGAAGTGGAAGTCTCCGCCCGCGGGACGATCACCGTCCGCGACGAACCAGGCTTCGGGTTCGATCTCGACACGGACTATTTGCAGAGCCTGACGGTGCGCGAGGAGACGATCCGTTGAGCCGAGGCGACGCGCACACGCGCCGCCCCTCCACGCTCGAACTCTACAGTCTGATCGCGCTCATGGTGCTGGTGTGGGCGCTGAACTTCATCATCGGCAAGTACGCACTGCGGGACTTTGATCCGCTGCTGCTGGCGTGCTTGCGGACGACCGTCGCGGGCCTTCTGATTCTGCCGCTGTATCTTTCGAAGACCCGCGGACGCAAGCGATCCTGGAGCCGCGCGGACGTGCCCGTGCTGGTGCTGCTGGGCGTGCTCGGGGTCTTCCTGAATCAGCTCTTCTTTGTATTCGGCCTGCAGCGGACCAGCGTGGCGCACGCGGCAATCGTCATCGGGCTGACGCCGGTGATCGTGCTCAGCCTGGCGGCGGTGCGGGGCCTGGAGCGCTTCACCTTCCGCAAGGCCGGCGGCATGGCGGTGGCCCTTGCCGGCGTGGCGGCGTTGCAGCGGAACGGCGGCAGCGGAGCGACGTTCGCCGGCGACATGCTGATCCTCGCCGCGGCGGTGGCGTTCTCCGTGTTCACGGTGTTCGGCAAGGAATCCACCACCGTGCACGGCAGCATTACGGTGAACACCTTCGCCTACGTCGGAGGGTCGTTGCTGCTGGCCCCGCTGACCTTTGTCTCGGCGCGCAACTTCGGTTTCGCGCAGGTCAGCGCGGCGGGCTGGGCGAGCCTTCTCTACATGGCCGTCTTTCCCTCGGTCGTCGCGTACCTGATCTATTACTGGGCGCTCGTTTGGATTCCGGCCTCGCGCCTTTCGGCGTTCTCCTACTGCCAGCCGCTGCTGGCCACGGTGCTCGCGATTCCGCTGCTGGGCGAACAGGTCACCGGTTCGCTCCTGCTGGGCGGCGGCCTGGTGCTGGCTGGCGTGTGGCTGACGGAGCGGGCCTGATGGCGCGGCCCGGCTTTCTCCAACTGCTCCGGCAGAACCCGAATTATCGCTACACGTGGATGGGCCAGGTGGTGAGCGAAGTGGGCGACCACTTCAACACGATCGCGGTGTTCAGCCTGGCGCTGGCGAATACGGGGTCGGGGCTGGTGGTGAGCGCGTTGATGCTCTCGCGCGCGATTCCGGCCGTGCTGGCGGGGCCGCTGGCGGGTATTCTGCTGGACCGGTTGGACCGCAAGCGGATCATGATCTGGAGCGACCTGGTGCGCGCGGTGGTGGCCGTGTTGTTCATCTTCGCGGTGGGCCGCGGCGACGCCTGGCTCCTGTACCTGCTGAGCGGCCTGCTGATGTTCGCGAGCCCGTTCTTCACCAGCGGGCGCGCGGCGATTCTGCCCACCATCACCTCCCGGGAGGAACTGCACACCGCCAACACGCTCACCCAGACCACGCAGTGGACGGCGCTCACGTTGGGCAGCTTCCTGGGCGGCGCGAGCGTGGTGCAGTTCGGCTACGAGTGGGCGTTCGTCTTCAACGCGCTGTCGTTTCTCTTTTCGGCTTGGGCGATCTCGCGCCTGCGCGTCAAGAAGGGATTCAAGGCCCTTCGCGAGGCGCTGACGGAAAGCGACGTCGTGCGGCCGTGGAGCGAGTACGCGCAGGGTCTGCGCTACATGGCCGCCACGCCACTGCTGTTCGCGATCGGCCTGGTGCATGTCGGCTGGGCCACGGGCGGAGGCGCGGCGCAGGTATTGTTCCCGCTCTTCGGCGAAGCGGTGTTCAACCGGGGGCCGGGCGGCATCGGCATGCTGTGGGGGTGCGCGGGCATCGGGCTGTTGCTCGGGGGCGCCGTCGTCCACCGCATCGGCGACCGCCTCTCCTTTAACGGCTACAAGCGCGCGGTGATCGTTTGCTACGTCATCCACGGCGGCTCCTACGTGCTGTTCGCGCAGGCGCCGCAGTTCTGGCAGGCGCTCATCTTCATGGCGATTTCGCGCGGCGCGGTGGCGGTGAGCGCGGTAATGAACTTCTCGCAGTTGCTGCGCCATGTGCCGGATGCCTTTCGCGGGCGCGTTTTCTCCACCATCGAGTCGTTGACCTGGTCGACGATGATGCTCTCGATGACGGGAGCGGGTTTCGCCTCCGAACACGTCTCGCCGCGCGTGATCGGAGTGGTGGCGGGCTGCCTGAGTTCGATGACCGCGGCGATGTGGGGATGGTTCCATTGGAGCGGCAGGCTGGTGGAGCCGCCGCTGGCGGGTGTGGATCCAAAGGAGGTGGAGGTGCATGGCGATCCCGAGCGGTGAGCTGGCGGGGAAGACGATTCTGGTGACCGGAGCGGCGAAGCGCATCGGGCGCGCCATCGCGTTGCGGCTGCACCAGGAGGGCGCCCGCGTGGCGATCCACTACGGCGGCTCAGAGGCCGAAGCGCGGCGCACGGCCGAAGAGTGCGGGGGCGCGCCGCTGTTTCAGGCGGATCTGGAATCGGTGACGGCGATCGAGCGGCTGTTCGGAGAAGTGGGCGAACGGCTGGGGCGCCTGGACGGACTGGTGAACAACGCGGCGCGCTTCACGAAGTTCGATCCGCTACAGGTCACCGAGGCGGACTGGGACTTCATTCACTCCGTGAACCTGAAGGCGGTGTTCTTCTGCTGCCAGCAGGGCGCGAAGCTGATGCAGCGCGGCGGTGGCGGCCGGATCGTGAACCTCAGTTCGCTGGGCGGGATCCGTCCCTGGCCGGAGCACGTGCACTACTGCGCCTCGAAGGCCGGCGTGATTCACATGACGCGGGCGCTGGCCAAGGCGTTGGCGCCCCAGATCAGCGTCAACACGGTGGCGCCCGGCGTGATTGACTTCAACGACCTGAACGACGCCGCGCTCGCGATGGTCCGGGCCACGCCGATGAAGCGCGCGGGCGATGCCGCCGAGGTGGCCGACGCGGTGGCGTACTTCCTGCGGGCGCCGATCTTCGTCACCGGGCAGTTGCTCGCCGTGGACGGCGGGTTGAGCCAGCGATAGAGGCCGGCGCGGCAGGCGAACCGGAAGAAACGCTCACGGGGGGCGCGCTCGGGGCGATAAGCAGGAGTGTGAGCCTGTTCCTCGCCAACGCCGCCAAGATCCTGGAAACCGCCGAGAGG
>DALYJJ010000079.1:21488-28690 GCA_031969915.1 Bryobacteraceae bacterium | reverse complement strand
GACCTCGAGGTCGATGCCGCGGATGACGTCCCGCGAGACGCGGATGAAGCCGCGCCAGTCCTTCGAGTGCGTGGCGCGCAGCCGCTCGCTCGAGCTCTCGTGCAGCTCGCGCGTGATGGCCCGCCGCTCCTCCTCCTGTGCGGACACCAGCTCATGCGAAAGGCGCCGCATCTCGTCCTCCGCGCGCCGCGACCGCTTCTCCAACTGCCACACCCGCACAATGCTGCCCGCCGCCACGAGCGCTCCCAGCAGCACCGTCGCGGCCAGCATCCGCCACACGTATCCCCGGAGTTCTTCCTCATTCTGCCGGATCTCTTCGCGCTGCCTGCGGAAGGTCACCTCGGTCAGGTTTTGCGCCTCGAGCGCCAGCGCCAATGCGGCCTCCCGGCGCGGCATCACCCGTTGCCGCAGGAACCAGAAGCCCATCGCTTTTTTGTCGTCCGCCTCCCATTCGAAGACCGGGTCGAACGTGTCCCAGTAGGCGTCAATCTCTTTGCGCAGGTGCGCCAGCTCGGCCGGCGCCAGCAGGCCTTCCATCTGCTTCCGCACCTTCAGCAGTTCGTCGCGCGTCTCCTTCGCCCGTTCCTGCGAGGGGTCCAGCAGGTAGTCGCGGATGAGTACGCTCGAAACGTGAATCCCGGATTGAATCTCCTCCACGCTCCGCCAGTGTTGCCGGTACTCGCGGTTCAGCCGCGATAGCGTCGAATAGAGGTTCGTCGCCTTGTTCACGGTCGCCACACCCGAAACGATCATCAGCGCCACCAGGCTCCCGAACGCCAGGGTCAGCAGCGGCCAACTGCCGAAACGCCCCCCTGCCGGCGGCTCCCCTTTCGACCGGATGGCCCTCTCGCCGCTCCCGTGTTTCGATGGTTCAGGCGCGATGTTGGTCATATTCAGCGATCTCGACGGAACTCTGCTCGACCGTGAAACCTACTCCTACGCCGCCGCGCTTCCCGCCCTCGAACTGGTGCGCGCCGCGGGCGTGCCGCTCGTGCTCTCCACCAGCAAGACGCGCGCTGAAGTGGAGCCCTTGCTCGCGGACCTCGGATTCCGTCATCCGTACCTGGCGGAGAACGGCGCCCTCGCCGTGATTCCCGCTTCCTATTTTCACCCTCACCGCACCCAGCGTGTGGTGCGCTTCGGCTGCCGGTATGAATCGAACGTCGCCGCGCTGCGCCGCGCCTCCCGCACTTCCGGCGTGGCCGCCCGTGGGTTCGCGGAGATGACCGCCGCGGAGGTCGCCGAACTCACCGGGCTCCCACCCGATGCCGCCGAACGTGCCCGCCGCCGCGATCACGACGAACCCTTCGTCATCCCCGACGGCGAGCCGGCGCAGCGCTTGCTCACCGCGATCGAAGCGCTCGGCAAGCGCTGGACTCGCGGCGGACGCTTCTTTCATCTCACCGGCCCCATCGACAAAGGCGCCGCCGCGCGCTACCTGATCGAACGCTATTGCGAACGCCACGGCGAGGTCACCACCGTCGCTCTCGGTGACGCGCCCAATGACCTTCCGCTCCTCCGCGCCTGCCACCGCGCCATTGTCGTTCGCTCCGAGCACGCTCAACTCATCCTCCGCCAACTCCCCACCGCCGAAGTCACCGCCCTCGACGGACCCGCCGGTTGGAACCAAGCCGTGCTCGGCCTGCTTACGCCGTGAGCTCCGCCGCCGGCCACAACGCCACGCGCCCGCGGCCCGCCCGGTCCGTGCGCGACACGACTTCCAACAGGCGTCCCGCGAATTCCGGCAACGCGGACTCCACCAGGTTCCAGGCCGGAATCGGCGCCGCTCCCAGCGGGTTGCGCATGAACTCCGCCGCCGCGTCCCGCAGGCTCGCGCCGAAGGCGAGCACGGCTCTCCGCTCGGCGTGTTGATCGAAGGCGAGCCCGTTGATCACCGCGTCCGCGTGATACCGCCGGATCATGTCCTCCGCCGAGCGCACGTAGGTTGCTTCCAGGGTGCGAAGGGCATCGCGGCCCAGTACGATGCCCTCGCTCGCAACCGCCCGCAGCAGGCTCCGCGCGATTTCGCGGGTCATCCGGCGTAATCCCGTCCCCGGATTGTCCGCCGAAAGCGCCTGGTGCTTGTGGTCGTAGCAATCCGCCAGGTCCGTCTGGCAGACCCGGCTGGCCGGGCAGTTGCGAAACACCTCGGCCAGCACTCCGACCTCCAGTCCCCAGTCCCCCGGAACTTGATTTTCCGCCGCCAGCGCCGTGCGCATGCTGAATTCGCCGGCCAGCGCGTACCGAAAGCTGTCGATGAATCGAAGGAAGGCCGCCCCGGGAGCGAGCCCTTGCATCGCCCGCACCAGCGGGGTCAGAAACAGCCGGGTCACCCGCCCGTGCAGCCGGTCCGAGTGCCGCGCGTAGAAACCCTTGCAGAAATCGAAGCGCAATGTGGGGTGCATCAGCGGGTAACACAAACGCGCCAGCAGCGCCCGCGAGTAGTTGCGGATGTCGCAGTCGTGCAGCGCAATCACGTCGCAATCTCCCAGCGCCTGCACATACCCGCTCGCCAGCCAGCACGAACGCCCCTTGCCTGCCTCCCCCGCTCCCAGCCCGCTCGCATCCAGCTCCTGGAACAGTTCGAGCACCTCCGGGTGGTCCACCTGCACGAACGTCACCGGCGTTTCGAAGTTCTCGAAGAACGAGCGCGCGTGCCGGTATTCCACCTCCGAGGCCCGTCCCAACGCCACGACGATTCGCTTCAGAAAACGCACGCCGCGCAGTTCGTCCACGATCCGCCGCATCGCCGGCTGCTGAAACTCGGAGTAGAGCGCGGGCAGCACCAGCGCCGCCGCCGTCCGTTCGCTGTACTCTTCCAGCCTGCGTTCGCTGCGCTGCGGATCTTCACCGCTCAGTCGATGCAGCGTGGTAACGATACCCGTCTGGTAGAAATCCGCCATGGCGCGCTCCTTTCCCTTCTCAGGGTAGGGGTCGTGCCCCGTTTTCACCATCCGGTCGATAGGGGAATCGCCCTTCACTCACCGTTCACGAATGTCCAACAGGCGCGCAGCCACTCGAAAAAGATTTCGCCGCTCTCCGGAAATGAGCTACGATCTTCATCAGACTCTGATGGACACAGTGCTGGAGCTCAGGCAGCTCCGCAAACACTTTGCCGGCAAGTCCCATGCCGAGGCCGCCCTCGCGGTCGACGATGTCTCGCTCTCCGTCCAGCGTGGATCGTTCTTCTCCCTGCTCGGGCCCTCGGGCTGCGGCAAGACCACAACGCTCCGCCTGGTCGCGGGTTTTGAGCAGCCCACCTCCGGTGAGGTCCTGCTCAACGGCCACCCGCTGACCGGCCGCCCGCCCTACCAACGCAACGTCAGCACGGTCTTTCAAAACTACGCGTTGTTCCCGCACCTCACCGTGCAACAGAACGTCGAGTTCGGCCTGCGCCACTTCCGGAACCTGCCCGCGCCGGTACGCTCGCAACGCGCGGCCGAGGCGCTCGACATGGTTCAACTCGGGGCCAAGGCCGGCCGCCTGCCGGCGCAACTGAGCGGCGGCGAACGTCAGCGGGTCGCCCTGGCGCGGTCCCTGGTGTTGGAGCCCGAAGTTCTCCTTCTCGATGAACCGCTCTCCGCGCTCGATCCCAACCTTCGCAAACAGATGCGCGCCGAGTTGAAGTGCCTCCAGCGCCGCGTCGGGGTCACGTTCCTCTTCATCACCCATGACCAGGAAGAAGCGCTTGAGCTTTCCGACTCGATCGCGGTCATGAACCGCGGCCGCGTGGAGCAGGTGGGCACGCCGCAGGACGTCTACCTCCGCCCGGCGTCCCGTTTTGTGGCCGGGTTCCTCGGCGCTGTGAACTGGATCAACGGCATCGGCGTGCGCCCGGAAGCGACGCGCATTTCTCACGGCCTTCCCGCCAACGGCGCCCGCGTGGTGCCGGCCGTCGTCGAAGGCTCGGTTTTCCTCGGCAACTGCCTTCACGTCCGCGCGCTCCTCGAAACGGGCGAACGCGCGGTCGCGGAGGTCTCCCGGTTCAACGGCTCGTATCATCACGGCGAGGCGGTCCATCTCTGGTGGCATCCCCAGGACGAACTGGAACTCCCGCGCTAACTCGCAGCCGCTTCCCGCTGCTCTGCCTGGCGCCGGCCACGGCCGTGATGGCGGCGCTTTTTCTGGCGCCCTTGCTGATCGTCGCCGTCTATTCGTTGCTCACGCGCGGCGCTTATGGGGGCGTCTCGGAGCCCTTGACGATGGGGAGCCTGGTGCGCCTTCTGGATCCTCTCTACGGCGCGATTCTCATTCGCTCCTTTGCGATCGCCGCCGTCTCCACCGCGCTTTGCTTCCTGCTCGGCTTTCCGCTGGCCCTCTTCATCGCGCGCGTCGGCGCGCGCCGCAACCTCTACCTTGCCCTCGTCATTCTTCCCTTCTGGACCAGTTTCCTGATCCGAACCTACGCCTGGATGTTCCTCCTCCGGGACACCGGCCTGGTGAACACGCTGCTGCTCGCCGGCGGTCTCATCGCGGAGCCCCTTCCGCTGCTCTATAACCCGGTGGCGGTGATTGTGGGGCTGGTGTACGGCTACCTGCCCTTTATGGTCCTGCCCATCTACGCCACGCTCGAGCGCCTCGACAGATCCCTGCTCGAAGCCGCGGCCGACCTGGGGGCGCGCCCGTGGACCGCCCTGACGCGCATCGTGCTCCCGCTCGCCGCTCCCGGTATCGGCGCGGGCTCCATCCTGGTCTTCATTCCGTGTCTCGGATCCTACCTCACGCCCGACCTGCTCGGCGGCGGCAAGACCATCCTCATCGGGAACCTCATTCAGAACCAGTTCACCAACTCCCGCGACTGGCCCTTCGGCGCAGCCCTGTCGCTCGCCTTGATGGCCGTGGTCATGGTTCTGCTGACCATCCTGGCCAAGCGGAGCCGGGAGTCTCTGCTGTGAACCGCGCGCTCGCGCTCTGGGCGGCCGGCGTGCTGCTCTTTCTCCATCTGCCGATGTTGATCCTCGGCGCGTTCAGTTTCAACGCTTCGAAGTTCACCGTGTGGGAGGGATTCTCGCTTCACTGGTACCGGGCCGCGCTGCGCGACGAGCAACTCGCCGAGTCCGCGCTGAACAGCCTGCTGATCGCCGCCGCCGCCACCGCCGTGGCCACGGTTCTTGGCACTCTGGCCGCTTACGGGCTCTGGAAGCGCGCCCGGCGTGGTTTGGAACGCTCGCTCTCCGCTGCCCTCTACCTTTCTCTGGTCACGCCCGAAATCGTCATGGGTGTCGCGCTGCTCGCGTTCTATCAGTGGGCCTTCCGCGCGCTCGACATCCACCTCGGCATGCATACCGTCATCGCGGCGCACGTGATGTTCTGCCTCGCCTATGTCGTCATCGTCGTGATGGCCCGCCTTCGCGCGCTCGATCCGGCGCTCGAAGAAGCCGCGCTCGATCTTGGGGCCACCGAGTGGTCCGCCTTCCGCGAGGTGACGCTTCCGCAACTCATGCCGGGCGTCGTCGCGGCCGCTCTGCTGGCCTTTACTCTCTCCATCGACGACTACGTCATCACGAGCTTCGTCGCCGGAGTCGACTCCGAAACGCTCCCCATGGTGATCTACGCCATGGCCCGCCGCGGCGGCAACCCGGTGGTGAATGCCATCTCCACGGCCATTGTTTTCGGCCTCGGCGTCCTGATCCTCGCCTCGGAGCGGTTGCAGAAATGAACCGGCGCACGGTCTTCTTTCTCGGCCTCGGCGGGCTCGCCGGCTGTTCGCGCGACCTGCGGCCGCGGCTCAACGTCTTCAACTGGTCGGCCTACGTCGCCGAGCGCACGATCCCGGATTTCGAGAAGGAGTTCAACGTCCGGGTCCGGTATGCCGTCTACGAGAGCAACGAAGAGATGCTGGCCCGGGTGCTGGGGGGAAACTCCGGGTGGGACGTGGTCTTCCCGTCTAGCTACTTTGTCGGCCCGATGATCGAAAACCGGCTCCTCGCGGAGGTGCGCCACGAGTGGCTCCCGGATCTGGACAACCTCGATGCGCCGTTCCGCCGCCCGGCTTGGGATCCGGCGGTTCGCTATTCGGTGCCCTATATGTGGGGCGCGAGCGGCATTCTCTATCAGGGCTCCCTGCAGCCCCCGCCGCGGCGCTGGTCCGACATGTGGCGCCGCCCCCTGGCCGGCCGCATCACGATGCTCGACGATCCGGCCGAAGTGCTCGGCGCGTCGCTCAAGAAACTCGGTTACTCGCTCAACTCGACGTCGGAAACGGAACTCCGCGCCGCTCAGCGCGAGGCCATCGACCAGAAGAGACTGCTGCGCGCTTACCTCAACGCCGAGGTTCGCGATCAGATGATCGCCGGCGACGTCCTCGCCGCGCAGCTCTGGGCGACCACCTCGCAGCAGGCCATCGACGGCGCGCCCACGTTGCGCTTCGCCTACCCGGAGGAGGGCTTCCCCCTCTATGCCGACAGCGCGGTGATTCTTCGGGAAAGCCGTCGCGCGGAACTCGCCCACCGTTTCATCAACTACCTGCTGCGGCCGGCCGTGGCCGCCACGGTGGTCGTCGAGACGCGCACCGCTACGGTTAACGCCAAAGCACGCGCCCTGCTCCCCGCCGAGGTGAGCGGCAATCCGGTGCTGTATCCGGACGCCCGGACCCTCGCCCGCGGCGAGTGGTTCCAGCCCATGCCCACGGCGGTCCAGCGCTTGCGAGACCGCTTATGGACGGAGATCAAGTCCGCGTAACGCCGTGGCCCGCCAGAGCCGTCTTGATAAGCTAGGTCGTTTAAGGGGAGTCCCATGAACCGCACCCTGGTCTTCACGATTCTGATCGCGAGCGCTGCCTTCGCTCAATCCCAAGGCAAGCAGTATCGCACCGCCCCCGTTGGATATGACGACGGACCGGTGCTGCCCGGCCAGAAGTGGCGCGTGCACGACATCGCGCGCCCGAAGCCGCCGCTGGTCACGCCCGGCGCCAAGCTGGGCGACGCGCCGAGCGACGCCATCGTGCTCTTCGACGGGAAGGACCTTTCCCAATGGCAGCATGAAAGGCGCGGTCAGACGAGCGAAGCAAAGTGGAAGGTGGAGAACGGCTACTTCGAAATCGCGCCTCGCTCCGGCGACCTGGTGACCAAGGAGAAGTTCGGCGACATGCAGTTGCACCTCGAGTTCTCCGCGCCAACCGAACTCGAAGGCACCAGCCAGTGGCGCGCCAACAGCGGCGTGTCGAGGTCCAGCACGTCGAAGCCTGTCATCCCCAACACCAG
>DALYJJ010000079.1:0-21478 GCA_031969915.1 Bryobacteraceae bacterium | reverse complement strand
CGCCGGTGAGCACGCCAGCCGCGTCGGGCTTGGCCGAGGCCAACAGCGGCGTGCTCATCATGGGCCGCTACGAGATCCAGGTGCTGGACTCGTGGGACAACCCGACGTACGCAGACGGCCAGGCGGCGTCCATCTACGGCCAGTGGCCGCCCATGGTGAACGCCTCGCGCAAGCCGGGTGAGTGGAACGTCTACGACATCGTGTTCGAAGCGCCGCGCTTCGAAGGGGAGAAACTGGTGAAGCCGGCCTACGCGACCGTCTTCCACAACGGCGTGATGGTGCACAACCGCCAGGAACTCATCGGGCAGATGGCGCACCGCGCGATCAGGAAGTACGAGCCGCATGGGCCCGAAGAGCCGCTTCGCCTGCAGGACCACGACGTGAAGGTGCGCTACCGCAACATCTGGGTCCGCCGCATCAAGGGCTACGACCCGGGGCAGTAGTCAGCGCTGCACGCGTCCCGAGCCGCCGCCCTGGAGCAGGCCGTTGACCTCGTCCACCGTGAACCGGTTGAAGTCGCCGGGGATCGAGTGTTTCAGGCAGCTCGCCGCGACGGCGAACTCCAGCGCGCCGGCGTCGGAAGCGAGGTTGAGCATTCCGTAGATCAGACCGCCGGCGAAGGAATCGCCGCCGCCCACCCGATCCACGATGTGCGTGATCTCATAGTGCCGGCTCAGCAGGAACTCGGAACGGTTGTGCAAGCAAGCCGACCACCCGTTGTGCGAAGCGCTCCGTGACTCACGGAGCGTGATCGCCATCTTGGCGAGGCCGGGGTAGAGTTCCAAAACCTTCTCCGCCAGCGCCCGGTATTGGTCCCGGTCGAGTTCACCCGCATGTACGTCCGCGGCCGAGGAGATGCCGAGTGACATCTGGCAGTCTTCCTCATTGGCGATGCCGACATCCACGTGCCGGAACAACTCCGGCATCACATCGTGGGCCTTCTTGCCGTACTTCCAAAGGTTCTTGCGGTAGTTCAGATCCAACGACGTGGTCAGGCCGAGTTCCTTCGCCTTCCGGAGCGCCTCAATGGACAGGTCCGCCGCCGACTGGCTTAACGCCGGCGTGATCCCGGTGACGTGAAACCAGCCCGCGCCTTCGAAACATTTCACCCAGTCGATGTCGCCGGGTTTGGCGAGGGCAATGGCTGCTCCCTCGCGGTCGTAGACCACTTTCGAAGGCCGCTGATTCGCGCCTGCCTCCAGGAAGTAGATCCCCAGGCGCCCTTTCCCGCGAACGATGCCCGACGTGTCCACTCCGAAGCGCCGCAGTTCGGCGATCATCGCGTCGGCAATCGGGTTCTGCGGAACAACGGTCACGTACCGCGCTGGCTGTCCAAACCCGGCCAGCGAGACGGCGACGTTCGCTTCGCCCCCTCCCCAGGTGGCGACGAATTGCGGCGATTGCAGGAAGCGTTCAAAGCCCGGCGGGGCCAGGCGCAGCATGATCTCACCGAAGGTGACTACGGTCTTTGCGGACATATCGGTGTGATTCTATCAATCCGAGGACGCTTGCGGCCCACCGGACACAAGAGCGAGGACCTCGATCGAGAGCGAAGCGTCCAGCGACGGCAGGCCCTCAAACAGGAGCAGCGTGCTGGCCGGCGGCTTCGCCTTATCGACGAAATCGAAGCGTACCTTCCGGATCATCTCCGCCGCGCGCTGCGAGAGCGGATAGTAGTTGGTCATGAAGACGTTCTTTTGCGAGGTCTTCACCGTGTCGAGCGTCTTCTCCATGCGCTGGAACGCCAGGCGGACGTCTTCTTCCTTGGCGCCGAACGCCATCTGCGCTCCGGTCATCGCGATCCGTCCCGGACCCACCAGCGCCACCTGCGAGTAGTTCGGCGAAACCGTCAGCCCTTCCGGGTTCACCAGTTTCACCGCGTTGCCCGGCGCCTCGTTCAAGCGCGCCACCGCTTCGCATTCGCTGAGCGGATTCGCCGGAATGCGCTGCAATTGCACGAACGTCGCGGGCGCCTGCGGAAACTCCGAGGCCACCGCCTGCGCCGACGCCGCGTGGTCGTCGAGCGAACTTACAAAGCAGGTGACGCGCATCACGTCCTTGGCGCCCAGAGAGACGCCGCGCAACGCGGCCCCGATCTGCGCGACCGACTTTCGCACCATCGCGCCGACCGTCACGGAAGCTTCCTCGGACGTGGCTACCTGTCCCGCGATAAACGCCAGTCCGCCAGGGTTCACGGTCTTGCGATCCGCCGAAACCGCTTCCAGCAGCACCTGCGCGCCCTCCATGGGCAGCGCCCCCACCTGGATGACGCTCAGCGCCGGGAGCGAAACCCGCTTCTCCGCGAACTCTTCGCTCACGATGGTTTGGACACGCCGCAGGTCGCCGGTGCCCGCCACAAACGCCCTCAGCTTTACGATCGCGTTGCCACGCGCCTGGCGCGCGATCTCCCGGATGCCGTCCCGTACTTGGCGGGACAAAAGGCCTCGCGCCGAGAGCGGCGCCAGGTGGAACGCCAGGCGCGTCGAATCGGCCACCACCACCGCCGGCGGCTCGGGCAGTTGCTCCAATACCTGCGTCGGGGGCTCTTCCTCAGCCTTCTTCTTTCGCCGTTGGCCCTCAAGCGGCGTCAGCGCCCCCGCGACGAGCATCAGTGCGACCGCTCCGCTTAGCCACTCCCTCCGTCCCATGGGCGGATTGTAGCAGAGCCAATCCGCGGATGATTGGCTTGCTTGGAGCGAGCCAATATGGTTGAATGAAATTTCTGCCTCATGCTGCCCCGGCTTCATCTCGACGCGGACGCTTCTGAGCCCTTGTACCGGCAATTATGCGAGCAAATCCGGTCCGCGATTCTGGAAGGCCGCCTGGAGCACGGAGCGCGCCTGCCCGCCACTCGCGAATTGGCTGGGTCGCTTGGCCTGAACCGGGCCACGGTTTCCGCCGCCTATGAGCTGCTGGAGGCGGAGGGCCTGGTGCGCGGTCACGTCGGCCGCGGCAGTTTTGTCGAACGGCCGGGAGCGCCCCTCGGCGGCGTGCGCTGGGAATCCATGCTGCCGCCTCTGGATGCGCCCGCCGCCGGCGAAGCGGCGATCAGTTTTGCCGCCTCCCGGCCGAGTGAGCAACTGTTTCCGCTCGATCCGTTTCGCGCCACCTGCGAAGAGGTGATTCGGGGGCCCGAAGCTGCGCACATCCTCCAACTCGGATCTCCGGCCGGCTACGGGCCGCTGCGCCGGTATCTGATGGAGGAGGCCAAAGCGGCGGGTGTGGCCCGCGCGGCCGACGACGTGCTGGTTTCGAACGGCGCGCAACAGGCGCTCGATCTGCTGCAGCGCGTTCTGATCTCCACCGGCGATACGGTCTTGTTGGAAGACCCCGTCTACCACGGCCTGCGCAATATCCTCGCTCATTCCGGAGCGCGAGTTCTCGGCGTGCCGATGACCGCGGCCGGAGTGGATGTCGACGCCCTGGCCCGCGCGGTCGAGCGTGAGCGGCCTCGCCTGGTTGTCCTGACACCGAACTTCCATAACCCCACCGGGACCACGATGCCCCGCGCGGCTCGCCTCGCGGCCCTTCGCGCCACCGTGGGCGCTGGTGTGGTGCTGGTGGAGAACGACACGTACGGTGAGTTGCGCTACAGCGGCCAGCCGCTGCCCACGCTCAAGGAACTGGATGAATCCGGCAGCGTGGTGCTCCTCAAGAGCTTTTCGAAAATCGCGTTCCCGGGCCTTCGCGTCGGCTGGGTGATTGCGCCGCGCGCGCTGGTCTCCAGACTGGCGGAAGCCAAGCAGTGGTGTGACCTGCATACCGACCAACTCTCGCAGGCGGTCATGCTGCGTTTCGCCACCTCCGGCCGTCTCGCCGCCCACCGGACGCGCGTACTGGCGCACGGTGCGGCGTGTCTGCGCGCGGTGCTGGGTGCGTGCGAGAAGCATTTGCCGCCGGGCGCCGATTTCACCCGCCCGGAAGGCGGCATGAACGTGTGGGTCCGGCTGCCCGCGCCGCTCGATGCGGGGGAACTGCAGCCGCGCGCAGCGCGCGAAGGCGTATCGTACCTGCCCGGCCGTTTCTTCGAAGTCTCACGGCGCGAGCCGCGCGCGCTACGTCTCAGTTTCGCGGGCCTCGCGCCCGACACCATCCGCCGCGGCGTCGCCACGCTCGGCAAGGTCTTCGCCGCCGAACTGGAACACTCGGCCGGCGGGGGAAGGGAATTCAACAACGCGCCCGCGCTGGTCTAACGCCGCGCGGCTGTCTGGGAGGAGCCAATGAACTATCTCGATGAAACGTTCCGGGTCAAGGTCGGCCTGGCGGAAATGCTCAAGGGCGGCGTCATTATGGACGTCACCAACGCGGAACAAGCGGTGATCGCTGAAAAGGCGGGCGCCTCGGCCGTGATGGCCCTGGAGCGGGTTCCCGCCGACATCCGCAAGGAAGGCGGCGTGGCCCGCATGGCTGCGATTCGTGTGATCCGCGAAATCATGGACGCCGTGAGCATCCCGGTGATGGCGAAAGCACGGATCGGCCACTTCACCGAGGCGCGGATTCTCGAGGCGCTCGAAGTCGATTACATCGACGAAAGCGAAGTGCTCACTCCCGCCGACGAAGAGCACCACATCGATAAGCGCGACTTCAAAGTGCCCTTCGTATGCGGCGCGCGGAATCTCGGCGAGGCCCTGCGCCGTATCGCCGAGGGCGCGGCGATGATCCGCACCAAGGGCGAAGCCGGCTCGGGCAACATTGTCGAAGCCGTCCGCCACATCCGGACCATCGTGAAGGAAATGAGGCAACTCACCGTGCTCGGCCGCGAGGAACTGGTGCACGAATCGAAGAAGCTGCAAGCGCCGCTGGAACTCGTCGAGTTCGTGGCCGCCAAGGGCAAGCTCCCGGTGCCCAATTTCTCCGCGGGCGGCATCGCCACGCCCGCCGACGCTGCGCTCGTCATGCAGCTCGGCGCGGAGGCCGTGTTCGTCGGCTCCGGCATCTTCAAGAGCAGCGACCCGGAGACCCGCGCGCGTGCGATCGTCAAGGCGGCCACCTATTACCAGGATCCGGTGAAGCTCCTCGAGGCGAGCGAAGAACTCGGTGCGGCGATGCCCGGACTTGACGTTTCCAAGCTGCCCGAGGGCGAGCTGATGCAGACCCGAGGCTGGTAGCGGCGTGAGCGTGCCGGTCGGAGTACTCGCCCTCCAGGGCGATTTTGAAGCCCACCAGAAGGCGCTCGCCCGCGCGGGCGCCGATCCGTTTCCCGTGCGCACCGTCGAGGAACTGGGCCGAGCCGCGGGGCTCGTCATTCCCGGCGGCGAGAGCACAACCATGCTCAAGCTGTTGCGTCTGGAGTCGCTCTTCGAGCCGTTGCGCGAATACGGCGGGCAGCGGCCCATATTCGGCACTTGCGCGGGCGCAATCCTGTTGGCGAGCGAGGTGTCGCACCCGGCCCAGGAATCGTTGGCTCTGGTCGATATGGCCGTCGAGCGGAACGCTTACGGCCGTCAACTCGATAGCCGCGTGGCCCGCATTGCGGTGGAGGAGCGCGAGATCGAAGCGGTTTTCATCCGCGCGCCGATCATCCGGCGACTCGGCGACGGCGCCCGCGTCCTGGCCCGTTACCAGGACGATCCGGTCCTGGTCGACTTCGGCCGGCATCTGGTCGCAACCTTTCACCCCGAACTGACATCAGACGACAGCGTGCACAGCCTGTTCCTGGAGAGAGTGCGAGCGTGGCGGTAAGGGTTTTGTTCGTGTGCGTCGGCAATGCGTGCCGCAGCCAGATGGCTGAGGCGTTCGCCCGCAAATATGGCAGTGATGTCATTGAGCCGGTGAGTGGAGGCCTGTCTCCCGCCAACGAGATCCCGGACGTTACGCGGCGCGTCATGCGCGAGAAGAACATCGAACTCGACACGCAGTTTCCGAAGCCGGTGGAGATCACCTCGCCAGGCAACTTCGCTATCGTCGTCAATATGAGCGGCTTCCCGCTTGACTTCACCGGGCCGGTCCATCGGATCGATTGGGCGATCAAGGATCCCATGGGCCACAGTGAAGAGGTTCATCGCAAGATCCGCGATGAGGTGGAAAACGCCGTGATGCGGCTGATCCTCACGCTGCGGCAGGCGAAGAAAGAGCCCGGCCGGGCGATTTGACACCCCCCTGTGTTCTCCCCGACAATAAAGAGGTAACCCACCCATCGTGCGGATGTGGCGGAATTGGCAGACGCGCTAGATTCAGGTTCTAGTTCTCGCAAGGGAGTGGAGGTTCAAGTCCTCTCATCCGCACCAATAAAATCAATAAGTTACAGAGATTCTGACGCCCTCCATCGGAGGGCGTTTTCGCGTTGGTGTGACTATAGTGTGACAAATTTTGAATTCCGTTCCGTTGACCCCAGTTTTGGTGTGACTGTTTCTGTCACACCTGGCGTCGCGGGCGCGACTCGGAGACGGGGATTCGAAGCACAGTTGAAGTGACGGCCGAGGGCCGTGAAGATGCGGTGGAGGGTGGATCGGGCGGCGATCTACGACTCGTCGTCGCCCCCGTCGGGTTTTTGGTCTTGGGTTCGGCGGCGACGGATATGCTGATCCAACTTCTCGGCGGCGTCGGTTAGGTCCGATTCCGAAACGATGTTGTAGCGATCGAAGACCGCCCTGGTTTTGTGCCCCGAGATGCGCATCGCGACCGCTTCCGGAACACCCGCACGGACCAGATTGCGGACGCCCGTCCGGCGGAGATCATGAAAGAGCTTGGTAGGCTCTCCGCCCGCATCCGCCAGACCTGCCCGGACGCATGCGACGGCCCAGGACGCTTTGAACGAGCGGATCGGCTCACCCTCACGAAAGAAGACCCACTCGCACTGCGGATACTGTGAATCCCGGAGACGCTTTTGGTCCTGGAGGATGGTGAGGAGTTCCGAGACAAGCGGAATGATCCTGGCCTCGTCGTTCTTGGTGGTGCCGGGCTCCAGTCGGACGAGTCGATGAGAAAGGTCCACTTGTGACCACTGAAGCTTGAGAATCTCACCGCGGCGGCATCCTGTGTAGTAGGCGAAGGCGAGAATGGGCTTCAGTTCGACGGGCAACTCACGGAGGAGCGATCTGTACTGTGCATCCTCGAAGAAGCCTTTTCGAACGTTGTTCTCCTCCAGCTTTGGGATGAATGGAACTCTGGCAACCTTGGGCGGCGTCGACATGCGCCCCAAGTTGAGAGCGCGCCGGAGGAGGGAGAGTTCGCGGTTAACCGTCGAATTCGCTACGCCCTTTGTCTGGCGAGCAGCAATGTACTTCCGGGCGAGGTCCGTCGTGAGTTTCGACGCCAGCACGCTGCCGAAGAAGGGCCTCAAGTGGGTCCTCACCACGAGTTCGCACCAGTCCACACGCTTGCCGTTGATCCTGTAGTCCTCGACCAAGTCGTCGAGGAGTGAACCGATGGCCACCTTCTCGACGACCAGGACACCTCCCAAATCGCGTTCGCGTAGCATCTCTGCAAGAACTTTTTCCGCGTCACGTTTGCTGCCGTGGACCATCTTGTTCTGGAACAGCCTTTGCTTGGTCTGCGGGTCCCGCCCGAGGAACGCTCGGACCATCCATTTCCCTTTTCCGCGTGCGACGATTTGTCCTGCCACGGAGCCATGCTAAGACAGGCCTCGCTGTTCTCCAAGCGAGTTGGGCGCGGTCAGTAGGGCGCTGTAGCAGGTCGTTTGGCAGGTTGTGGAAATTCCGGTACTAGAGAAAGCATGAACCCGATTCTCCTTTCCGAAACCGAATCAAACGGGCGGCCGCAAATCTGCCTGTTGCACATGGACGAAGTAGCCAAGCGTCTCGGCGTGTCGCTCCAAAGGGCCTATGAATTGGGCCGTCAAGGGCTTCTGCCGATTGTGCGTTTGGGCCGACAGATGCGAGTAGAGGAGCATAGGCTGCTCGAATGGATCGCAGCAGGAGGAGCCACACTCCCGGCCGACGATGAGCCGTTCGGGCGAAAGCGGTGAACGCTAATTCCACGACTCCAGGGTCGGTGGGGACATCCCAGGATCAAGAAAGCCGCCGCGATTGAGGCGAGATGAATGATTCTGGGATGTCCACTTTGGTGCGTAGGACCCAACGTTTGGACTACTCTGGCGCCGGCTAGGAGCGGGAACTGCCTAGAGCCCAACTGGTCCGGACACCGCTATCTGGCGGGCGTCTTGGACCGGCCAACTTCACGCACAATCCCAGCGCCCACCAGTCCTGCGAGCAGAAGGTAGCCATACGGCTGCGGGTGAAGATTGTCCGACGAACTCTGCGCCGGCGCACTCAGGATTTTCTCCTCCATACGATAGCCAGTGACTGGCTGCACCTTGCTTGCCCGGTTTTGCGCGGGCTGGTTCATTGCCGGTGGCGATTGCCACCGCGACACCTCCGTAATTCGCGATCCAGGCTGAGATGCTGGCCGTCCGGTCGTGGCTCTCGTCACGGTTTGCATGTATTTCTGCAACTCCATCTGCCCCAGTCCCGAAATCAGCGGGGCTTCGGTTCGGACGTAGTCGAGCAGTTTTGCATTGCCACAGGTATTGGCGGAACAGGAGACCCCGACGCGATTCACGGAAGTCACGTACTCGCGTACGAGTCTGGCGCGATCTGCATCGGAAAACTTGTGGACGCCTTGCCGGTCCACTTCAAGCATCCGGGCCAGCATCATTTGCCGCACGTGCGGATTTTCTTTCTCGAAGAACTTCTCCAACTCCAGGCCATGCTTGTCGGCGACATAAACATCGTAGGAGTTCTGCCAGAATGTGCCGTCCATGTGTTCGGCCGAGGTCATCTGCCAACCGTAGAGATTCTCCAGGTTGTCTATGATCTCGCGCGCCCCGGCGTAGCCGCCCTTCTTCATCTCTTCAATCCATTTGGGATTCCAGTAACGCCCGTTCAACTCATTCGCGATGAAGGTCTGAATGCCTTCCACCGACTCGCGGCCGCGCCGCCGCACGTCGTTGACGTAAAACGCCGGCGCCGCACCACCGTTGGCCGCTTTGGAAGCCACGTTTAATCCGCCTGCAAACTCAAAGAAGTCGTCGTTGTCGAGCACACCGTAGACGGACGTCGAACGGCTATGGAGGATCGCCTCGTTGCCTGTGAGATGTTGCTGAAACGCCTTCTGGTTCTGCTGGCCCCAAAGATCCGCAGAGTAGGCATGGCCCATGAAGTTCGTGTACACGTCCGCCACTCCGGCGGCGTTCCCGGCGTCCTTGCTCTGTTTGGCGATTTTGGATATGCCCGCACCGTAGTCGCCGGGCGCGGAACCAAAGGTTCGGGCCGATGCAAGCTTCGCCGCGAGGGTGGCATCCACGCCATCGGTTGTCAGTTGCTTGGTGATCTCGTCCGTGTGTCTCTGGATCGCATTGTTGCCGCGCTCGGCCGCGGCAGCCAGTTTAGACGCTTTATCGAGCAGCAGGATCTTGTCGGCGAGACCATCGCGATAGATTCCCGCGATGGTGAAAACGACATCAATGCGCGGGCGGCCCAGTTCCGCCTCGGGGATCACGCGAAAGCTGTCCACGATCCCGCGCGAGTTCCACTTGGGCTCCACGCCCATCAGGTAGAGCGCTTCCGATTCCATCGCCCCTTGGTGGCGAATGGTTTCGCCGTACCAAAGCACCATGCTGATCTTCTCCGGCACATGGCCGCGCTCGCGTTTGAAGCGCGCGAGCATGTCGTCGCCGAGCTTCTTTCCCATCTCCCATGCCGCTTTGGTCGGGATCAGAGCCGGATCGAAATCATGCAGGTTCCGGCCGCTCGGGATGGAACTGGGTGTCCGCAGCGGGTCTCCCGTGGATGCGCTCGCCAGATACTTGCCCGCCAGCACGGTGGACCAGCCTCGCATCTCCATGGCGGGCGAGGCTCGCAGATTCTCGATCCATTTACGGCCATCCGCGAGCGCTGTCTGGATTTTGTCCTTCAGGCCCGGCGCGTAGTCTGGGTCGAGGTCTACGGCAGCGCCATCGAAGACCAAATCGGCCCACTTGGAGAACTGCGGACGCAGTCTTTTCTCCTCCGCCGGAGAGAATGCCGCCTTGAGATACTCCCCCAAAGCCTCTCGCTGAATCTGATCCCGCGGCAAGGTCCCAAGCGTGTGGACTCCCACCGGGATCGGGCCGGCTTCGGTGGCTTCGAGAAACTCACCCACGCGGGCGAAGGTCTCCTCGAAGTTCGTCAGATCAAGCTTCAATTGGGCATCGAGCTTGAGGCGTTTCGCCTCCGAGAGAATTGCCTTGCGATACTGCTCGGCAAGTGCCGGTGAGGTCTCTTTGGTCTGCTCATAGTTGCGCGCCGCATCACGCAAGGCTGTGTTGTCTTTCTGCTCACCCGCCGGAACCGAGAGCGGTGTCAGATGTCCGATCATGACGCCGGCACTGCGCCGCCGAGCGATCGTCGATTCGCCGCCACCGTCGATGATGTAGACATAGGGATTGGGCACGTCGCCCAGAACCACTTCCGAGGAATCCCAACCCGCTTGGCCTGTGTTCTTGCCAGGCAGGAATTCGAGCGTGCCATGACGGCCGAGGTGTGCGATGGCGTCCGCGCGGAACGTCTTGCGATACCACAGATAGGCCGCGATGTAGATGTGCGGAGGCGGCACCGTGATGTTATGCATCGACTCGTTCGCGCGATCGAAAGTGCTGCGCAGCGGCTGCGGACCGAGAAATACATTGCCCAAACGCACGCCAGGAATCGCGAAGTATTTGCGGCCATCGTTCACCGTTACCGTCATCAGTCGCGAGTCCTCGGGCTTGCCCCAGCCCTTGATCACGAAGTCCTGGAACGCCTTCGGGAGTTCGGCAAACCAAGTTTTATACTGCTGCATCGACACCAGTTCGACATGCCCTTTTTCGAGCATCGCGTCGAGTTCGCCAGGAGCCCACTGTTCGATATTTCGTCCTGTGCCTTCAAGCATCGCCAGCAACTGCTTTTCATCCGGCATCGGATTGCCGACCACGAATCCCTCATTGCGCATCTGGTTGACCATGGCCACGAGAGACGGAGCGACGTTCAGATAACTGGCGCCAATGTTGCCTTTACCGGGAGGGTTGTTGAAATAGAGAATCGCAATGCGCTTTTCTGCGTTGGGCTTGCGTTGTAGCGCGATCCAACGTTTCGCGCGAGCCGCCGCCATGTGGATTCGCTCGGCAATCGGAACGGTGCGCGGCGCTTTCGTTGCCGGGTCCAACTCGGTCGCACCAATGACGAGCGGATCAATCGCGCCCACGCGTTCGGCATTCGCCACGAGTGTAGCGACTCGATCAGCCGTCACTCCCTGGGGACTCGCCGCCCATTCCGCCTCCGTCGAGCGAGATGTCATGATGTTGATGACCGGTTTGGCGAGCTGTTCCAAAAACGGCGCATCGTCGCTCTGTACAAAGCTCAGGTTATTGGCGAGGAAGATATCAAACGGCGTTTGCCCCTCAGCAGTAGTCAACTGCTGCTTCAGCGAATGCACGGGCCAACCGTAGACGCCCACCGCCCGTATGCCAGTCTTTTCCAGTTCCGCGATCAGCGCATCGAAAACAGCCAGGTCGTGATTCTTGTAGTTCGCCTGATAGATGAGCACGGCGGCGCGCGGCGCGTCTTTGGGAAGCCGGGAATTGGCGGCATCCCAGCGGAGATAGTCGTCGAGCGTCAGGAATGGTGTTGGGCTTTGCGGATGATAGAGCCCGGAAGCGGGAAGCGGAGCCACGGCGGGAAGCGAGATCTCCTTCTTACCTCCGCCTGCCTGATACAGCAGAGCAAGCAGGCCGGTCAGGTTCTCAACGCCGCCGTTTGTCCAGTAGTCGATGGCTTTTTGATTCAGGCTTGCGTCGATGGGAAGTCCGATCAGGCGATCCGCATTCTCCCGTGGAATTGCCAGCAAGCGCCCGCCTGCCTTCGCGCTGGCGCGGACGGCCACCGCATTCCGGGTGTAGACGTCCTGCCCACCGTAATAGAACAACGTGATGTTGGCTTGCGCAAGCGGGAGCGGCGATGTCCCGCCGTCGCCATAGTGCAGGTCGATCAGGCCCTTGCCATGCGTGGCTTCAAAGCGTTCCAGAGCCTGCGGCAGCAACTGGCTGGATCGCGTCACGATCACAACGCGGACCGGGTCCGCCGCAAGTGCCGGAACCGCGGCAAGCGCCAGTGCGCACCACCACCACTTCATGGCTTTGCCGGGGCGGGTTTGTCGCCGCCTTCGGGCACGTAGACCACCGAGCCATCCGGTAACTGATAGGCGACTCCCAACCGCGTACCTTGCCCGGACTTTTGTTCGGCCGTCATCTTCTTGACCTTGATCTGCTTGCCTTGCTTCTCGATGATTTCTGTCGCGCCCGTCAGCCTGTCTTTACGGACGATGGTGAATTCCGAATTTGGATCGAGCAGTTGATTGAGGCTCAGCGCTTGAATCAGAGCAACCATCAACCCGAGCGCGAAGATGATCGACGCATCGAAGAGGTTCGCGACGCCGCTCAGCGGGTCCTCACGGTGGACGCTGGTGAGTTCGCCGAAGCCGCGCTTTTTCCTACTCAGCAGACGCATGCGTCCAATCCTTATTCTGCGGTGTCAATCCGCTGCCCGCCTTGGCGCGGAGAAGGAGCTCTGCCAAATTTTCCATCTCTTTCACATCCACGCGCGCCCACCGTTCACGGAACAGCGTGATGACATAAGCGATGCCGCTGAGCATGAGTCCACTCACCACCGCGCCGAAACCGATCACCAGGTGATTCACCATCTCGGTCATCTGGCCTGTGAGCAAGGATTGCAGCGCGGGCCCCAGCGGAATGATGGTTCCCGCCAAGCCGAGCATAGGCCCAAGCCGGACCATGGCGCGTGTGCGATCCAAACGATTGGCTATGGTTAGCTCTTCCTCTTGCAGCATCTCTTCGAGCCAAAGGTCAAAGCTTTTCGACGACATGTTGCGTCCCAGATGTGGCTCCACGCGCGCCCAGAATCTCGCAAGCCGGGGAGAAAGGTCACTCAGCGGCTTTCCTGAAACGAAGTAGTCGTCCAGCCGGTCTCCGAGGCCGGCCAGATCTGTACGCGGTTCGCGCTGCCGGCGCCAACTTTGTACGAGCATCGCGCCAAGATCGATGAGGCTCCACGCAAACAGCAAGAGCAACGCAATGCAAACCGGCCAGAAGAAGATCAGGGACAGCTGATAGAAGAGCTGTGTGGCGGACTGGTAAAGATTCATTGGGTGCTCCTTCCGAACCGAAGCTTCAGTCCGGCATAAACCATTCGGCCTGGCGAGGGTGTGAACGTGTAGTAGATGCGATCGAGCAGGTTGTCCACGCTTGCCTGAAAACTGACGTTGCGCGTGATGCGGACTGCCGCGCTAACGTCCATCTCAAAGTATGGATCATAGCTGCCGGGGACGCCCTTCACGATATCCGTGTTCGTATCTGTATTGAAGACAGTTCCGACGTAGCGGCCCGTGATCGCGCCTGTCCAACGGGACTTGGCAGCCAGGATGCCGAACGTTGCCATGTTCGCCGGTACGTTCGGAATCCGCTTGCCCTCGGTGTTCGCAATAAGCGGATTTCGAGAGATCGTCGCGTCGGTATGCGTGTAGGTTTGCTTGAGGGTCAGCCAATTCAGCGCTCTCTCCGTCGCGCCAAACTCGAAGCCTTTCGTGATGCCTTGCGCGGCGTTGGTCACCGGACGAGTGGCTCCGGTCGGATCAGCGGCAAAGTCTGTTACGCGGTAAATCAGGTTTTCAATTCGATTCTCAAAGTAGGCCGCGTCGAGGTCGATTCGGCCGGCAATCTGTTTGCGCGCCCCAACTTCCCAACTCTTCAGCCGCTCCGGCTGCAAGTTGGGGTTGGATACGAAGAGCGTCCCGCTGGCCGCGCGCCAGGTTCGGTAGAGATCGAAGACCGTTGGATTGCGAAACGCATTGGCGGCGCTCGCGCGGATGTTTACCCCGCCGGGCAACTGATACACCGCCGCGATCTTGCCGGTGAAGGCGTTGGAAGAACGATCTGGGTACTGGCGAGGCGCGACGTTCGTTGTCCCGAAGCTGTTGTTCTCGCCGCCAAAAGTGCGCCAGTAGTCGTAACGCCCGCCCGCAATGATCTGCAGACGCTCAGTCGCTTTCCAGGAGTCTTGGACGTACACCGACGGATTCACCGCTTGCCCGTTTGCCAAGTAGGACTGCTGGCGGCCTGTGAACCGGCGGGTGTAGTTTGGGACATTGAACTCGCTGATGGAAGCGCCGTCCTTTCGGAGATCCGTGCCCGCAACCAGCGCGTGGCGGGAGTTTACTTCCCAGTTCCACTGGAAGTCTCCAAAGTAGGATCGCGCGGGCCTATCGCTGATTAGGCTCGGCGTATTGGCAGCGGTCGCGGGCGTTGAGAAGTAAGACTCCGGCTGGTCATTCACTCCAAACCCGGTGCGAAAGCGCATCCGGGCACTGAGAGTCTTGAAGAGCTTGGCATTGACGAAGTTGGTCGCGCCACCGCCATCGCCGGAGAGGAATTGGAAGGGCGTAAGACTGAGCCGCCGTTGCGCCCCTTCAAACGGAAAGACCACCGCGCCGCTGAATACGGGATTGCCTTGAGCATCCCGCAAGAACGATGTTGGGGCGTCGTAGCCATAGCCACTCCGCTGCCGGATGTATTGTACGGTGACGATGGTCTTGTCGCTGAACGAATAGTCGCCGCGCACACGATACGCGTGCTGGTTCCACCAGTTGTTGCCGGTGTTACCCACCTGGAACGTTCTCGTTCCGGTGGTGGTGATGAGAGGCAGCGCTCCGGTGACAGGCGTTCCCGTCGTTCCCGCCGCGCCTGCCGTGAAGACGCCGTTGGTGGGATACCCGCCGCTTTGCAACCGCTGGTAGCCGAGGGTGATGCCAAGGCGGTTGAACCAGCGATCACTGAAGCGAACCGAGTAGAGGTTCGTATCCTGCGACCCTCGTTGGCCGCTGATTTCCAATTCACGCTGGGTCACCGGCCTGGTCATGATGTTGATGACGCCGCCCATGGCATTGCCGCCGTACAGAGAACTGAAAGGTCCGCGAGCGACTTCCACGCGGTCCACCTCACCGATGGGCAGCGTTGCCCAGTTCAGTTGGCCAGTGTAGCCGTCATTCAAGGGTTGGCCGTCCAGCAAAATCAGCGTTCGCGCTTGCGATGAACCCCGGCCGGAAAAGCCGCGCATGCCAACTCCCGACTGGGTGTCCTGAAAACCTTTGCCACGATTTGCATAGACGCCCTGAATGAGGTCCAAGCTTTGGTCGAGCACTTGCTGACTTCGAACTTCGAGTTCCTGTCGGCTGACAACACCCGTGGATACGGGACTCTTCTCCGGTTCGGCTTCGCTTCGGGTTGCCGTTACGACGATGGAGGTTTTCAGCGGCTGGATCGCATTGACGGGCTCCGCCGGCGCGGCCTTTGTTTTGGCGTCTCCGTTCTCCTGTGCGGCGAGCGTTGTCGCGAGGACCGCAACGCCGAGTATTCTGAGCCGGTTCATATGAGCCTGCCTTCGTAGCAAGAAGTGTCGATTCGTATCACGGTGCTTCCTCTGACATTACGAGGCTGAATCGGAAATGGATTTGTCTCTTTGAGAAATGGAATCGGGCTTCACGTGGTGACCACATCCCCCTTCCTTACTGCGAGCTTCCAGACTTCAGATACTGCGAAAACCACGCGAGCACCAGCCGGGTCGAGTTTCGGGTTGACCGGCACATAGAGAACTGTTTCTTCGCGGCGAGCGAGGCTGTTTTTCACCGCCAGTGCCCGCATCATCCAGATCGCCGTGCGGACGCTAAGACAATCCAGGCCCAACCAACCCTGGTACTCCCGTCCATGCGAGCCCAACCCCGTCACCTGGCAGATTCTTTCGGCGGCTTGTAGACAAAGCGCTCGTATCGCTTCCTCCTCAGCGGCTTGTTTCGGAAGGGCAGGTTGCAGAAGCGGAGCTTCCGTCTCAGCCTTCTCGAACAACTCCGCGATGGCGCGTTGCTGGCCTGACCAGATGTGATCAACGAAATAGTGAGCGGTCTTGGCGACCGACGTCACTACGTTCTTGATCTCTTTCTCCAAGCGGAACTGCGGACCGGCCGGGAGCCGGACGACACTGCCGTCAGCGCGGGCCGAGACATTCTCCATCACGATGGCGCGCGCCATCCATCCCGCCATGCCGACATTTGTGCAGAAGAGATTTACCCACCCCGCGTCGGGAGAGCGGTCAACCGCAAGATCGGAGACCATGCGGATGCCCCGGCAGATCTCGTCTGCGGCGATCCCGTATCTCTCGGGATCGGACTGAATCTCCGCCGCGGAGGCAGGTTCCAGGAGGGTTCCTCGATGGGGAGGCCCGCCGGCCATTGCCAAATCGCAAAAGCTTCCCCAGATTTCGTCCCAAGCTACCCGCCCACTGGAGTCGTACTTGAGTCCGGCGGAGCCCATGGAGATAGGCTCGACTCCCTCGTAGCACTCCTGGTATTCCTCAGGAAGGATCGTCTTAAGGTTTGCATCCAGTTCGACGAGATCTTTCGCGAGAACGTCATCGACTGTGGTGCCTTGATCCATTGGATTGGGCCATCGTAGCACGATTTACACAAGCGTAGCACTGCTTTCAGAGCCAGCTTATTAGAGACTAAGGAGACCAGTGCGCCACGAGAGGATTGCAGAACAGGAATGTCAGATTTAGCACGAGTCGGAGTCGCGATCGACGCCGACCTATTGGAGAAGTTCGATGAACAGATTGAACGGCGGGGATACGCAAACCGTTCCGAGGCCGTTCGCGATCTGATCCGCGACAGTTTGATCCGAGAAAACGTCTCTACCCCTGATGCCGAGGTGGTCGGCACGTTAACGCTCGTCTACGATCACCACGTCCGGCAACTTGCCGATCGGCTCAACGAATTTCAGCACGACCATCACAAGGAGATCATCTCCACGCTGCACGTCCACTTGGATCATCACAATTGCCTGGAGGTGATCGTGCTGAGGGGGCAATGCTCAAACGTCCAGCGGATTGCCGATGGACTGATCAGCTTGAAAGGTATCTCCCACGGACAACTTGCATTGAGCGCCGCTGGAAAAGTCTAAAGGTAGCGCTTGGCGGCTAGATTTCGAGGTCGGAAAACTTCTGCCAGCTGACGACTAGGCCGCCGATGCAGTGGAAGTCGGCGTCGAGCGTGGTGTCTAGGGTTGTCCGGGAATGAGGTCCACGGTTTGGCAGGCGGTCAGGCCGTATGGTGTGCATCCTCCGCTCGGAGCCGGGTCAAGACATTCCAATGCTCCGCGAGGGGAGTGCGGTTCGCGCGGATCCATTCCCGGGTTGCCGCGGGCATAGAATCCCAGCGCAGCGTGTCCTCTTGCAACAACTGCGCTCGGTCCAATTGTAGAATTGCCGTCAGCCCGCCGGGAGTATCGACAGCGGAGACCTGCAATACGAAGCCCAAACGGTTTTGTAGATTTTGCAGCTTTGCTTGGCGCACCATTGCGCCGAAGTCGAAATGGTTCTTGAAGCTTGCAACCACCCAAGGCAGGGCTTCCACGACTCGCGCGTCCGCATCAGGCTGGGCCAGAACCGTCATGAGGAGATTGTCGGGCCGGGTTCGTGTCCGGGCCTTGGTGACGTGAGCAAATCCTGGATAGCCGAGGGCGCTTAGTTGTGCACGGAAGAGATCGTCCCACGACCCTTGCCGATCCATGCCTGCGGAAGTCTTCATCCGATTCCGCAATTCTGCCGTCAAGGGGCGCGCACCTTTTTTTAAGCAGCGATAGGTAGGTCTGCGAGACGCCAAGCAAAGATGCCGCACCGACCTGGGTTAGGCCGTTTCGTTTTCGCCATCGCAACAAGTCCGCCATATGCGCCTCTCTACCAGCCTAGCCTGTAATATTACAAGATCAAGCGGCATCGTTAGCGAAGGAAACCGGGGTAACGCTTGGCGCGCACCGCTTCGATGTACTCGTCGGAAAGCTTCCATGCTTCCCCATGGAGGCGCGGAACCAGTTCCGTCCATACCCGACCTACCGCGGCGACAGCTTCGTCGTCGTCGAATGTGATTCCGGCGGGCAGCATGGGAGCCACGTCCTCTGTCAGGCTGAACTCAAGCCTCTCCAGCAGACGCTGTTCGGCAGCGGCGCGGCCGATGGTCACGCCTTCGAGCGACAGGTAGTGCTCGAAACATCGGATCAGCTTTGCCGAATCCATGTTCAATTGCTTGAGCCCCTCGTTCAGATCGAAGAGGTCACGGTTCTTGCGCCGCTGAAGCAGCGCCCGCAACTTCGTCCCGAACAATTCCTCTGGCTCGAAAGAAACAATCTGGGTGCGTCCCTGGTACCAGGCGTTCTCCACGCCAAACGGGTATCGGCGCACGGGGAACACAGTCTCGTGCTCACGCGTGTTGATCTCGACTTTGAGCTTCCGTCGGGTACCAGGCTCCGATTCCGGCGCGAAGCGAAACGTCAGATGCATTGAGTGGCGCGCGGGCTCTCGCTTGCACGGGCCAAGCCAGGCGAGCGCGGACTTGATGGCATCAACGGTCTTGCCGATCGGACCCGGCTCCAACTGGATCAGGTCGATGTCCTCGGAGTAGCGTAGCGGCCTGTCGAAGAGGAGTTTGTGGATCGCCGTGCCTCCGCGAAAGCCGATGCGTTGGGCTAACCACTTATCGGAGAAGAGATCGCAGAGGGCGCGGCAGACGATGAGATCCTGCTCAACTTGAGCGAGATCTGGCCACGGTGCCGATTGCCGCCATTCCTGCAGGTAGCCGCGCGGGATCACTCGTCTACCTCAACGGTCTGGTTCAAGATCAGTTGCCATTCGCCGTTTAGGGGGGACACTGATTTCCCCACGAACGACTTCACCGCCGGGTTCAACGGCTTCATGGATTTCGCACGTTGAGCAACCGGTCGCAAGGCGCGAGCCTGTCTTTCGTGGCCGAAGTTCTCGAGAAGATAGCCAAGTCTGCGCACGACAGAATTCTCGTAGACTTCCGCCGCCTTGGCAAGCGACTTTGAATTGGCCTTGCCGCCGATGTCGCGCACTACTTGCGCGACACCATTGATGCCGCCGGCCTTGTGGAAGTAGCGCATGCAATCGAGCAGGGTGAGTTCCACACCGGCAGCCTTGGCGAACCCTGACTCGCTTTTGAGATCGGCAAGCCAAGGCGCTCGATTGACCGCGGCAAAGGTCTCCGGCTGTTGAAAGAGGAACTGGATCCGATGCCGGCCAGCCTCGAACGAACGCAATTGACGAGAAGTCAAGACCGAGAACACCATGGAGGCTTGGTGCGATGATCCGTGAAAAGCCGCTGCCCGCAGCAGCGAGACGCGGTAGTCCACGCCCAGGTGCTTCATTAAAGGATCGATCCAGCGCACCGGATCCGGCGATCCAGCAGAGCGGTCTTCGGGCCGGAGAATCACGAAGAAGTTGCGCCAGGGGCTCATCACGAGCCCCCTCTTCTTGGCCCGCCGAATGGCCGATTGGAACGCCTCAGAAGATTGACGAAGCGCGGCCTGAGCGACTGGGCCGGAAAAGGTCTCCCGTCCGCTCGCTAGCAGGTCATCGACGTAGTGCTCTAGGGACGCCACGCCCCAAGTATATACCGAAACCGTCCATTACCGGCGGTTAACGCATATATTTGGGCAACGATCGGTGCCGGTGGCGTTCGATTGTAGAGACATCCCAGAATCAATCAGCCTAGCGAATCAGAGGAGTTCTCATGGGCGAACCCGTAGTCCAAACCAAGGCCGAAGACATACCCCGTGCCGAACCCGATGTCTTCGACTATCTCAAACAAGCCGACCGGCTTCTGACGACTCAGGATCTGGCGCGACTCTTGTCGATTCACCCGAAGACCATCTATGCGTACGTTCGCCGCCGGCGGATTCCCCATTACAAGATCGAGGCGAACGTTCGATTCCGGGGACCCGAAATCGCTGAGTGGCTGCGTCGGCGGGCGGTTGGCAGCCATCAACAGTAGCTTTCTAACACAGGTGTGTCTCTGCATCACGAATAGCGTCGACCTCCGGCCACGCCGCCTTTATTTGAGAGTTTGTTTCTGGTGATACCTATTGCGATCTATTGCTTGAATTCAGCCCCTGAATGCCCCTCCTTCGCGGAGGAAGCGCTGGCCTCATGCGTGCTGGGAACCTGCGCGACGGAGTGAGCGTCTACAATCTCACGGCGCATTCTATCGGGGCAGCAATCGTCTATCCATTGACCGCGAAGAGTGCTTCGATTACGATTCGGGAATTGGCGTACTGGGCGACGCCAAAGAAATGAACTGGACCTACTAAATGTAAACAACCAACGCAGGCGGTATTTATGTCAAAAGCCGTTCCACCTTCGCAGCAGCCCTCCTCTCCCGGGCTTTCCGAAGCTGATCGGGTCTCTCCTTCGACAGCACCCGAGCGGCACTTGGCAGACCCCTGTGTTCCGGCGCCACCCGGGGCGGTGAGTGACAATCATCCTCTTGCCGTTCCCCGAACCGACTCGGGCGAATGGACTTCTCAGCTCGACTCCTTCCTTTGCCAGACGCTTTGTTCGGGCGCGTTGAATGAACGCGAAGCCATCGCTGCGATTCGCGCGGCCAATCCCGGTTGGAGCCGTGAGTTCGTGTGGCAGCATGTTCGGCTGCTTCGACCGGAGACACCACAGCAAGTGCCGCGGGATCGGTACGCATTCTCGGAAGCAGAAGATGCGTTCTTAAAAGAGTCATACGGGAAAGACCGCCGGTCCACGCGAAGGGCGATTGATGCCATTCTCGCGAGGCACCCCGAGTGGCCGCGGCGTGCCGTTATTGAACGGGGTCGGCAACTGGGGCTCTCGCGAAAGAATCAACATCGCGTTGCGCGGTGGTCTGAAGGCGAGATGATTCAGCTGCTCAACCTGCAAGAGAAGCCTGTGCGCTATATCTCGAAGATGTTGAATCGCCGGCCGGCCTCGATTCGGGCGAAGCTAAAGCGGATGAACAAGACCGCCGACTTCTTTGGAGGCTTCAAAACCAAGGATCTGATGGGCTTGATGATGGTGACGGAAGAGACCATCGAGCGATGGGAGGCACTTGGTTGGCTTCGGCGGGACTCCGGCCGGATCACCGCGAAATCGGTTGAAGACTTCTGCCGGCTGCATCCAGAGGAGGCCAAACTGGAACGGCTCGATCCGGAGACGGCGAACTTTTTGTCACCCCGGCGTGCGAAAACGGCGGGAGCTACCTGACGACAAAGCCGTCGGCGGCCGAGCGCCAAGCCGGCAAGTCTGGCAGTTCATGGGGCGGATCCTTGGCCCATTGGGCCGCGCACCAGGCCCAGTAGTCCACGGTTCGCTCGGAACGCAGATGGCGCCGCACCGCCGTCCGCAAGCTATCAAGCCAGCCGCCGTCGCGGGCCTCTGAGAACAGGTGGTTCTCAACCCACTTCAGCAACTCATCCCAGAGCCAGGTGGAATAGGACTGGATGTTCGGCCGCGTGGAAGCGACGTAGCCCCAGAATCCCGGCAACTCGCTGTCGAGCGTTGCGCGAGCGGGGGGCGGAAGTTGCGGAGAAACTTCCGCAAGGCTGCGAACCCAGAAAGCG
>DALYJJ010000078.1:0-29600 GCA_031969915.1 Bryobacteraceae bacterium | reverse complement strand
AACACGCATCCCTCCGAGGCCTGGGTGGCGGACGGCACGCGCATCCTGAACCAGTTCAACGTTCCGGTGAACCCGGTTTCACGCAACCTGCTGAGCTTCTGGCCGGCGCGCGGGCGCGCCCTGCCCGCCACCGCGAACAACTACCTGTCCGCGGACCAGAACGATTACGACAGCCAGAACGGCATCGTGAAAATCGACCACAACTTCAGCTCCAAGCACACGCTCTCCGGCCGCTATTTCGGCGGAACCGGCGAGCAGGCGGCGGACATCGGCATCCCGTACCGCGAGTTCTTCCAGATCGCGCCCAGCCGCATGCACAACATCTCGCTAGTGCTGAATTCGACGCTCACTCCCACCGTGGTCAACCAGCTCACGCTGGGCACGAACTACTTCAAGCAGACGTTTAACGACGTGGATACCGGGTACGATCCGATCGCGGCCGGGCTTAACACGGGGGTGACCGAAGACAGTCTGCGCGGCTCGCCGCTGATCCGGATCTCCGGCTTCGCGGGCGTGGGCGGCACGCAGCCCCTGGGCCGCATCGACACCACGGGCCACATCACGAACAACCTGTCCTGGACCAAGGGACGGCATCAGCTCAAGTTCGGCGGCGAATACCGCCACGCGCTGCTGGACGTGTTCTACGACACGGACAAGCGAGGCCGATTCACGTTCGACGGTTCGCGGGGACCCTGGTCCACCGCCGCCGGGCTGAGCACCGCCCAGCGCGCGCTGGCCGATTTTCTGGCGGGCTACACCGCCCCGGCGGGCGCGATCATCGTGCGCGGCACGCTGCAGCGGGACTATACGCAGAACTCCTTCGACTGGTGGGTGCACGATAACTTCCAGGTGACACCCAAGTTCAACGTCAACTTCGGCGTCCGCTACTCTTTCCACGGGGTGCTGAGCGACAAGCGGAACTCGATCACCAACTTCATCCCCGGGCGCGGTTTCGTCACGCCGGGCGTCGATATCGACAGCCTATACCCGAACGACCTGAACAACTTTGCGCCCCGCATCGGCTTCGCCTACACTCCCAAGCGCGGCGGCTCGACGGTAATCCGCGGCTCCTGGGGCCTGTTCTACGACATGCCGCCGCTGAACTTCATCATCGCCAACACGGGTATGCCGAACGGCGGTTCGGCGGGCGTGCACGCCAATCCGGGCGGGCCTTCGCCAGTGTTCTCGATCTCGCTGGACCCGACCACGATCCAGCAGGGCGTACCGATCTTCGGTACGGCGAATCCGCGGCCGCCGTTCGGCGCCTTTGGGATCAGCCAGGATTTCCGGATTCCGTATGTGCAGAACTACAACCTGAACATCCAGCAGCAGGTTTCGAAGAGCACGGTGGTGCAGGTGGGATACGTGGGCTCTGCGGGCCGCCACCTTTCGCTGATCCGGAACATCAACTTCGCGAACCCGGGCGCGGGAACCGTTCAGTCGCGGCGGCCGTTCAACGGGCAGTATCCGACGCTGGCGGCGATCAACGAGCTGAATTCGATCGGCAACTCGAACTACAATTCGCTGCAGGTTTCGTTGCGCCAGACGCGCTGGAAGAACATCACGCTCAACGCGAACTACACGCTTGGGAAGGCGATCGATAACGGCTCCAACGTGCGCAACGCGCTGCCCGCGAATTCCAACGACCTCGGCCGCGAGCGCGGCCCGTCGAACTTCGACATCCGGCAGATCTTCACCGGCTTTGTGAGCTACGACGTGCCGAACTTCGTTCAGAAGTTCCCGCGCCTGGGCAAGGGCTGGCAGGTGAACGGGCTGATGACGTTCCACGGCGGCGAGCCGATCGACCTTCGGGCGGGCACCAACGTCTCGGGCTCCGGCGAGGGTTCCGGTCTCGACCGGGTCGACGTGATCGGCGATCCGTTCTCGGGCGTGGCCGCGCGTCCCGCACCAGGCGCCGCCGTACCGTTCTTCAACCCGGCGGCCTTCGCCCGTCCGGCCGCGGGAACCTTTGGCAACATCGGGCGCAACGTACTTTATGGCCCCGGATTCGGCGCGCTGGATTTCTCCGTCTTCAAGACCACGGCGATCACCGAGCGGGTTTCGGCGCAGTTCCGCGTGGAGGTGTTCAACATCACCAACCGCGCCAACTACGCGAACCCCGGCGCCAGCCTGGCCGCCTCTACCACGTTCGGTCTGATCACCAACACCCGCAACGGCGGCAACGCCCCGGGGATCGGCTTCGGTGAGCCGCGAAACGTACAATTAGCCCTGCGGATCATGTTCTAGGTTTCTCCGGCAGAAATGACACGCTCACTCATCATCGCGCTGGCGCTCGCCACGGCGGGCGCCTACGCGCAAAACAAACCGGTCACGGATGCCCAGGTCCGCAAGGTTCACAAGAGCGCCATCCTGATCGACACCCATAACGACGTCACCGGCCGCACGGTGGAAGGCTTCGATATCGGCAAGCCGTCCACGGAAACGCACACCGACCTGCCGCGCATGAAACAGGGCGGCATGACGGCGCAGTTCTTCGCCGTCTACGTCGCCGCCAGTTACGTGGAGGGCAACCGCTCGGCGCATCGCACGCTCGAGATGATCGACACGGTGAAGCGCGACATTGCCGCCCGCTACCCGAACGACTTCACGTTCGCGGTCACGGCGGACGACATCGTGAAGGCCAAGAAGCGCGGCCGCATTGCCGCCCTGATGGGCATCGAGGGCGGACACGCGATCGAGGACAGTCCGCGCCTGCTGCGGACTTACTACGATCTCGGCATCCGCTACATGACGCTCACGCATTCCAATGACAACAGTTGGGCGGGGTCGTCCGGGAGCCGGGAGAACAAAGGGCTCAACGACCTGGGAAAGCAAGTGGTCGCGGAGATGAACCGCCTGGGGATGATGGTCGATATCTCGCACGTCTCCGACCGGACGTTCTGGGACGTGCTCGATGTGTCGAAGGCGCCGCCCTTCGCCTCGCACTCCTCCTGCCGCTCGCTCTCCAACATCCCGCGCAATATGACCGATGAGATGATCTCCGCGCTGGCGAAGAAAGGGGGCGTGGTTCAGATCAACTTCGGCTGCGAGTTCCTGTCCCAGAAGTCCGCCGACTCGAGCCCGATGAACAACCCGAAGCTCATGGCCGAGGCGCGCGAGAAGCTGGCCGGGATCAAGGAGCCGCGCGAACGGCGCGCGGCGATGCGCAAGATGTTCGAGGAGATGGGGGCCTCGACGGTGCGCGCGAACCTCGCCGACGTCGTGGCGCATATCGATCACATCCGCAAGGTTGCGGGCATCGACGCCATCGGCATCGGGAGCGATTTCGACGGCGTGGGGTGCGTGCCCGAAGGCTTGGCGTCGGTCGCCGAGTTTCCCAACCTCACGCGAGCGCTGCTGGAGAAAGGGTACACGGCGGCCGACATCCGCAAGATTTACGGTGGGAACCTGCTGCGCGTGATGCGCGCCGTGGAGCGGGCGGCCCAGCAATAGGACCGGGCCGAGGACGAGTTACCGGCGCGGGGAACCGCCTGACGCCTTACTCCCCGCCCGCGCCGACCAAGGTCCTATCGCGCCCCGAATCCGGGCTTTCGCCTTACAGGGTCCCGGGACCGTAGAGCCGATAGTACTAATGACTGCCATGACCGAGCCTTTGTCCATTGCCGGTCCGAGCTTGCGCACCCTGCGCCGCGCTTTGCGCGCCTACGATGGCTGGCAGTGCCGCGAGCGCGACCGTGTCCGTGTTCTCCTGGCTCGCTCGGCGGCCCGGCTCGGCTTTGCTGATCCGCTCCTGCTCACCTCGCCGATGGACGTCACCAACGACGCCGAGTGCCGCCGCTGGCTTACCTGGGCTTTGGGGCGCCTTCGCCGTCCGGCTGAGTTTGCGATGCTGTTGCCGCTGCCCGCCGGCGATGCGTGGTATTCGTGGCCTCCCCATGTACCGGGCGCCGGCCCGCTGGTCCTCGGCCTGGGCGCGCACCGCGTCCACATCGCACTGCACGCCGACGATGACATCCTGGATGGCGCGATGGTGCTGCGTTGGCGCGAACTGACGCTTGGCTTCCGGCGTCTGCTGCCCTGCATCGTAGATTCCCACGGGCAGCCGACCGCCATCCTTGTCGCGGCCTTCGTGGGCGCCGTCGAACGCACCTTGCTCGAACTCGACCCGGCGGCCGAAGCCACGCTCGACCTCCGGCTGTACCTGGAAGCGTCGCTGGTGGACATTCCGGCGCTCATCGCCGAGTAGATCCTTCGGCTCTGGTGGTTCGCTCATTCATCGCGGATCTCCGTACACTGGAGGCATGGCAGATTGGCAGGAATTCCTGAGCAGCGATCCGGGAATCTGCGGGGGCGAGCTATGCGCGAAAGGAACGCGCGTTCCGGTCACCGTGATTCTTGACAGCCTCGGGGAGGGCTCGAGCGCCGAGGCGATTTTGGCGAGCTACCCGTCGTTGAAGCGGGAGCATATCCAGGCTGCCTTGGGCTACGCGGCGGAGTTGGCGCATGAAGAGCGCTTGCTGCCTCTCCGGGCATCGTGAAGTTCAAGATTGACGAGAATCTGCCCGGTGAACTCGTCGCCGACCTTCGCGCGTTGGGCCATGATGCGGAGACGGTGTATGACGAGCAACTCTCCGGCGCCAGGGATCCTGCGAACTCGATCTTCGAGAACGGTTGACCGTTGTGGGTCCGACTCGAATCCGCGTTCGATAGCGTCTGGGACTCGGATCAGCCGCCGTTTCGGGGCCAATGCTGAGGAGCCGTAGTTGAGCCCACTCCCGGAGCTAAGCATGAAGTTCGAAAAGCGTCCAGCAAGGGGGACCGATTAGACAGTTTCGAACTCGCGTGAGTATCTATTGCCAGAACCAGACGACGCGCCGGGCCGCCCAGCGGAAGCCCTTGTGGGCCGGATGGATTTGCACCTTTAGTGCAGGCTTGGCAACTGTGCAGATTGCTAAAACTCGCGAGAAAGACGCCAGCCGATTTGCAGCGCACTGGTTCCGTCGTACCATCTCCAGCCCGCGCCCACTTGAAGGTTGAGCCGGCTCTTCCTGAACTGCGCCTGAGGCATCAACAACAGGCCTCTGCCGGAGTTGCCGCGTCCCTTGATGTTCGATTCCAGGCCATAGCTCACCGTATCCCGGAGATGAAAGAAGAGAGAATAATTGCCAAGATACGCATGTGCCACGCTGGACCCGCTTTCCCGTTCGATTCCGGTCATCGAGAACGCACTCCAGTTGCGGTGCCAGCGCGCACCCGCAAGGTACAGCAGGTTGACCTTGGAAGGTACGTCCTCGCGGCTCTTCTCCCCGAGCAATTGCCAACCGTGGATGAACGTCCTCTTCCAAGCGCCAGGTAAGGTGCCCTGAATGGCGCCCTTCCAACTAGCAACGCCGCCATTCTCCATGGGTACTTCGAACTCGATACCGTATCCATCCCAGAAGGCGTATTCGATCTCGGGCGCCCATAACAGGCGGCGCGGTTTGTCCGTGGGACTGAAGCGAAACAGCGAGTTCACTTCGATCTCTCCACGATGTGCGCCGAGGGGTCGAATGAGGTCGAACACCATCGGTTCGGGAATCCGCGGCTTGATGCTGGAGAGGGTACCCTCGTCAGGGTCGAAGGGTCGATTCTGTGCAAGGGCGGGGGGGAGCCCGAGTACAAGGATGCAAATGATGCCAAATGAGGATGACTGATTCAATGCGATTTTCCTTTCCAGTTGAGGTGAAAGAACACGCTTCGATTGACAGAAGGACGCGGACAGGCGGGCCAGCAGCCCGTCAGTCAGGCGCCTTCAAGCTCTCAAAGAGAAGGTGGACAAAGTGTCAGCAGGAGAGAAGAGGAGGCCCGCGGCTTTGGCGTACGTCTTGCCAGCCACGGGTGACATGTGCCCGAATCTCGACAGCACGACGTCGAGAACTGGGCGCGAACCGGGCAGGACCAACGGTCGGTGTGAGCGAGGCGTAGGTCTTCGAGGAGGGGGAGGAGACGTCAGGTCGATGAAGCGGTGTAGCGCGGTTCCTAACACCTGGCGGATCGTCGCCGGCGCCGGGGTAGTCAGCCGGTTCTGTTTCAGAGAACCGGCCCGTTCCATCGTTAAGCCAAACACCGAGCGCCTCACCGGCGAATACGTCCCGCAGCACCAGGTCTTGATCGTGGTCCGCATCGATATCTCGTGCGCTGAGAACCAGCCCGACTTGCGGAAACGAGCCGAAGATGGGCGGAACTGAGTTCTTGCAGAATGCGAAGAGGTCAACCCCGGAGGCCAGGACGCTGTCTCCAGCGTGTTTGACACGCACGCGCGCAAGGTCTACGGACTTGTCGCCGTCAAAATCGGCGGCAGCCCATAGGCTTTGGGAGGAGTCGAAGAGTGAGCAAGCGAGCACTGAGCCCGAGCTGGCTTGCGCCGCGCCGGCTCCGAAGGCCGCGATCAAAACCGGAACCAAACGCAGAAAGGTACGAAGCAGCCCGTGCGTGACCTTGTGGACAGGGAGTGCTTGGCGCGTTGCAGCCGTTTCGCGCATCACCAATGCCGATTTTACAATGATTGCTATGGTGCGTCCTGAAAGACGTCCTGAAAGACGCGAACTCTCCGGCGCCAAGGATCCTGTGCTCATGAAGGTTGTGACTGCTGAGAATCGGATTCTATTCACGCTCGACAAGGGCATCGCCAATCTCAAGCAGTATCCAATTGGGGAGCACGCCGGCGTGATGGCTACCGGCGTGCAGTTGAGTCTGGAGGCCTCAACCAACGAACGGATCGACGATGCGCACGCCGGCGTTCGCGAAATCAGAACGGTTTCGCGTGGCGACTGCCAGACCATGGACGATTGCCGTCGCTGCGATGAGGCTACCCTTAATCGGCATCGCTTTCCCGCTGGTGCGAAGACGCGCCAGCAGGTCCGCCCATTCCAGGCCCGTGTCCGCGTCCCAGGGCAAACATTGGACACGCCCCACGCCCGCGTCAAACCAGCGTTCCAGAGAGACCAGCTTCCTTCTCTTGGAAAGGATGAGAATTCCGAATCGCAGTTCGCCCAGAATCACGGGATCGACCACGATGTCCCGCTCACTTGCTCGAAGCCACTCCACAACTCGCGGATCGGGCGCCGGTTTCGGCGGTTCACTCAGAACACTGGCGTCGACCAGGTATTTCACAGCGCATCCGTCGACTCAGAGTCAATGGGCACGAAGAAGTCCTTCTGCGGACAGGCGCACAGCCAGTCGACGACGCCCGCGCTCTTCGGAGCCTCGCGGCGGATGAGGCGATAGTCCCCCCGATCGAGACGCTCAACGTCGAACTCCTGTCCCGCTTCGACCCCGTCCAGTTGCCGGAACGCTGCCGGCAAGACGATCTGGCCCTTGGAGGAGACGGTAGTCTTCATGAGTGTAAGATATCGTCTTACCTGCGGTTGTGTCATGGAAGCGTCGCTGGTGGACATTCCGGCGCTCATCGCCGAGTAGTTCCTTGCGCTCGACGTCATCTGCCGGGGGACCTTCAGGGCTGGCCGATGTCGTATTCGAGCGATACGATACCGGTCTTTTCGTACACCCGTTGCTTTCGGAGCGTGAGCGTCGCGCGAATGGCTGGAGAGGGGAGCAAGGGTATTCCGCCACCCAACAAAACCGGTATCACGGCGACGCTAACTCCGCTGACCAGCCCTGCCGCCAGAAGGCTCCTGAATAACTCGCCGCCTCCGAAGAGGGCGATGTCTTTTCCCGGCTCCGCGCGAAGTTCCGCGACTACGCGCTCGGCGTCGGCGCTGATGGTGAATTCGGGAAAGTCGCTCGGCCTTAACGTCCGCGAGAACACGATGTGCCGAATGCCGGGGGCGGGCTGGCTGCCGGTCCCCATCCGCCGCATGGCTTCAAAGGTCTTGCGGCCAATGAGGAAGGTGTCAAACCGGGCATTCATTTCAACGAAGTCGATGTCCGGATCCATGACGATCCAGTCGTATTCGCCATTGGGTCCGGCAATGTATCATCAAGGCTCACGGCACCGCCGTAGATTACCTGGCGCATTATGGGGGCCTCCTTGGCTAAACGTTCGTTTAGACATTAAGCCTAAACGGCTGTTTAGTAGAATGTCAAGAGGCTCATGAACACACGCCGCCGGAAGGTCAGCGACGACGAGGTCTTGGACGCCGCGCAACGTGCGATGACGCGGCACGGGCCGCATGAACTCACGCTGGCGGACATCGCTGGCGAGGCTGGCGTCACACCGGGTTTGCTGGTGCAGCGATTCGGAAGTAAGCGGGCATTGCTGCTTACGCTGGCGGAGCGCTTCGCGGGGAGCGCCCCGGCCCTGTTTGCAGGGTTGAGGGCCGCCCATCGCAAGCCGCTTCCGACGTTGCGTGCGTACGCGGCGTGTATGGCCGGCCTCGCGACAACGCCCGACTCGCTGGCCCGTAATTTGGCCTACCTGCAAATCGATCTGACGGACGAGGCGTTTCGAGCGCACCTGCTGGCCAACGCGCGAGCAACCCGCCGGGAAATCGAATCGCTCCTCCGATCCGCGGTCGAGACAGGCGAACTCAAGAAAGACGCGGACCCGCGAAGTCTGGCTCGAATCATTGAGGCGGTGATTGGCGGTTCTCTGATGTCTTGGGCCTGCTTTCGGGAAGGACCGGCCGCCGCGTGGATTCGTAAGAACCTAGATGCGGTCTTGCGACCTCACCTTGTGCGGAGGACGATCTGAGCCCAGGTCGTGAAGTCCTGATCTTACGGAAAGAACGGGAAGAGCAGGCCAAACTGAAATGGCTGCGCGGCGCCGTGAAACAGGGGCTGGACGAGATTGATCTCGGTCAGAGACGTCAGAGACCCTATTGGTTGCTTACGTCCATAGACTGGTGATAGAGTGACATCGTAAACCGAGCAGAGGGTCCACCATGGCGCGCAAGATGAAATCCGGACGGATATCGGGCCAGTCTCCGCGGACCCAGAGCAGCCAGCGCCCAACGGTCGAGACTGCCCGCCAGGCTCTGGTGCGGACGTTTCTGCGCAGATCGGTGCAGATGCTGGAACGGCTGAGTGCGGCGGCGCCGGCGGAAGCTCTGGATGCCGCGCTCGCATCGCCCAGCGATGTGGGTGGGGTCGCGACTCTGCTGTCGGACCTGGCGCCGATGGGCCTCGATCTCTCCCGTGTGGATCCTTTGGCCGAATCACTGGCCCGCGGAGCGGTCGCAAAGCAGGATCTCCTGCAGGAAGCCGGCGGGGGTCTGAGCGCCGCTCAGGTTGGGGAGGCGCTCGGCATCTCGCGCCAAGCGGTGGACAAGCGCCGCAGCCGGGGAACGCTGCTGGCGGTGCCCACCGGCTCCGGCGACTACCTGTACCCCGCCTGTCAGTTGACCCCCGACGGCGTAATTCCCGGGTTCGAGAATTTGCTCGCAGCCTTCAAGGTGGAAGGACCGTGGACGAGATTGTCGCTGTTGCTGGCGTCATCTCCCGCACTCGGCGGGAAGAGCGTGCTCGCAGCGTTGCGCGCCGGGGAGGCAGAGAAGGCTGCGGCGGTTGTTGCTGCGTTCGGTGAGCAGGGCGGATAGGGTGCCCGATCTGCCCCAGGTGCTCCCCATCGAGCGGGTTCGAGCCGGAGCGCGGTGGATGCGGATTCACATTCGGGGCAAGGAGCCGCTCTGGTTCGGCCCAGCGACGGGCAGCCCGCCCGTGAATCGGTTCGACGATCCGAACGGGGAGTTTCGCGTTTGCTATCTCGGCACCACGATTGAGGCTTGCTTCGCCGAAACCTTTCTGCGCAATCCGCCGGTACGGGTCCTGACGATCTCCGACCTCGCGTCGCGCTGCATTGCCACGTTGGCGGTGAGGCGCGAAGTGAGGCTCGTTTCGCTGCACGGCGCCGGGCTCGCGCGAATCGGATTCACGGCGGAGATCGCAGCCGAAAGGTCATACGAGCGCTCGCAGGCGTTGTCGCGTGCGATTTGGAAGCATCGGGACCGGCCAGATGGCATCGCCTATCGCTCTCGACACGATCATTCCGCGCTCTGTATCGCCCTTTTCGATCGTGCCGGAGCTCATCTTCAGAGCGCCGGGAGCGCATCGCTGGTGGACGATCCCCAATTACTCGGTCGAATCCTCAATCGGTACGCTTTGGGCCTGACGCGTTGATCTCGGACTCCGGCCGCTAGAAGCTGATACGCGTGCCCACCTGGAGATTTCGCGCGCCCGCATTCTCCACGCCCTGGGTGCTGGTGATACGGCCGAATTGCGGCACGCTCACGTTGCGGTTGGGGATTTCGAAGTTTGGCGTATTGGTCAGGTTCGCGGCCGAGCCCTCCAGGAGGACGAACACGCGCTCGGTGATGTCGAAGCGCTTCTGCAACTTCAGCGAGAACGTCTTGGTCCCGGGCCCGATCAGGCTACCGGGCGCGGCGAATCCGAACCGGCCGATCGCCCCGTTGTTCGGCAGCGTGGCGCCGTTCGCGTCGCGTCCGGGAATCGCGAACGCTGTGCGGTCCCACCAGGCGTTCACGGTGCGCTGATCCGACGCAAGGTTGCCGTAGGAGCTTCCGGTCCAGTCCGGCCTGTTGTTGGCCCGCGTGTTCAGGCCGGTGCCGCTGGGGTCCGTGACGTTGCCCGTCGTCGGTGTGACAAACGGTCCGCTCTGCACGAGCATGATGCCTGACAACTGCCAGCCGTCCAGTGCAAGGTCGGCGGCCCTGCTTCCCTTGGCCAACCTGCCGAGCGGCAGGTCCCAGGCGAACGTGGTCATCCAGCGGTGGCGGCGAGTGGCCGGCACATTGCCGTAATCCAGCCGCTGGTTGAAGCGATCCGTGGGAACTGAGCCGTTCTCGCTGGCGAAACCGGTGCCATCCGATCCGGTCGCGTTGGACAGGTTCTTCGCAAACGCATAGGACGTCTGGAACGAAATCCCGGCCGAATAGCGCTTGTTGACCTCGGTCACCCACGAGTTGTACCAGGCCCCCGTGTTGGGGTCCCGCACGTAGACGATGTTCCACACCGGATAAGGCCGGTTGACGCGCGCGGCGGCGAAACCCTGGGTGTTTGCACGCACCTGGTTGAGATCCGGGCTGGAGAACAACTTGATGGACCGCGATCCTGTATAGGTGGTGCGGAAACCGATCTGCTTCGGCAACTCACGCTCGAAGGTGAGGTTCCACTGCTGCGTGTAGGGATCGGCGCCGTCCCATTGCGTCCCCCGCCGAAAGTCCGGTGTGCCCAGCGCGCCCAACCCGGTGCCGAACGGGCGCGGGAACGAGAGCGCCGGCACGCCATTCACCAACTGATTCGGGAACGTCCGCGTGTCCGACACGTGGATCCCGGTGATCGTATAGAACACCGAGCCGAGGATGGTCGCCGTGTAGATTCCGTAGCCGCCCCGCAGCACCGTCTTGTTGTTGCCGAACGGGCGCCACGCGAATCCGATGCGGGGCATCAGGTTGTTGTAGTCGGTGTAGCGCAGGCTCTCGGGCAGTCCGACATCCTTGGCGAGGACGATTGGCGTGTTGCCGATGGACGCGGCGAAGGCCGGAGAGGTGAACTTGCGGGCCTCTTCGTTGGCCAGCACGACGCGCGCGCCCGGCCCAGGAAAGGCGCGGTCGAAATTCGTGGTGGTGAGGGCGCGGTCATCGAACATGGGGTGAATTTCGTAACGGACGCCAAAGCTGATGGATAACCGGTTGCTGACGCGCCACTCGTCCTGCGCGTAGAGCCCGATGTGGTTGGTAAGGCCGTCGACGTCCCTGCCGGTGTTGGCCAGGGTGGTCACGTTCGGCACGCCGAGCAGGAAGTCCGCCATGCCGAAGCCGGTGTACTGGCCGTTGAAACTGTAGGTCCCCATGTCGTCGCCCGTGAAGAACGACGTGATGTCGGTCGTGTTCAGGCGGCGGACATCCACGCCGAACTTCAGGTTGTGGCGTCCCCTGGTCCACGAGAAGTTGTTGGCGAACTGCCAGGTCCGGCTCCGCGTCGCGCCTTCGCGGCCCTGGCCGGTGCCCTGAATGCCGTTAATCTGCACGTCCGGCGTTTGCGCGCCGGCCGGCGGATCGGAGCGAATCCCCTGCATGCCGATGCTTCTCAGCAGGCCGGGGCCATCGAAGGCCGCGCCGCTCGGGCCGAAGGTGAACAGGGTGGTCTGGCGTGCCCAGCCGAAGCGGAGTTCGTTCAGCATGTTCGGATTCACGATCCAGTTGTGGGCAATCATCAGGTTCAGAGGGTCGAGCGAATTCGTGCGCTGCCCTTGGGTCTCGACGAGGTTGGTGGGCGTGGTCTGCGAAATGTCCTTCACGCTGATGCGGCCGTAGAGGCGCTGGGAAGCGGTGAGGTTGTGGTCGACGCGCAGATCCCACTGGTCGTTATCATTCGCCAGCGGTTCCTGGCGCAGGGAGTTCGGGCTGGAGATGTTCTCGCTGGGACGGTTCGGCAGCGGGTAGAGCCCGCTGAGCAGTCCCGTGGATTGCGGGGAAATCCGGCTGGAAGGAATGCGGTTGCCGGCAAAGGGTGCGTTGTTATTGAAGGGATCGCGGAGTGGGGTGGCGAGGTTGGAGAAATCACCGGCGCGGTAGTTCGGCGGCGGAACGGTCACGTTCAATATGCGCTGTGCGCGGTAGCGCAATCCTTCAAACGCGCCGAAGAAGAAGGTGCGATTCTTGAAGACCGGCCCGCTGAATGTCCCGCCGTAGTCGTTGGAAACTTTGAAGGGCGCGCGGCTGGCAAAGAAGTCGCGTGCGTCGAACGCGCCGTTCTGGTGGTACCAATAGGCCGATCCGTGGAAGTCGTTCGAGCCGGAGCGCGTGGTCACGGTGATGTCTCCCGCCTGCGCGAACTCCGCGTTGTTGCCCGTCGAACTGACGCGCACTTCGTCAACGGTGTCGGCGGTTGGAAACATCTCGCGCAACACGCCATTGGAACGCACATTGATGTTCGACACGCCGTCCACCGACGCCGTGGCCATGAACGGCATGGTGCCGCCGATGGAGAAACTGCCGCCCGAATCCGGCTGCACGCCCGGCGCCACTGAAATTGCGTTGTAGAAAGTGTTGGTCGCGCCGGCGCGGTAATTCACCGGCAGCCGGTTCAACTCGACGCCCGACTTCGAGTCCATGATCGACGCCTGGTCGGTCTGCACCACCTGGCTGTTGGACACCACGTTCACTTCGGTCGAAACGCGTGCGATCTCCATCCGTACGTCGTTGCGGGTGACTTCGCGCGCTCGCAACACGACGCCTTTGGACAGCGTCGGCCGGAAGCCCTCCTTTTCCACCAGCACTTCGTAGGTCCCGGCGTCGAGATTGAGGATCGAGTAGTTGCCCGAGTCATCCGTCTCGGTCGAACGGATCTCGCCCGTCGAAACGCGCGTCGCCTTCACGGTGGCCTTCGGTATGGACCCCTCGTTGGCATCGGTCACCAACCCGCGTATCTCCCCAAACACCGACTGCGCCCTGCACGTGGCGGCGCACAATAGGAAAACGACTAACCCGAATCGAAAGCGCATGGAGCTATCTTGGAGAGCCGTTGGTCGATATCCGATGAAGATTCCGTTAGGTCAGCGTGAAAATCCGTGTGGCGCGCCGGTGGTTGCGGCGGCGGACAGGGACCGGCTCACTCCAGGTCCATCGCCGCCTTCAACGCCAGTTCCACTTCTTCCAAGACCTCGCCCGGCAACGCGCCGACCCTCTTGGTGAGTTTGGCGCGGTCGAGCGTGGTCACCTGATGACAGACCGCAAAGCTGGTCTTCGACAGCCCGGCGGCGCCGGCAGGAATCTCGATTACCGTGGGGCCCCGTCCCCCTTGTGACGCGGAAGTTGAAATTGGAACGACGATGATCGACCGCCAGCCAACAGTCTGGTTGAAGCCGTCATGCGAAACGATGATCACGCGACGACGCCCCGATTGTCCGGAGCCGGATCGCGGGACCAAGTCAGCCCAATGAACCTCTCCCCGCCTCACTTCGATTCCCTGCCTGTTGTCATCAAGTGCTCAATCCCTGCCGCTTCGAGATTGGCGTCCAAATCAAGGGTGGTGCCTGCTGCCTTCGCCGCGTAAGCAGCGATCGCTTCGTGCCGGGACCTTCGCAATCGCTGCCTCAACCAGAGATCAATTGCCTCCCGCGCGATGGCGGTTGCCGGCACCTTCGATCGCTCCGCGGCGGACCTCAGTTGCTCATAGGTGTCATCCGGGAGAGGTAAATGGAAGTTCTTCATTTCCCCAAGCATGCCACAGACGTATGGCATGGATCGATGCCATTCGCCAATGGCGACCGTCTTTACGGCGCCGAGGAGAACGACGCTCGCCGCACGGCCCGGTCAGAATACGAATCGAACCACCAACTGGATCTGGCGCGCGGGGTTGGCTTCCTGCTTGACGGAAGTCACGGTGCCAAAGGCGGTACTGCCCAGAGTGGTGCTTGGGTTGCTGAAATCCGCCCGGTTGAGGGCGTTGAAGGCTTCGGCGCGAAACTGGAGGCTGTATCGCTCGGCAAGGCGCATCTGCCACTGCAGGGAGAGTTCGAGGTTCATGAAGGGGAAGCCGCGGACGTCGTTGATGCGGCGGCCGAGGTTGCCGAAGGTGAACGGATCGGGGCGCAGGAACTGCGACGTGTCGAAGAAACGGTCCAGCATGTCGTCGGTGGACGCATAGCCGTCGCGGCGGGCGGTGGAGCCCGTGGAGTGAGGGCGCTGTCCGCCGCCGAGGGCGTTGGTCGTGTTGGGCGTGACACTGAACGAGAGTGGGGTTCCACTTTCGAGCGTCGTGGAGCCGTTCACCTGCCAGTTCGAGATCATCTGACGCAGAACAGCAGGCGCGGAAGCGCCGAAGGCCTTGCCCCGGCCAAACGGGAGTTCGACCACCCAGGCGCCGGTGAAGCGGTGGGTTCGATCAATTTCAGACACCGCCCATTCGGGAAGCAGGTTGTAGTTATTCTGCGGCGCGTCGCCGGTACGCTCGAAGTTCTGCATCTGCTTCGACCAGGTGTAGGAGGTGAGCAGCATGACGCCGCCGCGGAAGCGCCGCTCCAGTTTGGCCTGCATGGAGTGGTAGATCGACGCGCCGCGGGTCGGGAAGACCTCGGTGACCTGGTCGAAGTGGGGGAACGGACGAAGGAGACGGGAGCGCGTGACGGTGCGCGAGGCGAGGGGTCCCGAATTGATGATTCCGAAGAAGGGGTTGTTGACAGGCTGCAGCAGTGAGCTGCCCTGCGCCAGCACTTCGGGCGGTAGCTGGTTCCACTGGATGGAAGGCAGCGGACCGTTGAAGCCGCGGCTGCCGACGTAGCTGACCTCGGCGAGATAGTGCTTCTGGAATTGATGACCGATGCTGAAGCTGTACTGGTAGGCGCCGGGGACGCGAACCGTGGGGTCGAAGAAGCGGATCGACTGGCCGACCAATGTCCGGAGGCCGTCCGCGTTGCCGGTGGGCTGGAGAACCGGCGTTGGGAAGGGATTGGAGAGGGAGTTAGCGGGCGTGAGCCCGCCGTCGATGCTGGGCACGTAGGGGGTGGTCACACTGTAGCCCGTGGCGGTGTCGGAACCAGAACCGAAGTAGGTAATCCCGGAGTAGATCATGCCGAAGCCGCCGCGGATGACGGTATTGCGGCCGGCGTCGTAGGCGAAGCCGAAGCGCGGACCCCACGCGGCGCCGCCGTCGGAGTTCTCGCTGGGCAGGCCGTTCTGGCCGGCGAAGAGGAGTCCGCCGCGGAGGTTCAGGCCCGTCACCTGCGACTGCAGGGGGCTGGCGGTGTCGAAGGCGTAACCGCGGGTCATGCGGTTGTACCGTTCGCGCCACGCCCCGTTGAGGTCCAGGCGAAGTCCGAAGTTGAGCGTGAGGCGGCGCGAGAGGCGGAAGTCATCCTGGATGAACAAGGCGCCGTAGGGAGCCTGATAGGAGAGGGCCGAGATGCGGTCGATGGAACCGCTGCTGGGATAGCCGAGGAGGAGCGAGGCCATGGAGAAACCAGCGGTGTTGCTGCCGCGCAGCGGGTCCGGGCCCTGTGTAAATGCGGCGTTGAAGCTGTAGCTGCCGGCGAGGTTGCCACCCGGGAATGGGTTGTTGCGGTAGATGCGGTAGTCGCCGCCGGCGCGGATGGTGTGGCGGGCGAGGGTCCTGGTGAGCAGCCCCTGGTAGGAATGCGAATCGAGTGCGGTAAGGCTGCTGCTGGAGCGCCCCAACTGGCCGAAGCCGCTCGGACTGATTGTGGGGAAAGTAACCTCCTGCATCTGAGCAACGAGCGAAGCTGGGATGCCGGCCGCCGCCTGGTCGAAGCCGCTCGAGAGGTTCCGGATGGGATCCTCGAAGCGCGAGTAGCCATAGCGGAGGTTCAGTAGCGTGGTGGGAGTGAGGGTGTTCGTGTAGTCCGCCGCGCCGCCTACGCTGCCGCGCCGGCCGAGGTAATAGAGATTGCCGGCGGGGTTGTCGGGGCCGTACATGTCATCGTCCCGCTGGAAGCGGCGGTTCCAGTGGCCGCGCACGAAGATCTGCTGGCGCTCAGTGAAATTGTGGTCGATGCGGCCGATGATCGAGTCATAGTTGTCGGCGCTGGTACCCGAATAGGCCCAATTCCCCACGTTGGTGAACGCCGCGCCGGGCACGTTGGGCAGCGGATAGTATTGAATCAGGCTGGTGGCGACACGGTTGATCCGGCTGGCGGGGATGACGTTGCCGGCGAACGCGTCGCGCAGGTAATTTCCCGGGCGCGCGGGGTCGGGACGCGTCGTCAACGGATCGAAAACACCGATCAGCGCCCCGGTCTGGTTGCGGGTGTTCGAGAAATCGCCCCTGCGCTCCTGCGCGGTGGGCACGGTCCAAAGCGACGAACGGCCATCGGCGCTGTCCACCGATTCGTAGTTGACGAAGAAGAAGGTACGGCTGCGGCCGTTGTACAGCTTGGGCATCCAGACGGGTCCGCCGGCGGAGAAGCCGTACTGATAGTAGTTGCGGCCGGGCTTGTCGATGCCATTGCGGTTATTGAAGAAGCTGTTGGCGTCGAGAGCGGTGTGCTGCGCGTGGAAGAAACCGGAGCCGTGAAACTGATTCGTGCCGGACTTGGTGACGGCGTTGATAATGCCGCCGGAAGTGTGGCCATATTGGGCGTCGTAGGAATTGGTCTGGACCTTGACCTCGACCACGGCTTCGGCCGAAGGAATATGCGCGACCTGGAAATCCGATGTCGTGTTGTTGACGCCGTCGAGCAGGATCTCGTTGCGGCGCCGGATGCCGCCGGACATGCCGAAGTCGATGACAGTGCCGGTGTCGAAAATGCGGGCGAAGGTGCGCGTTCCGCCGCTCATGCCCGGCATCAGGCGCTGGATCATGAGCGCGTTGTGGCCGCTGGTGGGAAGGTCGCTGAGCATCTTGGTGGAGACCACTTCGCCGCGGTCCCCGCTCGTCACTTCGAGCAAGGGCGACTCCGCGGTGACGGCGATCGACTCTGTAATGGCGCCCAGGTCGAGGCCGACATCGATGCGGAGGCGATCGAGCGTACGCACCTCAATGCCGCTCCGCACAAACGCCTTGAATCCGTCCTTAGACACCTTGACTTCGTAGGTGCCCGGAAGCAGGAAGGGAACATAGTAATCGCCGGACTGGTTGGTCAGCGACTCGCGCTTCACGCTGGTTTCCAACTGAGTCACCGCAACAACAGCGCCCGGCACGGCGGTCAACTGAGGGTCCACCACCCGTCCAAGGATGGTGCCCCGGAATTCCTGGGCGACGGCCGGCGCCGCGAGGCACACGGCGAGCAAAGCGGTGAAAGTGAAACGCATGGCCGGCGAAGACTCCTTGATTGAGCTGAAGCACTCTCAGAATAGGCTTGGGGGGCGAGGCGGACAATCGCAGCGAGTATTCATTTTCCCCGCAATCCTGAGGCAGGTTCGGGCAATCGGACACTACCGTTTCAATGCCGTTTCGACGGGGCTCCAGCAAGGATGGCGATTGCCGAATTGCCGTGTTCACCGCCGCCGTTTGGCGGAAATCTGCGATGCGGAATGATGGCGCGGCTGGGGTGGCGGTTCTAAGCTGAAGTGGAGCCTGAAATGCCGGTCCTTCCGATGCAGGAACTGCTCCGCGACGCGGCACGACGCGGATACGCCGTCGCGGCGTTCAACGTGTTCAACGATCTGAGCCTGGATGCGGTGCTCGCCGCGGCCGCAAAGGCACGGTCGCCGGTCATCGTCCAGCTGTCGGTGAAGACGGTGAAACAGCGGAGCGCGAGATGGTGGCGCGTTCTTTTCGAGGAGACGGCAGCGAGGCACACCGTACCGTGCACACTGCACCTGGATCACTGCCCGGATCGCGCGCTCATCGAGGAGTGCGTGCGCGCGGGTTGGAACTCCGTGCTATTCGACGCCTCGGCGCTGAGCTATGAAGAGAATCTGCGGCAGACGCGGGAGGTGGTGGCATTCGCCCGGCCGTTCGGCGCGGCAGTGGAAGGCGAACTCGAGGCCATCCGCGGCGTGGAGGACGGGCACGGCTCGGAGGAAGAGGGAGGCGTGGTGGCACTGGCAGACGCCGTGCGTTTCCTCCGCGAAACGGGCGTGGACAGCTTCGCGCCGGCGATCGGCACGGCCCACGGATTGTACAAGCAGACTCCGAAAGTGAATGTGGCGCGCGTCGGCGAAATCGTCGAGGCGACGGGAATTCCGGTGGTCGTACACGGCGGGACTGGTCTAACCGAAGAGACCTTTCGCGCGCTCATCCAGAAGGGCGCGGTCAAGATCAACGTATCGACGCAATTGAAGCTCACCTTTCTCGAAGCGGCCCGGCTGTACCTGGAAAGCAATCCGCAGGCCGGCGATCCCCTCGCGCTGTTCCGTGCTGTGCACGGGGCCCTGGAGGCGGCCGCCGCCCGGTTTCTGCGCCAGTTCGGCAGCGAAGGGATGGCGGCGTGAGAGCGCTGATCTTCGACTGCGACGGTGTGCTGGGCGAAACGGAATCGCGCGGCCACCGCATCGCCTTCAACCGGATGTTCGCCGAGTGCGGCATCCCGTGGACATGGAGTGTCGAGGACTACAGGGAGCTGCTGCGAATCGGCGGCGGCAAAGAGCGACTGCTCGCGCTGCTTGCGGAACCCGCATTCCAGGCGGTGTTCCCGCCGCCCTCCGCGAGGGAAGCCCGCGAGGAACTGGTTCGGGGGTGGCATCGGCGCAAGAGCGAGATCTATCGTCGGATCGTCGAGCAGGGCGAAATCCCGGCGCGGCCCGGCGTACGGAGGCTCGCTGAAGAAGCGCTAGCGCTGGGATGGCGGCTTGCCATGGCCTCGACGTCCGCGGAATCCTCCGTGCGGGCGATGATGCACCACGTGTTCGGAGAAGCGCTGGCGGGGCGATTCGATGTGGTTCTCGCCGGGGACGTCGTCAGCCGGAAGAAGCCGGATCCGGAAGTCTACCAACTGTGCGCGCAGCGGCTCGGCGTTGCTCCGCGGAATTGCGTGGTCGTGGAGGACTCGGCGATCGGGCTGGCCGCAGCGCTGGCGGCAGGAATGCCGTGCCTGGTCACCGTCAGCGAAATGACCGCTGGCGAAAACTTCGGGGGAGCCCGCCGCGTAGTCGAATCGCTGGGCGAAGCGGACGACCCGCGGGCCGTGCGCGTTGCGGAATTGATCGAATGGGGAGACACCAAGTGACTAGCGTTCTGCCGGCAACGGCGAAGGCGGCGGTTTACGTGGCGCCGGGCGAGCCGATGCGCCTCAGGGAATTCGCGGTGCCCGAGTTGAAAGGATCGGAGGCGCTGGTGCGCGTGCGCTGCACGACGATCTGCGGCAGCGACCTGCACACGTTCTTTGGGCGGCGGAAATCGCCGGCGCCGAGCGTGCTCGGGCACGAGATGGTGGGTGACGTCGCGGCGTTGGGTCCGGGAGGCGCCACCGATGTGGATGGCGCGCGGCTCGCGGTGGGCGACCGCGTAACGTGGTCGATGGTCTGGAGCTGCGGCGAGTGCTTCTACTGCAACCACGGCTTGCCGCCGAAGTGCGAGCGGCTGCTGAAGTTCGGGCATGAGGCGCTGCGGCCGGGCTTGGACCTGATCGGCGGCTTCGCGGAATTCTGTTTCCTGCCGGAGCGGACCGCGATCTGCCGCGTGCCGGCGAACGTGCCCGACGAAGTGGCGAGCCCCGCCAACTGTGCGACCTCCACGGTCGCCGCGGTGGTCCGCTACGCCGGATCGCTCGCGGGCGCGAATGTGGTTGTCTACGGCGCCGGCATGCTCGGCTTGACGGCCTGTGCGATGGCGAGGCAACACGGCGCAGCGCAGGTGATAGCGGTCGAAACCGATCCGCGCCGTTGGGAGTTGGCGCGCCGCTTCGGCGCCGATCAGGTCCTTGACGGCCGCGCTGGACAAGCAGAACTGGCGGGCGCGGTGAAGGAACTCACGGCGGGGCGGGGCGCGGAATTCGTGCTCGAGTTCACCGGCGTGCCTGAAGCAATGGAAGCCGGCTTCGAGCTGCTGCGTTTCGGGGGCCGGTTCGTGATGGCGGGCGCGACCTTCCCTTCCCGTCCGATCGCGCTCGACGCCGAACAGATCGTGCGGCGCATGATTCGCCTGCAGGGCGTGTACAACTACGAGGCGCAGGACCTCAAGGCCGCGGTCAGCTTCCTGTCCGACACCGTCGCGCGGTATCCGTTCGCCGAACTCATCGGCCGGAGTTTTCGCCTGGAAGAGACTCAGGAGGCGTTTGACTTCGCCGAGAATGTCAAGCCGCCGCGCGTGGCGCTCCGCCCGTGAATGAACTGAATTGAGGAGACCATTAACAATGCAGTCCGACAAAGTGCAGGCCGTCATCTTCGACCTGTCGGGAACGGTAATCGACTTCGGCAGCCGGGGGCCGGTAGTCGCTTTCGTCGAATTGTTCGCACGCCACGGCGTCGCGGTGACCGAACCGGAGGCCCGCGTACCGATGGGGGCGCACAAGCGCGACCACATTTGGTCGATGCTCAACGATCCTTCCATAAAGCAGCGGTGGACGGAGCGGCACGGGGCATCGCCCGATGCCGCCCTGCTTGACCACCTTTATCCTGAGTTCACCGCGCTCCAGGTGGAAGTGCTGGAGCGCCACTCCGAAGTGTTGCCGGGCGTTCCGGAGATGACCGCCGAGTTGCGGAGGCGAGGAATCCGGTTCTCTTCGACGACGGGATTCGACGTGGCGATGATGGAAGGGCTCATCCGCTCCGCCACCGCCAATGGATACAACCCCGACATCTTCGTTTGCCCGGACATGGTGGGCGGCGGCCGGCCCGCGCCCTGGATGGCGTTTCACGCGGCCCGGACCATGGGCGTGTATCCGATGAGCACGTTCGTGAAGGTCGGCGACACGCCGGTGGACATCGCGGAAGCCAAGAACGCCGGGATGTGGGCGGTTTCGGTGGTCGCGACGGGCAATGAGATCGGGCTCTCCGCGGAGCAACTCGCCGCGCTTTCGGCCGGCGAGCGCGCCTCGCGGTTCCGCGCGGCGCGCGAGAAGTTCCTGGCCCTTGGCGCGCACTACGTGATCGATACATCGGCCGACCTGCTGCCGGTGATTGACGCGATCGACGCGCGACTCGCCGCGGGCGAACGCCCGTAACCATCGGCTTAGTGTCGCCGGACCGGCAGGAGTGCCAGGGCGCCCAGCAGGCAGGCGGCGGCGATCACCAGGAAGACCGGAAAGGTGGAGCCGGTGATGTCGATGGTGCGGCCGATCGCCAACTGGCCGAGTGCGGCGAAGCCGTAGGCCGAGGCATCCATCAGTCCGGTGGCCGTGCCGGAGCGTTCGCGCCCCACGAGGACCGGTCCCAGAGACCAGTAGGATGCCTGCGGCGCATAGACCAGGAAGCCTGCCGCGGCGAGCAGCGCGAAGGCGAACGGAGAACTGGTGGGGACTTGCGACAGCAGAAAGGTGGCGGCCGCCGCGGCGGCCATCAAGGCGGCGGCAACCAGGGCGCGCCGGTCGGGGAACCAGCGGTCCGTGAACACGCCGGCGCTCAGCGCGCCGAAGGCCATCCCGATCGGGAGTCCCAGGGTGACCCAGAGGTCCGGGGCGGAGCCCTTCGCCGCGCCGAGAAAATGGAGCGGTACCCAACTGAGTAGTCCGTACCGCGCCATGCTCTCAAAGCCGATGGAGAGGCAGCACAGCAGGAAGTGACGGTTGCCGAGCACGGCCAGGTAGCGTTCCGTCGAGCTCTCCTGTGCCGCGGGCGAAGGGGCTTCGGAAGGCTCGGGGGGGAGCGGCGGAAAGCCGGCGTCCTGTGGTTTGTTTCGCGCGAGCAGCAGGAACAGACCCGTGCCCAGCAGGATGGTGGTGACCGGAAGCCGGAACACCCACCGCCAGTGCAGCGCCGACACGGTCCAGATGCACAACGCAAAAGTGAGCGAACTGGAGAAGCCCGCGGAAAGCAGATGGAAGCCGTTGGCCGTGCCGCGCGCGCGCTGCGGAAACCAGTCCACGATCAGGCGCCGCAGGGCAGGCGACGCGGCCGACTGCACGACCCCGTTGGCGAACCAGGCGGCGATCGCGAGCGGCGCGGCGGTCACCAAGCTGACCAGCCAATTGCAGAGAAACGACAGGCCGGCCCCCGCCGCCACCATCCGCCGCGCGCCCACGATATCGGCCAGATTGCCGTTGAAGGCCTGGCCGGCGCCATAGCCGATCAGCATCGCCGCGTTCAGCCATGCGATCTCAGTGGCCGAGTAGCCGAGATCGGTCTGCATGCCTTTGACGGCGAAGCCCAGGTTCTGCCGGCCCGTATAGAAGAACAGGTAGCAGAGCATGATGGCCGCCAGCACGCGCCGCTGCTCCCGCTCAAACCGGGAATCGTGGAGCGGAAGGGCGAGAGTGGCGGCGGGGACGCTCATATTCGTAGGGCTACCGGAGCAGTTTGGGGATGCGCGAGTACCGGTAGTCCTGCGGCGTGGTTCCGAACTGGCGGCGGAAGGTGACCACGAAATGGCTCGGTGTTTTGAAGCCTAACTGGTAGCTGATCTCCTTGATGGACAGCGCGGGATCTTCGAGCAAGGCGCAGCCCTGGTCGAGCAGGAGCCGGTTATAGAAGCTGGCGGGGCTATCGTTGGTCGCGGCGCGGAAGAGGCGGTTGAAACGCTCTTCGCTCGTCCCGAGAAAGCGGCAGAGGTGCTGGATGCGAAAGGAGTCCTTCCGGCACCAGCGCATGAACTCGAAGGTGCGCACGTGATCGCGGCGCGCGAGGCGCGGGGTCGTGTCCTCGGCAACCTCGCCGGACCGCTCCTTCGGCCACAGACGGAAGCTCTCGACGAGGATTCGCATGGCCAGTCCTTCGATGATCGCCTCGTGCGCGAAGGCCCGGTTCCGCATCTCTTCCACGATCTCTTCCGCGGCGCGCTCGATGGTCCGGGAACTCACTTTCCCCGTAAAGGCGGGCACGTAGCCGCGGCGCGCCGCGGGCAAGGAGTGTGCGCGGAACAGGGAGCTCAACACCTCCGGCGCGAACGTAAGGCTCACGGCCTGGCAGCCCTGCCGGCCCGGCAGATACTGGCTCGAATGCTCCACGCCGGGGTTGCTGCCCATCATCGCCTGGCCGGCCTCCGCCGTCTCCCCGTTTCCCAACTGCCGCGTGTGCACGGCGCCGTCGAGGCAGACCACGATGTTGAACTCGGAATGCGTGTGCGGCGCGAACATGACCTGCGAAGGAGCGCGATACCACTGCACGTGCAGTTTGCCGTCGGCGCGCGACCAGAACTGGCTGACCGGCTGACCGGAGCCGGCCATTCCTTGCTGCAGCAGTTCCTCGAATGCCCGCGCCGGTGATCCCGTCATGGTTTCCTCCACGGATAGCAGACCTGGGTTACAGCGCCATGACGCTACCAGCCCACCGGCTGCGTCCAGGCGCGTTGCACCGGACATTCCCGCGAGGGAACCGCCGGCGGCAGGTTGGAAGTGACCACGGCCCGAACATAGAGCTCATCGCCGCGCAGCGTGTAGTGGGGAGTCGTCTCCTTCGACTCCGCCAGCACCTCGCCGATCGGCGGAGATGCCGGCGAGCGGTAGTCCAGCGTCGTCTCCAGCGGTTGGCCGTTCCCATCCCGCCGCGGCCTGCCTTGCAGGTTCGCGCCGCGGCGCGTTCCGATGAACTGCGTAGTCAACACCTCCCCCGGGCGGGCCTCCAGCCGAAGGGACAGTGTGCGGGCCTGACGATCGAAATCGACGGCGTTGATCACCACTCCGGTCGAAGCATAGAAGTCTCCACGCCGGATGGCCGCGAGCAGCGATGCGGGACTCAGGTGCGTCGCCCGGACCATGATCCACGCGCGGCCGGGGAGGGCGCGCGTTTTGTTTCCGTGGTAGTCGTGGGCGTCGTCGGTGGCGATTCCGAACAACGGGCGCGCGGCGTACCGCTGAATCCGGAGCGTATTGGCGATATCCCACATTTCGCCGGTGCCGGGCCGGGGTGCTTCGCCGGGATCGTTATCGTTGTCGACGCCGTTCCATACCTCGAAGAACTGCACGTCGCGCACGGCGGCCAGATCTTCGGCCGTGACGCCCCATTTGTAGTTCAGGTGATTGACCTGGAACAGCACCGGCCGTGCGGTTCGCTTCGCCGACGCTTCCACCTGGGCGTAGTTGCGGACCAGCGTCTCCCGCAACGTTGAGGCGGACTCCATCGGCAGCGGCTCGGCGAGGTTGATCGCGTTCATGTGCAACGCACGCCCGTCGGCCGAAGACCCGGTGATCTCCTCGGCCGGCAGCATCAGGAAGCGGCCGCGTTCCTCGACCAGGGCACGCACTTCATCCAAGCCCTTGAGGCGAACCTGGTGGGACGGCGCGCCTGGATTCCCCTGCGTCTCGACCCACGCCGGCCCAAAGCGCGCGAGGTAGCGGGAGAAAGCATCCAGTTCCGCCCGCCGGTTGACCTCCGCCACGGCGATCCAACGCTCGCCTTGCGGCAGCAGGTTGTGCTCGCTCAAGGCGAGGAAGTGATAGCCGTGCTCACGATACCAGTCGGCCACCATGTCGGGAAACGCGTCGCCATCCGACCAGAACGTGTGCGCGTGCAGATTTCCCTTCCACCAGCGAGGAGGCGTGTCGGCCGGCGTCTGTGCCGGCGTCAGAAACACCGCCGACAGCGCGCAAAACAGGCCCGCGATCCTTGTCCTCATGGTAAGAGCGACTTCAGTATAGGGAGCCGGCTTGTCAGTTCGATTACGAGAGGCTGCAATCCGTGTCCGCTTCGCGTCCGAGGCGCTACGTGGGGCCGGGGATTTGGACACGAAGTCGTGGCTTTCCCGGAACCTTTCTTTGCGGCGCCGTACCGCAACTCGGCGGCAACAATGATGCTGGTGGACACGTGAGCTTCACCGACTTCCCGAATCCGGTCCGCCACCTGATCCTGCGGGTTTCGAACCAAGTTGGAAACAATGTTCGTGTCGAGAAGGTAACGCATCAGAGTTTGACGGTGCGTGGACGAGGATCCTTAACTTCCGGCAGGCTCTCTCGCAACGGTGAAAGCGTGGCGAGGACATCGACCAGAGACCTCCGTGGCGCCGGTTCGACGATCAAGCGTTCGCCTTCCTTTCGCATGACTGCGTCTTTGCCTGGAAGCTCGAATCCACGAGGAATCCGGACCGCTTGATTCTGCCCATTTCTGAACAGCCGGACACGGCGCTCCATGATCGTAGCCATGGCCCTAGAATATGCCGTTGCATCCGCTCAACGCGACCCGAGCTGCTTCCCCACGGGATACCGTCCGGCCCTCACTCTCGGTCACCAGTGGCCTGTGACCTAAACCATATCCTTGCCGCGAAGAAACCAAAACACTGCCGCGACAGGGCCGCCAAGCCGTCGATTCCTGGTGAGCGAACGGGCTGTCAGAGCGGGCCCCTAAAGCTGGTGGGCCGGCCCCAAACGTACCCAGGCCGGTCTGCGAGCGTCGCTCTTAAACAGACTGCCGGGCGGTTTGGCACTTCCCACCCCTACCCGGTGTCAAACAAGACGTGACTCGCGTTCGCCGCGTTCTTCGGTTGGTTGTCCGCGTCACCACGGCTTTGGTGATCGCTGTCGTCACGATGATGTCCAGCTCCTACATGTTGGGCAACTTGCGTTCGAACCCTGTTCGCCAGAATCTAGCCTTGTCCGCACAGTATCGTCTGGGAGACGCCGAAGCGGTGGCGACGTACGGTCAGGCAGCCGATGACTGCACTGCGCGCCTCAAGTTGGCTGAGTCTGATGCGTCACCTCGGCTCACAATGAAGGAACTCGACCGTCGAGCCATTCGCCGGGCTATGCCAACCCTGCCTGGAGGCTGTGGAGGCTGTCGCTTGGACGGTATTGTTGAACTCACTCTGCTGGTTAACCGCGACGGCGAAGTGGAATGCATAGCATTGAAAAACGGCCACCCGCTACTCGTCCCGGTGACAATCGAAGCGGAACGCCAGTGGCGATTCCGCCGTCTCAAGCGGCACCGCGAAGCGGTCCCATTTGTGGGTCACTTCGCTGTTCGATACTCGACCAGTAGAACCCCTGCCGTCTCGCTCGTCAAGTGAGCATCATGGCCATCGGAAAGTCCGAAACGAATCATACGGATCAGGTCAGCCTTCAGACGGACCTCGAGCAGACGACAGGTATCCTGAACTGCGGTATTGACCCGACGTTCGTACTCAGTCCGGGTTCGTCCAGCGGACAAGCGACAGCCGCGACTGCAAATCGGCCGTCAGTCCGAATCCACTCCGGGGTTTTCAGCGCGGCGTCGGGGAACCGACTCGGACAACTTGCTGAGGCTGAATGCTGGCGAGGGCCGCAAGGCACTCCGGAATGACCGGAAGGAGGTCCTGAATCCGATTAGAACAGGCGCGGACCACCAGTACGGCAAGTCGTTTGGTATTCAGGTTCTGCTGGAAGGGAAGGTTCTTGTCGAGCGTCAACAAGACGTCGAACAGTGGGTCGGCCAGCGCCAGCAACTCGCCGTTCTTTCTTCCGGACCACTCACACTCAACGACAGTGCGGCACTCGTGCCCAATCAAGTGCTCCGCCAGCTTGCGCGGTAAGTTTTCGTCGAGGAGGATCCTCATCGACGAGCGGTCAGGAGCGCTTTGGCCTCTTCGAGCGCGGCGATCGCGGCCGATCGGTCAACCGACGGGAAGCTGTCCAGGAACTCGTCGAGGCTGTCTCCCGCCTCAAGGTAATCGATCAGCGAATCGACAGGCACGCGGGTTCCGCGAAAGCAGGGCGTCCCGCCGAGGATTTCGGGATCGCTGACGATGACGGATTCCTGCGGCACGGTGACCTCTCGATTCTCAGTCTAACAGGAACCGCATACCTTCCTGCCCTTGGCCTCTAAGAACGTGCGACCAGTGCCGTTTGCGGCAGTTCTTGCCCACGCCTCGGAGTGAACGAGGGAGCGCCCCTGACAGCCCAGAACCCGGCCCGGCGGCTCCTAAAGATTTAGTTGACAAGCGGCTCGCCGGGGCGCATACTCCTAATAGTTTAGGAGGTTGTGGGCATGCCGAGACGGAAGAACGGGGAGCGGGGGCTGACGCCGCTCGAACTGGAAATCATGAGCGTGCTGTGGCAGGCCGGGCCGGCGAATGTGCAGGGGGTGCAGGAGCGCCTCACGTCGCGGGAACTGGCTTACACCACCGTGCAGACCATGCTCAACGTGCTGCACCGGAAGGGGAAGGTGAAGCGGGAGCTGAAAGACCGCGCGTACCTTTACCGTCCGGTGTTGAGCCGGCAGAGGGCGGAGCGGAATGCGGTGGGAGAACTCATCGAACGGTTCTTCGGCGGCTCGGCGGACCGGCTGGTGTTGAATCTGATTGAGACGAAGCAGTTGACGCCGGAGCGGCTGGAGGAATTGCGGCGATTGGTGGAGAGCAACTCGAGGGAGAGCAAACAGGAGGCGCGCGATGGAAACCGGTAGCCGGTTGGTAGTTACATTTCTGATGAACGCACTGTGGCAGGCCGCGCTGCTGGCGGCGATGGCGTGGGCGGCGGACCGGATTCTGCGCCGCGGGCCGGCGTCCTACCGTCACGCGGTATGGGCGGCGGCGATGATCGGCTCAGTGCTGCTGCCGCTGATGAGCGTGGTGCCGAGGCCGCCCGGTCCGGCGGCCTACGTGGCGCCGCCACCGGATCTTTCCGTGGCCGCGCCGCCAGCCGGGCCGATGGCGGCCCCGGCGGCGCCTGTGTCGCCCGGGCGACGTTCCATCCCCTTGGCGCCGACGGCCGCCGGGGTAATTGCGGCAGGGTACGCGATGCTGCTTTTGTACGGATGGCTGCGGCTGGGGGCTTCGTTGGCGGCCACGCAGCGGATGGGCGCGGCGGGCACGGGGCGATATGGCGACGAGCTGGCGCGCGCGTGGGAGCGGGCTCGTGAGGCGATGACGCCGGGCGCGACGCGTCTCCGGGTGCTGCCGGGGCTGGTGAGTCCGATCGCGCTCCACCGGACGGTGATCGTGCCGACCTGGTTCGACGGGGGCGCGGGGCCGGAGGTGCTGGCGTCGGCGCTGGGGCATGAACTGGCGCACGTGGCCCGAAGGGATTTTGCGTTCAACCTTCTGTACGAGGCCTGTTTTGCGCTGGTGGCGTTTCACCCGGCGGCGTGGCTGATGAGGCGGGAGATCGAACGGACGCGCGAGATGGCCTGCGATGAGGCGGTGACTCGGAGGCTCGTCGAGCCGGGCGCTTATGCGAAGTCGATCCTTGAGATCGCAACGGCGGCGGCCGCGACGGCGGAGCCGCGGCTGGCGCTGGGCGTCAGCGACGGCAATCTGCTCGGGGAGCGCATTCGCCGGGTACTGGCGCGGCCCGGGTTAGGGCTGCGGCGCCCGGGGCTGGCTTTGGGCGGCGCGCTGGCGGGACTGGCGATCGCGGCGGGCGCCGCCTCCCTGGTGGCTCTGACGGCGCAGGCGCAACCAGCCGGCGAGGAGATGAAGCAGGCCGCGGCGGCGTACAATCGCGGCGACTTCGCAACGGCCATCGAGCGGTTCAGTGCGGCTGTGGAACGGGAGCCGGCGAACGTGAACGCACGGCTGTTCCTGGCGCATGCGTTGTCGCGCGGCTATCACGCAGGGGGCGCGAAGGACCCCTCCCTGCTGCGCCGCGCGCAGGATGAATACGAGCGGGTATTGGCCTTCGACTCGCGGAACAAGCCGGCGCACGCGGGAGCGCTGGCGGTGTCGATTGAGCGTAAGGAGTTCGGCGCGGCCCGGGAGTGGGCCCGCAAGCTGGCGGCGCTCGATCCGTCGGAGAAATCGGCGTGGTATGCGATCGGGACGGTGGAGTGGGCGGCGGCGTATCCGGCGTACGTGCAGGCCCGGATGGCATCGGGCAACCGCATGGAGGACCCCGCGATTTCGAACCCGGCACTGCGGCGGTCATTCCGGGATCAACACGCCGCGGGGTTGGAGGACGGGCTGCGGGCGTTGGCGAAGGCACTTTCGCTGGACGCGAACTACAGCGATGCGCTGGCGTATGCAAACCTGATTCACCGCATGAAAGCGGGCATGGCGGAGACGGCTGAGGAAGCCACGAAGGAGATCGCGCTGGCGGACGGGTTGGTCCTTCAGGCGCTCGCCGCGAAGCGCCGCGAAGGGGCGACGAATCCCCAGCCGCCGCAGCCGCTCGACGTGAGCGCGCCGCCTCCGGGTCCCGCCCGGGGCGCGCCACCCCCGCCGCCGCCCCCGCCCCCGCCGGGGCGAGGGATGCAGACGGCATCGGAACTGCCGCCTCCGCCGGG
>DALYJJ010000077.1:0-29992 GCA_031969915.1 Bryobacteraceae bacterium | reverse complement strand
TGGTGAGCGCGGAAGGAATCGAACCTTCAACCTACTGATTAAGAGTCAGTTGCTCTGCCAGTTGAGCTACGCGCCCCTGCCAGGGTGGGTCCGTTCATCATCATACCACGGCCCCTCCGTGCGACGATAAGCGCAGTGCGATGACCCTGCGCCTGCCCCTCGCCCTCGCCCTCGCCGCACCCGCCCTCGCCGCGCCGCGGCTGCTCCTCACTCCCGATCGCGCCGTCGAGATCCGCCGCCTCGCCGCCGTCGCCGGCTCCCCGCACGAAGCAATGCTCCGCCAACTCCGCGCGCAAGTGGACTCCCCGCTCGAAGACGACAACCGCAACTACCAGCGCGCCTACCGGGCCACCTCCGCGGCCTTCCTCTCCCAGATCACGGGCGAAGCGCGCTACTGCTCTCTCGCCTACCAGGCGCTGCGCGATGTCTATCGCGACACCACCCCCGAATCGCTCCTCCCCGATCAAGGCTACGGGCTCGCGCGCGCCACCGTCGGCCTCGGGTTCGCCTTCGCCTACGATTGGTGCCGCGACGCCTGGCCCGCCGGCGCCACCGCTTGGGTCGAAAGCAAACTCGCCGCCGCCCTCGCCGCCTGGCCCGCCTTCCGCCACGCCAACGTCGAGGCGCCGCATAAGGGCTCCAACTGGGTCTCCGTCTGCCGCGGCGGCGAACTCATCGCACTCATCGCCCTGCGCCGCGAAACCACGGACGCCGCCCGCTACCGCCTCCTGAAGAACGACCTGCGCGCGCACATGCGCAACTTCGACGAGCTCGGCGTGTCGCAGGAAGGCGTCGGCTACACCGGCTACGGCGGCATCTTCCTGCTCCGCGCGCTGCTCGCGCTTCGCTCCATCGGAGACCTCGAACTCGAAGCAGAAGCCGCGCGCCACGCCTGGTGGAAGCAGGCCATGTACTCCGGCTCTTTCGCGAAGGACGGCGGCTATAGCCGCTGGCTGATGTCCGGCGTCTCGGGCGACGGCATCGGCGACGAAGGCTGGGCCAGCCTGCTGTTCGCCTTCACGCCCGCCGGCGAGCAGCCCTATTTCACCTGGTGGTACCAACGCCACCACAGCCGTTTCGATTACCGCCGCGAAGGCCCCGTCTGGGCCATGCTCTACTATCCCGCCGCGGTCGCGCCGCGCGACCCAACGCCCGTCTTCCCGAAGGCCGTGAGCGGCGCCGCCGGACTCACCTTCTTCCGCAATCGCTGGCAGGACGCGGGCGACATCCTCGTCTCCTTCCACGCCGACGCGCAATGGCACAGCCACGCCTGGGACCAGCCGGAGGCGCTCCAATGGCAGCTCTTCGCGCTCAACACGCTCTACGCCGCCGGCCCGGTGAAGACCCGCGAACCCGCCAACTTCACCACCCTGCTTGTCGATGGGCGCCACGTCGCGGAAGGCCGGCGCGGCGGAACCACCGGGCGCCTCGTGAGCTTCGCGCCCACGCCCGAGGGCGGCATCGCCGTGGCCGATGGCGGCACGCAATACGAATCGCTCGGCGTGGGCGTCACCCGTAGCTTCGAAGTGCGTTTTCTCGACGGGAATCGCGCCGTGATTCGCGTCAGGGACGAGATCCGCTCCGCCGCGCCGCACCGCTATTCGTGGCAGATCAACCTGGGCGACACCGCCGCGCTTGCGCCCACGAAGGACTTCCGCATCGGCGCGCTGCGCGGACGAGTCCTTGCGCCCGCGCAGTATCGGGTAGTCGCCGAGGACCCCTTCCGCATCGAAGTGGACGCGGCGTCCACCGCCATCGAAGTCGAGATGGAAGTCGGCGGCAAACAGATCGCCCTCCCGAACGGCGCGCGCATGCTCTTCCGCTATATTCCTCCCGGGACATATACGCGCGGCAGCCCGGAAAGCGAAGCCGGGCGCGACAAGGACGAATCGCCTGCTCACACCGTGACGATCTCCAAGGGATTTCACCTCGGCGCTTTCGAAGTCACCCAGGAGCAATGGCAGGCCGTGATGGGCGGCAACCCGTCCGTGTTCCAGCAAGGCGACGCCGCCGAGGCCGCGCGCCGCCCGGTGGACTCCGTCACCTGGCACGATACGCAGCGCTTCCTCGCGAAACTCAACGCGCTCGGCCTTGGCCGCTTCCGCTTGCCCACTGAGGCCGAATGGGAGTACGCCGCCCGCGCCGGCACCCTGTCCGCCTTCCCCTGGGAGCGCGAGAACCAGACCTACGCCTACGCCTGGGCCAACAGCCGCTCCTTCGCCATCACGCACCCCGTGGGCGAAAAGCCGCCCAACGCGTGGGGCCTGTACGACATGGCCGGCAACGTCTGGGAGTGGTGCGCCGATTGGTACGGTCCCTACGCCAGCGAGCCCCAGACCGATCCCATCGGCCCGCCGAGCGGCCGCGAGCGCGTCTTCCGCGGCGGCAGTTGGTACGACTTCCCCGCCGCCCTGCGCTCCGCCAACCGTCACCGCCATGCCCCGGACCGCCCCTACACCGCGATCGGATTCCGCGTGCTGCTCGACGACGCCGCCAGCACGCCGCCCCCGCCCGGCACGGTCTTCCTCCCCAACGGAACGCCGATGCGCTTCGTCAGGATCCCGGCCGGCTCCTTCACCATGGGCAGCCCGGCGAGTGAGGCGGGGCGCCAGGCGGACGAAGGCCCGCAACGCCGCGTGACCATAACGAATGACTTCTGGCTCGGCGCTTACGAAGTGACCCAGGACCAGTGGACCGCCGTGATGGGCGGCAACCCGAGCCTCTTTCGCCAAGCCGATCTTCCCGCCGAGATGGTCTCATACGAAGACGCCTTACTGTTTCTCGCAAAGCTGAACGGCCTCGGCCTGGGCCGCTTCCGCTTGCCGACCGAAGCCGAGTGGGAGTACGCCGCCCGCGCCGGTGCGGACACCCGCTTTTCCTTCGGCGACGACGAGGACTACCGCGCCCTCGCAGAGCACGCCTGGTTCTATTCGCGCGCCGAAGGCCGCAGCCACCCCGTTGGGCTGAAGAAGCCAAACCCCTGGGGGCTGTACGACATCTACGGCAACGTCTGGGAGTGGGTGGCGGACTGGTTCGCGGCCTACCCCGGCGACGCGCAGCAGGACCCCGCGGGCCCGCCCTCCGGCGAGGCGAAAGTGATTCGCGGCGGCAGTTGGTTCAATGAGCCGGAAGCCCTGCGGGCGGCGAACCGCAACCGGCATCCCGTCACCTCCCGCCAGACCAACCTCGGCCTGCGGCTGGTCTGGTCGCCCGCGCCCTAAACAAACAATCCATCCGCGCGGAGCGCTGCGGCATCCCTGTCTCGTGCGTCTCATCCCGCTTGCCCTCACCCTCGCCGCCGCGCTCACCGCCGAAACCAATACCTGGCCTCAATGGAGAGGCCCCCAACGGACCGGCGAATCCACCGGCACGCCGTGGCCCGACTCGTTCGGCGGGCTTCGCCCGATGTGGCGCGTCGATCTCGACAAAGGCTACCCGGGGCCGATCGTCTCCGAGGCGATGGTCTTCGTGGCCGAGACCGAAAAGACGGAAACCGAAGTGGTGCGCGCACTCGACCGCAAGACGGGTAAGGAAATCTGGCGGGCGTCCTGGCCGGGCAAGATCTCCGTCCCGTTCTTCGCCAAGCGCAATGGCGATTGGATTCGCGCCACGCCGGCCTTCGACGGCAGGACGCTCTTCGTCGGAGGCATGGAAGAGGTGCTCGTGGCGCTCGACGGCAAGACGGGCAAGGAACTGTGGCGCGTCGATTTCCCGAAACGCTTCGGCACGCCGAAGCCGGAGTTCGGCTTCTCCAGTTCTCCTTTGCTCGACGGCAACTTCCTCTACGTGCAGGCGGCGAACTCGGTGGTCAAGCTCGATAAGCGAACCGGCGAAACCATCTGGCGGGCGCTCGAAAGCAAGGTCACCATCATGGAGAACGGCGCCTTCTCCTCTCCCGTAATCGGCACCGTGGCGGGCAAGCGGCAACTGCTCGCCCAGACCCGCACCCATCTCACCGGCGTCGATCTCGACAAGGGGTCGGTCCTCTGGTCCATCGAAGTGCCCCACTTCCGCGGCATGAACATCCTCACGCCCGTGGTCCACGGCAACTCGATCGTCACCAGCACGCACCAGAACCAGACGTTCTACTACACCGTGGACTCGGCCGGCGGCGAGTGGAAGGTCGGCGAAACGTGGCGCAACAAGGCCAAGGGCTACATGTCGACGCCGGTGCTCTACCAGGGCCACATCTACATGCACCTCGGCAACCAGCGCTTCACGTGCATTGACCTGGCCACCGGCGAATCCAAGTGGACCACCGAGCCGTTCGGTTCCTACTGGTCCCTGGTGCGCCGCGGCGAAAAGATCGTCGCCCTCGACGAGAGCGGCAAGCTCCTCCTGATCCGCGCCAATCCGGAGAAGTTCGAACTCCTGGACCAGCGCGAAATTTCGAACACCGCAGCCTGGGGCCACGTCGCGATTGTGGGCGACGAGATCTTCGTTCGCGAATTACAGGGCATCGCGGCGTACAAATGGCACGCGGCGCCAGCCCCAGTCGCCAAGCCGAGCGAGTAGCCCGGAGCAACGCCGCCGCGCGGGCGCGAAACCCCTCACGCCCCCGCGCGCGCGGGCAGCACTTTCAGGACTTCGCCCTTCTGCGGTTTCGACCAGCCCTCCGGCAGATCCCCGTTGTCCGCGCGTAGGAACTTCCAGTGCTGCGGCTTGATCCCCGCCACCAGTTCCTTGCGGCTCTTCACGGTCATCGGCTTGCCCATGTAGATCTTCCCGAGCTTCGCCATCAGCCACTCGGGCATCGCGCTGGCGAACATCAGCAGCGGCCACGTGAAGTTCGGGCCGTTCGCTTTGCGCAGCTTCCAGGCCCAGAAGAAGAGCGAGCCGATGCGCCAGGCCGTCGGTCCCCACCAGCTCTGCAGCGCCGGACGCATGTTCATCTTCCAGCACTTCATCATGATCTGCCACTGCAGCGGCGTCATCTCGCGGCTCTCGTGCACGCCTTCCTTCTTTTCCATCCGCGTGTCGTGAAGGGGCGTGAAGATGGACGGCACGAAGAACGCGAAAAGCCCGCGGCGCTCCACTTCATAGAGCAGATCGAGCGTCGCCTCGCAGTCCTCATCCGTTTCGCCCGGGTTGCCCACCATCAGAGTCACCACCGGAAACCAGTTGTTCCGGTTGTAGATCGTCAGGCCTTGAATCAGCACGCTCGGCCAGTCTTCGATCGGAAACGGCACGCCCTTGCCGGGCATGATCTTCTTCGCCATCGGCACGGAGGCGGTCTCCATGCCGATGAGCGGCGACAGAATCCGCTTCTCCGGATGAGTGCTCAGCGCCGGCAGTTTCACCGGGCTCTTGTCCAGCAGCAGGTCCGACAACTGCTCGATCAGCTTCGGATCCACCACCGCCGGGGCCATCGTGCAGTGGCTCAGGATATGATGCTCGACGCCCGGTGTTTCGATCACCTCGCGATAGAGCTCCAGCAGCGCTTCGCGATTCGGGAAATAGAACGGTGTCTCGGTGTGAACCTGGCCCCAGATGAACATGTCCTCCGTGGCCAGTGACACCTGCTTGTTCCCGTTCTCCACGTTGGCGCGCACCGCCGCCAGAATCGATTCCTTCGGAAAGTCGATCTGTGGGTTCAGGTCCGGCAGGCAGAACTGGCAGCGGCGGCCGCAGCCGGTCGTCATCTCTACCACGCCGAACGTGGTCCGCTTGTGCGGCGTCAGCAGTTCGTGCCGCTCCTTCGGATGCACCACTTCGGCGAACTTCGGCAATTCCTCGCCGCGAATCGCCCGGTGAAACAACTCGAGCGTGTCGGTGGATTCGCTCCGCCCATCCACCACGCAGTCCACGCTCAGTTCCTCGTAGCTGTTGGTCTGCGAGATCTGCCATCCGCCCGAGCCGCCGACAATGACTTTGAACCCCCCGCGATGCGGGTTCTCCTTCAACGACCGGAACAACGCCTTCGCGTAATGAGAATTGATGGGCTCCTTCGACGAACCGAAAATCGACGCATACACACCCGCCGCGAACGTCACCCCCAGCGGATTGTGCGTGGACACCGCCACCACCCGCGTCCGAGGCCCGATGAACTTCCCCAGATCGTCGGGATAACAGCACACGATGTCATCGGGATGAAACTCCCGCAGCAGCGAAGCCTCCACCAGCCGCACGCCCGCCGGCATGTACTTCGCCGATCCGTCCTCGTAATGCTCCAGCTTCTTCCAGTTCGGATACTTCTGGGTGATGATCCCTTCCAGGCGTGTCGGCAGCGAAGCGAGCGCCATCTGGATGAAGTAGCCCGCGTGGTCGATCGTTTCCGTGAGCGGCGCGGTCAGCACAATCAGACGGCCGCAATCGTGGCTGGAAGCAGTTTGCATTCGGTGCGATCTCCCCTCGAAGTGTTCTGCTTACGGCGTTGGAATCAGTATAAGGTGTTTAGTACCCCTATGCGCAAGATCGCCATGGTGCCTGCGCTGCTTCGAAAGGTCGCTCTCGAAGCCGTCCATACTCAACTCTCATGAACCGCAGAACTTTCCTCTCCCTCGCCGCCGCCGCCGCGCCTGCATTCCCCCAGGCGCCGAAGAAGCGTTTGATGGTGCACGCCGACGACGCCGGCATGTGCCACTCCGTGAACGTCGCCACCATCAAGGCCCTCACCGCCGGCGCGGTCCAGTCGGCCAGCATCATGATGCCCTGTCCCTGGGTCTCGGAAATGGCCGCCTGGGCGCGGGAAAACACGAAGATGGATCTCGGCCTCCACCTCACGCTCACCAGCGAATGGGTGCACTACAAGTGGCGCCCCATCGCTGCCCCGGCCGCCGTTCCGGGCCTCCTCGATCCCGACGGATACCTCTGGCGCGACGTCCGCTCCGTGGCCACGCGCGCCACGGCGCAGGAAGTGGAGACGGAGCTGAAAGCCCAGATCGCGTACGCGCGCAAGTTGGGCATCGCCTTCACCCACTTCGATACCCACATGGGCACGCTCTACGCCCGCCCCGATTACTTCGAGGTCTACACGAAGCTCGCCAAACAGAACCAGGTCCCTTGCATGATCCCGCGCCCCTCGCCCGCGCTCAAAGCGGAGATGGCCCAATATCCGATCACCGAGCAGATGCTCGCCCGCAAAGGCGAAGAGGGATTCCCGCTGCTCGACCGGCTGGTCACCGGCGTGCCCGGCCGCACCGTCGAAGAGCGCAAGGCCAGCTATCGCACGTTCCTGCGCGAACTCCAGCCCGGCGTCACCAAGCTGATCGTGCACCTCGCCATGGACGATCCCGAAATCCGCTCCGTCACCAACGCCTGGGAGCAGCGCTGGGCCGACTTTTTGTTCTTCACCAGCGACGAGGCCCGCGCGCTGATGAAGGAACTCGACATCCACCCCGTCACCTATCGCGAGTTAGGAAGCTGATCTATGCGCCTCATCGCCACTTTCTTACTGCTCCTCTCCGCGCTCGCCGCGCAAAACGCCAAAGTGCGCGTCCGCGCCGTCACCGGCGGCCACGATTACGAGCCTTCGTTCTACAAGCTGATCGACGGCCACCCGGAACTCGAAGTCATGGTCCGCCCCCATCCCACGGCCTTCAACGACAACTTCATCCGCTACGTCGATGTGCTCCTGCTCTACGATTCCGTGCAAACCCTGCCCGAGGAGCAGAAGGCGCGCCTCGCAAAGTTCGTGGAAAGCGGAAAGGGTATCGTGATCCTGCACCACGCCCTGGTCGACTTCGCCGATTGGGAATGGTGGTGGAAAGAGGTAATGGGCGGACTGTACGACCTCAAAGTGAGCAAGTACCTGCACGACGTCGACATGACCGTCACGCCCAAGGGCGACCATCCCATCGTCGCCGGGCTGAAGCCGTTCCAGATCCACGACGAAACCTACAAGCACCTTCGCATCGAGCCCACCAACCAGATCCTGCTCACCACGGACCATCCCACCAGCGATGGGCCCGTGGCCTGGATCTCCGCGTACAAAAAATCCCGCGTGGTGGTGATTCAACTCGGGCACGGCCGGGAGGCCCACGAGAACCCGGTGCTGCGCGAAATCCTGCGGCGGGCGATTCTCTGGAGCGCCGGAAAATGAAGACCGCGGTTGCGATCCTGGCGCTCGCCGCGGCAGCCCTCGCCCAGAACTTCGCCGACCTCAGGCCGAGCCCGCAACAGGTGGCCTGGCAGGACCTGGAGATCGGCGTACTGATCCACTTCGGTCCCAACACGTTCATGGACCGGGAGTGGGGAGACGGCACGGCCGATCCCAAGGTCTTCGATCCCAAACAACTCGACGCGGAACAATGGGCGCGCGCCGCCAAGGCCGCCGGCGCCAGGTACCTGATTATGGTAGCCAAGCACCACGACGGATTCTGTCTCTGGCCCAGCCGTCACACCGCGTACAGCGTGAAATCGAGCCCCTGGCGCGGCGGCAAAGGCGACCTGGTGCGCGAAGTGGAACTGGCCGCTCGTAAACACGGCCTGCAGTTCGGCGTCTATCTCTCCCCGTGGGATCGCCACGAGCCCAGTTACAAGGACAACCAGGCCTACGACCGCTACTACCGTAACCAGATGCGCGAACTGGTGACGCGCTACGGAGAACTCACCGAATGGTGGCTCGACGGCGCGGGCAGCGAGGGCCATGTCTACGATTTCGATTCGTACGTCGACGAGCTGCGCACCTACCAGCCGAACACCCTGATCTTCGCGGATGTCGGCTTCCTCAAGTACGGCGACATCCGCTGGGTGGGCAATGAAAGCGGCTACGCCTCGGAAACGAACTGGAATGTGATTGACCGCCGCGGGTACTTGCGCTATCGCCCCGCGGAGGCGGATACCCCGCTCCGCAAGGACCACTGGTTCTGGCACCCCGGCGCCGAGGCCCGCTTGAAGTCCCTGCCGGAATTGATCGACACCTATCACCGCACCGTCGGCCGTGGCGCGCAACTCGTCTTGGGCCTGGCGCCCGACGACCGCGGCCTGATCCCCGATGTGGACGTCAAGCGCCTGGAAGAGTTCGGCGCGGCGATCGCGAAGATCTACGCCAAACCAGCGGCGCCGATGCTCGCCGGCCCAGGCCAGATCAATCTTCCCCGGCCGGTGGCCATCGATCGAGCAGTGCTCAGCGAACGCCTGGAACACGGTCAACGCGTCGCCGAGTACCGGATCGATGTCCAGGCCGTGAACGGCCAATGGACCACCGTCGCCCGAGGCACCACCATTGGCCACAAGAAGATCGACCTCTTCCCGCGCATCACCGCCACCGCCGTGCGGCTGGAAATCCTACGCTCCTTCGGCGACCCGCAGATCCGCGAGTTCTCGCTGTACGACGCGCCGTAATGCATGAGGCCGGCGCATCGATTCCCGGTGCTCGAAAATGACCGCGAAACGCTACAGCCCGTCGCTGGGGCGCCTCGCACTATTGGTTATGCGGAATAGACTCTATTCCGAACTTTAGTAGCACCGACGCAGTTTGGGCCAAGCCCTGCCGGTCGAGCGCACTCAAGTATTCTGCCATCGTCATAGCGGGATTCTTCAGGCTCAGCCGGTGATTTTCGGCAGCAGCGATTACCGATCCTGGCGCCAGATCGAGCAGGTGGAGGACGAATTCATCGGGATGCTGTGCCTCGATCCCGAATGCTCCCACAACTTCGGTCGGAAAGTCGCGCAGGTTCATCGTGACGATGACGTTCGCTTGGCCGCGAATTGCGGCTGCAAGTACATGCCGGTCGTTAGGGTCTGGAAGGTGTAGGCCGGGAATCAAGTCCTCGTAGCCGGTTACCAGCGCATCGACGGCATGCAGATCCATCAACGCTCGTGCTCGCTCCAATTTGTCGCGCGTCAGATCCTGCCGCTTCTCCAAAAGCGCGGAGATCCATTCTTCATGAACATCGGCCGACCACTTCGCCCGGAACAACCCGGTGAGCGCGAGGTGCATGAGCAGGTTCCGCAGTTCCGCCGGATACAGCACGTTCGCATCATAGAACGCGGTGAACGCGGCCACCGGGGTTACAATCCGATTTCCTGATCGTAGGCTGCGAGTTCAGCGAGGACAGCGCGGCGTTCGGCATCGGCGCGGCGCTTGTACGCCATGAGCGCTTCGAATCGGACGCGACGGTGTGTGCCGACACGGCGATATTCGATCTTGCCTTCTTCAAGGAGTTGAATCAGCGACGGGCGTGAGATGTTCAGCAAATCCGCCGCCTCCTGCGTGGTGAGTTCGGCGTGCACCGGGATCAGCGTCACCGCGTTGCCACGCGCCATCTCCTCCAGGATGCGGATGAGCATGCGAACGGCTGAGGCCGGGAGTTTGACTGTTCCCGCGGAGGGATCGTCGAGCAGGCGAAGCCGTAGCGGGTCCGTCGTCTGGGTTCGCGCCGCGAGGACCCGGCTGGTTTCCCTCGCCAGTATGGCTTCGGCCTCGGACGGCAACGTCGGTGCGAGAGTTCCTTGCGCCATAGCTTGATTGCTCCCGGCTCCATCCTAGCACAATCGAAACAATCGAAGCCAGGCGAAGCAATCGAAGAATCGCCACAGACGCGCCGTAATGCATGAGGCCGGCAATGCGCGAAGTCAGCAGGCCGGGCGGGCCGGCGCACGCAGTCCACGGCTGAGCGCCATCCACGCCGCGGCGCCCACCAGCGGCAGCGCCGCCAGCAACAGGAACGTTTCCTGGTAGCGGCCTTGGTCGAACCACCGGCCGAGGAGCGGCAGCAGCAGCGCCACCAGCGCCGACCAGGATCCCGCGCCGATCCCCGCCACCAGCGCCGTCTGCTCGCGCGGATACACCAGCGCCGCGCATCGCAGGGACGCCACCACGAAGCCCGACGCCGCAAACATCGCCAGCCACATCAGGCCCAGCACCAGCGCCGGCGACGCCGCCTGCGAGGTCGCAGCGAAGGGCAGGCCCAACACCGCGAGCAGCGCGAACAGCCACACGGGACGCGGCTCGCCCGGTGCGAAACGATCCACCAGCCAACCCCAGAAGAAGTAGCCCACCTCCCAACCGAGCGGCGGGATCCACAGCACCCGGCCCAGGTCCGCCTGCGTGAACCCGTGCACGCGGCCCAGGAACAGCGGGGCAAGGTAAAGGATCGGACCCAACGCCGCCGCGCCCAGCGAATAACTCACGGCCAGGCTCCAGAAGCGCCGCTCGCGCGGATCGGGCCAAGAGAAGCGGCCGGCGCGCACGCTGTCGCGGAGCGGCAGGTACGGCGGCCGCGCCAGGCGGAGCCAGCCGGCGATCCACACCGCTCCCAGAAACCCGGTCAGCAGAAACGTGGCGCGCCAGCCCCATGCGCCCGCCACCGGCACCACCAGCACGGGCGTGAGGATCGCCCCCAGGCTGCCCCCGCTATAGGCCAGCGCAATGCCGCGCGCGGTCTTCGCCGAAGGCAGTGAGTCCATCGCCGCGCGAAGACCGCCGGGGAACGTCGCGCCTTCGCCGAAGCCCAACATCGTGCGGCAGGCCAGAAAGCCCGCCGCGCCCGCCATGCCCGCGTGCGCGCTGCTGGCCAGGGTCCACAGCGCCACCGCCGCCGCCATGCCCCATCGCAGCCCAACCCGATCCAGCAGGCTGCCCCACACCGGGTTGCCCAGCATGTAGGCGATCGAGAAGCCCGAGACCACGCGGCCATATGCCTCGGTAGTCATATGGGTTTCCGCCAGGATCGACGGCGAAAGCACGGCCAGCGTCTGCCGGTCCAGGTAGGACAGAAACGAGCAGAACATCATCCACAGGCTGACGCTCCACGCCCAATGGCCCCGCGTCATTTGATCAGGGCGCGGGCCGCCGCCTCGCCCGTCACCACCGCGCCTTCCATGAAGCCCTGCCAGTCGGCCAGATGCTCCCCCGCGAAGAGCACCTTGCCGTGCGGTCTCGCCAGACGGGGACGGACGTCGAACCACTGCCCCGGCCGGTACACCGCGTAGGCGCCCCGCGTGAACGGGTCGCGCTGCCATGCATAGGAGGCGATGGACCAGGCCAGCGAACTCGCCGCCGGATCCACTGCTTCCAGGTCCCGCGTGATCGTCAACTGGCGCCGCGCCGCGCCCGCCGACGCCAGCACATCGGCCTTGTCGCCGATCGCGTAGCTGCACAGAATGCCCGGCTCGCCCTCCTGCTTCTGCGTGCTGTGAAAGTAGAAGTGGGCCGTCGCATCGCTCGCTATGGAAAAATCCTCCGCCTTCCAGAAGCGCGAGGCAAACAGCACCGAGTTCTTGATGATGCGCGCGTATTGAAGCGTCCCCGCCGCTTCCGCCTGCCGGGCGGACAGCGGCGGATCGAAACGCACCGAACGCAGCATCGTCGCCGGCACGGTGCAGATACAGGCGTCGGCGGCGAACGTCCGCGCTCCCGCTTTCACCGTCACCTCGCCGCCGCGCTCCCGGATCTCCTCCACCACCGCCCCGGTGACGATGGACGCACCGTCCAGCCGCGCCGCCATCGCCTCGATCAGCCGCGAATTGCCGCCCGTGATCTTGTAGTCCATCTCATTCGCGGCGCTCGATTCGAAGTATTCGGCGGCCGCGGCGTATGCCGACACGTGGCGGATCGACTCGCCAAAGTCCGTGCTGTCGATCAGGTCGCGCACGCGCAGGTCGTCCTCCGGCACGCCGAGCCGCGCGAGCCACGCCCACCAGTCGTAGCGGTCAAGCGTTTCTTTCTCCTTGCGCCCGTACGAACGGTATTCCTTTTCGAACTTCCGGTAGGCCGATTCCGCCTCGGCCGAGTACTTCCACTCCGAGGGCCCCCTCACCACGCCGTCCCGCAGCAGCCACGTGCCGAAACGGTGCGTCTGGAGCGGCAGGTCCATCTCTTTGCAGAGGGCGATCATGCGCGCGTGGCTCTCGCCGATCCACTCCGCGCCCAGTTCGCTCACCAGGCCCGGCGCCTGCGGAAAGCGATGCGAGAAGACGCGTCCCCCCAGGCGGCCCCGCGCCTCCACTACCGTCACTGCCCATCCCGCTTTCTTCAGCTCGAGCGCCGCCGCCAGCCCCGCCAGCCCCGCTCCCACGATCACGCACCGCCGCGCGCGCCCCGCCGCTCGAAGCAGGCCGGGCGCGCTCGCCGCGGCCACGAAGCTACGCCGGGTGATGGTCTTCATTGCGCCCAATAGATCCTGAGGTTCGATGTCGCGCGGCCGCCCGCGATGATCTCTTCCCGCCCGTCTCCGTTGAGATCGGCGATCGCCAGATCCTCCACCGCGATCCCGTCGTCAATCCCAAACCGGGTCCACCCGCCCGAAGCATCGCGCACCAGGCCGCCCAGTCCCCACGGCTTGCCGCGCCATCCGAATATCAGCGCCTCGCCGGTCCAGCCCAGGGCATGCGCCTGGTTGAGACCCTGCACCGCCACCGCGCGCGGCCACACGCCGCGCCGCGCTTCTTCGTAAATCACGATGCGCTCGCCGTGCCACGGCTCCACCGTCGCCAGATAGCGCCTCCCGCGGACCGTGCCCAGCTTGATCTCGCCCGGCTGCCCTTCCCCGATCTGGCGCTTCGACCACGTCCCGCGCGCCTTCCGCAAGCCGAACACCCCCTCCGCAGCCGCCACCCAGATCTCGCGTCCAACCGTGATGAAGTTGTGAGCGATATGCAGCGATTCGTCGGCCACCTCCACCGGCCACGGCTGCGCCGCCGGGTTCTTCGGAATCCGGAACACCAGCACGCGCGCACCCGGACCATCGTTCCAGCCAGGCCCCTTCGTCCCGCGCCCATGCAGAGGCACCACGATGAGCTCCGGCCTCCGGTCGCCATCCACGTCCGCGAAGCGAATCCGGTGAAGCGTCGGTTCGGTGGCGATGTTGTGTACCGCACCGCCGGAAGAGACCCAGTGCAGCGAGCCGCCTGACGCGGTGTTGGTGGATTGCCAGTCGGCCCCCAGCGCGAAGTCCAGCTTCCCATCGCCGTCGATGTCGAGCGCCGCCAGCGCAACGTTGTCGGCCTTGGTGACCTTCTCCGCCACCACGTGCCGGGTCCACGACGGGTTCTCGAACCAGAGCAGTTGCGTGTTGTTGATCGCGGCGATGTCCCGCTTGCCGTCCCCGTTGACGTCCGCCGTCGTCACCGCGTACACCACGCCGAGGTCCTTGGCGATCTCCTGCATGCGATAGGAGGGCTGCGCCTTGCAGACGGAGGTGCAGACGGAGGCGCAGACGGCGGCGCAGACGACGGCCCACGCGAAGAAACGCATGGGATCAATCATAGCGGGCGTGGTGCGCTCAGGGCGCGCCCGCTCCCAACTCCGCCAGCCGCTTGCGCGCCCACTCGTTCGACGGATTTCGCTCCAGCGACAGCCGGTAACACCGGATCTCACCGGCCTTGTCGCCGCGCCCCGAGTACCCACGCGCCAACGCGTCCAGTTGATTCCACGGAGCCGGATAGCTCTTCGGATCGTGCAGCAGCAGTTCTTCGGCTTCTTCCAGGCGCCTGCGCTCAATCAGGCCCGCGACAATCAGTGAGAGCGTGAACGGCAGCAGCTTCCGCTCCACGCCATAACGCTTCGACGCCTCGCGAAATCGTTTGTGGATGCCCTCGAGCCCGAGCCTCTCGTATTCGGCCATCGGGCTTGTCAGATCCCATTGGTCGAAGATCGTGGTCAGCGCGGAATAGGTCGCCGCGTGCGGCACGGTGACGTGGTTCTCGTCTTCGAACTGCCGGAAATTCCAGCGCAGGCCGCGCGGCGAGCGCTCCCCCAGCGACGCGCAGACCCGGCGCAACCCGCTCAACATCGTGCCGCCCTCATCGCCCGTCGCCAGGTACAAGTCCGCGGCCAGTTCGGGTGTGTTGCGCAGAAACTCATCCATCCGCGCCACCAGCGCCAGTTTGTTCCACTGCACACTCGGGCTGATCGCGACCCAGCCTTGAAACAGCGCCGGGCGCCCGGTCAGCGCGTGAAGCGCGAACAAGCCTCCGAGCGAATGCCCCACCAGAATCCGGTAGGGGCGCACGCGATACGTTTTCTCCACGAACGGAATCAACTCTTCCTCCATGTGCCGCAAAAACAAATCCGCTCCGCCGCGTTGCGGAAAAAAACGCTTCTCGTTTTCGTCCTCGGAAGGCGGCGTCAGGTCGCGGTTGCGATTCAGCGTGGAGACCGCCACCAGAAGCACATTCGGCATACGGCCGTTGCGCGCCAGGAACGCCAGCAGGCCCGCGGTGTGGAAGTAGTGTTCATCGCCGTCGAGCAGGTACAGCGCCGGGTAGCGCTCGCGGCTGGCGTCGTAGCCCGCCGGCTTGACCACTACCAGGTGACGCTGTTCGTTCAGCAACTCCGAGCGCAACTGCACGCGCTCGCCGATCGACATCGCCGGCTGCCCATACGCCGCTCCAGCCGCAAGCAGCACCACCGCCGCACGCATCATGCGGTTTAGCATTTCACACCGGGGTAACGTTTGCCACGCCGCCCGCCGTCCTGATATTGTTTGCCTGGATAGAGAAACGGACCGCCGAGTCCGCTAGAAAAAGGAGCAACGGGCATGGAAAGACGGGATCTCTTGAAGTCGGCGGCGGGCGCCGCGGCGGGACTCACCATCTTGAAGAGCGGTACGCTGCGCGGCCAGAACGCGCCCAGTAACCGGCTCAATATCGCGCTCATCGGCGTGTGGGGGCGCGGCACCGCGCACTATAACGTGCTGAAGACGGAGAACGTCGTCGCGCTGTGCGACGTGAACGAACTGCGCATGAAGGAAGCCCTCGAACTCTTCCCGAAAGCCAAGACCCATTGGGACTGGCGGCGCGTGCTCGATCAGAAAGACGTCGAAGCGGTCATCATCTGCACCGCGGATCATCATCATGCCTTCATCGCCAACTGGGCGCTCAACCGCGATATGCACGTGTTTTGCGAGAAACCACTGGGCATCTCCGTCGAGGAGTGCCGCGTGGTGCGCGCGAATTACCTGAAGCGCAAAGCGAAAGTCGCCACCCAGCACGGCACCCAGCGCCATGCCTTCCCCAACTTCGAGCGCCTGCGAGAGCTCATCCTGGACGGCGCCATCGGCGACGTGCACACCGTGCATAGCTGGGACAGCCGGCGCTTGCCCCGCCCCGGATATCCGCAGGCCGAAGGCCAGCCCCCGGCCTCGCTGCACTACGAACAGTGGATCGGACCCTCGCCCTATCATCCCTACAGCCCGCAGTATTTCGGCGGCTCGAACGGCCTCAACTGCCTGTTCTGGAATATGTACCGCGACTTCGGCGTGGGCCAGATCGGCGACATGGGCGCGCACACTATGGACCTGGTGTGGAACGTGATCGACGCCGGCCTGCCCACGGGCATTGACGTGGACCAGGAACTCACCGACAAATACCATCCCGACATCTGCCCCGTGAAGTGCAAGGTGACCTTCGAACTCCCCGCCAACTCCTGGCGCGGCGCCATCAAGAACATCTGGTATCAGGGCGGCCTGAAGCCCGAGGCGCCGAAAAACTACATCGACGTCAGCCGCATCGGCAACGGCGCCATCTTCGAAGGAACGAAGGGCAGCATCCTGGCCGACTTCACCACCCGCGTTCTGATTCCGAACAACGACGACGGCGACTTCACCTATTACAAGCGCCGCGGCGCCGGCCAGCTTCTGCCCCTGGTCGGCGGTACCGGGCAGCCCACTCAGGCGCCTCCCCGCCGGCCCGGCGGACCCGGTGGGCCCGGCGGCGGCCGCCCCGCCTTCCAGCGCCCCGAACTGCCCAAAGGCTTCACCGCCTGGCCCAATGCCGAACCGCAAGCCAATGGGTTCCCGGTGATCCAACAGTTGGAAGGCAACATCCCCGCCGCCATCGGCATGCCGAACGAAGTGGTGAGAATGATGGCCGAGGGCGAGAAAGCCGGCCGCGCCTTCACACCCGACGCCTTCCAGCGCGACTGGCTGGATGCCTGCAAAGGCAAGAGCAACTCCGTCGTGCACGGCACCAGCAGCAAAACTCACTGTGACTTCGATTATTCCGGCTCCATGATCGAGCAGATGCTGCTCGGCCTCGTCGCCCACCGCGCCGGCAAGCGCCTGGAATACGACGGCGCCGCCGGCCGCGTCACCAACATGGACGAAGCCAACGACTGGCTGAAGCGCAAATACCGCGACGGCTGGACGCTGAACGGCTGATCGCAATCGAATCCCGGACCGCGCGCCCGCAAGCGTCGGTCCGGGATTCGTCTTCCTAAGCTCCCGCGCCGGCGGCGTTGATCTCCACCACCGTCTGCGGCGCCGGATAGCCCGCCGCTCCCAGAATCGCCCGCAACTTGGCCTGCGAATCGAAATAGACCTGCCAGTAATTGTCGTTGTGCGTGTACGGCCGCACCGCCAGCGTGCATCCCGTCGGGCTGTGCGCCAGAACCTTCACATCGGGGGCCGGCGTCGAGAGCACGTTCGGGATGCGCGCGATCTCTGAGCCGATGCGCGCGATCAACTCGTCCACACCCACCGCGTGCGCCACCTGCACCGTCAGATCCACCCGCCGGTGCGGGTTCGCGGTGAAGTTCTGAATGTTGTCGCCGAACACCTTGTTGTTGCCCACGAACGTCCGCACGTTGTCCGGAGTGTTGATCGTGGTGACGAAAAGCCCGATCTCTTCCACCGTGCCCACCACGCCGCCGGCGCTGATGAAGTCGCCTACCTTGAAGGGCCGGAGAATCACCAGGAACGCTCCCGCCGCGAAGTTGGCCAGCAGTCCGCTCCACGCCGCGCCCACCGCCAGCCCCGCCCCCGCCAGCAACGCCGCAAACGTCGTGGTCTGGACGCCGAACACCTCGAGAATGGCGATCACCAGGATGATCGTGAGCAGTACGCTCACCGTGTTCTGGACGTAGCGGATGATGGTGCCTTCCACACCCTGCGACCGCATTCCGCCGCCCAGCAGCTTCATCCCGAATCGGATCAGCCAGCGTCCTACGATCCAAAGCACCAGGGCGCCGACCAGTTTCCAGCCGATGCTGATCAGGTTCGCGTTCAGGCTGGCAAGGAGCGCTTGTGTATCCATGGGTCCTCCTGTTTCTGTGTGCGCCGTGGGTGCTGGCGCACGTTGGATTATAGCCGTTCCCGCCGCGCCCCCGGCAGCGGGAAAAATGTTACGCCGCGCGGCGGAACTCTTGAGACACTGCCACGTCCAAGGTTGTTACACATGCGCACGGAAGCCAGGGCTGCGGGCGTCTTCCCTTCCGGCCCGCCGCCAATGCTCCGCCGGAGTGGAATCGCCGCACCCCTCATGCCCCAACCCGTCCACGTGCCGCACCTGTGGCGCGGCGGCTCTCCGCCTGCCCCACCCCAGCGCCCAGCGCCGCTCTGGCCCTGGCTCGCGGCCGCGTCGTTGACGGCCCTGGCACTCCTGGTTTTCACCGCTCGATTCTACTGGCGCTCCGAACCGCCGCGGTTCGCTGTGCTCCCGTTCGCTACCGGCGCGGACCCCAGCCTCCACCAGGTGCGTTCGGAACTGCTCAACGAGTTGATCCACCAGATCGGCAGCCGGCCTCCCGGGCGCCTGCTGGTCACCGGGCGCGACTCGTCGATGCAGTTCGCCGCCCGCGAGCCCAGTGCGCGCCAGGTGCGCGACGTCCTGCGGGCCGACTACGTTCTCCTTGGAAAGCTGCGCCGCGACGGCTCCCGCCTGGAGGCCGTGGCCCGTCTGATCGACGCTCGCCGCAACGTGCAGATCCGGTCCTGGACCGTGCATGCCGACCTGGCCCAAACCAGCTTCGATCGCGACATCGCCAGCCAGCTCTCCGGCAAGGTCTTTGAACTGCTCTACCCCGACGCGAGCCATCGCGCCGACCTCTCCGATCAGTGCCGCGGCTGTTGGGAGCCCCTTCGCAACGCGCGCACTCTGCAGGCCAAGGGCACCGAAGAAGGCTACCAGCGAAGCGCCAGTCTGTTCGAAGAGGCGTCGCGCATCGAACAGCGTTGCGATCGGGCGTGGTCGGGAATGGCGGAGTCGCTCGTCGCGCTGGCGCGCCGCAACGGCGACGAGGCGCTGCTCGAACGCGCCCGGCGCGCCGCGCAGGAGGCGCTGCGGCGCAATCCGCTGAACGCCGAGGCGATGCAGGCCCTGGCCAACGTCCACCTCTGGCGCGATTGGGATTGGCGCGAAGCGGAGCGCCTGTTGCGCAGGTCGCTGGAGGCCAGTCCCAGCGCCGCCACGGCGCACCAGGATATGGCCTGGTTCCTGGTGACCTCGGGGCGGCGGGCGGAGGCCGTGGCGAGTGTTCGCCGCGCCATCGCGCTCGATCCGCTCTCCGCCCCCATCAACGCCGGCGCGGCCTGGATTTATCTGCAAGCCCACGAATTCGAGGAGTCCGCGCGCCAGGCCCGGCGCGCTTTGGAATTGGAACCGGGCCTGCGAGAGGCCCAATCCTGCCTCGCCCTCGCCCTCCTCTACCAGGGCAAACACGCCGAGGCCTGGGCGGCGATGCGCCCCCTCGCGCCCCCCGGCTTCCGGGAACCCAGGAATCCCACCGACGCCATCGTGCTCCTGTTCCGTCAGTTCGTCGCCACGCGTACGCGAAATCCGTACGCGCGCGCCGTGCGCCTGGCGTGGCTCGGCGAAACCGACGCTGCTCTCGAAGCCATCGAAGAAGCCGTCCGGGCCCGCAGGCCGTCCGCCGTGATGCTCCGTTCGGAACCCGCCTTCGTGGGTCTCTGGGGCTCGCCGCGGTTCCGCACCCTCATGGAAAAGGCGGGCCGCTGACGCTACCGGCGCGGCGCCGCCTTCGCCGCCGCCTCCAGTTCCTCCCGCGCCCGCAGCACCACCGGGTCCCGCTCCAGTTCGATTTCGTCGCCCCGTTCCACGCCGAATTGCTGGTTGAAGATCTCCTGCTTCAACCGGCTCCGGATCCACTCGCGGTCCCGCGACCACTCCACCACCGCCGGCCGGATTTGGCGCTCCGATAGATAGGCCTGGAATTCGTCCAGGATCGCCGGCGTCACCTCGAACGCCAGCGGGATCGTTCGCACACGGTCCCGGTAGGACGTCGCGAACGAGGTGAACGACCCCGTCGCTTCGATCACCATCCCCAGACGCGAATTCGCTTCCGGATAGACCACCAGGTCCGGCTGAATGCCGCCTTGCGTTTCGCGCTTCGTCGCCGCATCCAATTGGCTCCCCGGCAGCGGCTTTTGAATCGAGCGCCCCGACGGCGTGTAATAGAAGGCCGTGGTCAGAGCGATGCCCGTGTTCTGCGACAGCGGGTACACGCTCTGCACCAGTCCCTTGCCGAAGCTCACCTCTCCCAGCACCATCGCGCGCTTCTGGTCCTGCAGCGCCCCGGTCACAATCTCCGCCGCACTCGCGCTCTTCCCGTTGATCAGCACCGCCACCGGGAATTCGTACCGTACCTGGCCCGCCGGCACTTCGATGTCCTTCGCCACCGAAGCCGCGCGCCCTTTCACGCTCACCAGCTTCCGGCCGGGCTCCAGAAACAGCGACGCCGCCTCCAGCGCCGCTCCCATCACGCCGCCGGTGTTGTTGCGAAGGTCCAACACCAGCGCCTTCAGCTTCGCTCCTCCCAACCGCTCAATCGCCGAGCGAATCTCCTTGCCCGTATGCACATCGAAACTGGTCACCCGCACGTATCCCACACCCGGCGTCAATGTGAATACGCGCTCCACCGTCGGCGCCTGCATGTCCTCGGGAATCAGCGTGAACTCCAGAAGCCGTGCGTTCCCGTAGCGCCGCACCACCAGGTGCGCCGGCTTCTGCCGGGCCTGCGAGAGCACCGCGATCAGTTGCTCGGGCTCCAGCCGGTTCAGCGCGATGTTGTTGATCGCCAGGATCTCGTCGCCCGGAGCGATCCCCGCGCGCGCCGAGGGCGCCCCGGCCAGCGTTTGCAGCACCACCACCCGCCCCGGCAGCACCGATACCACGCTGCCGAACCCTTTCCGAATCGAGTTCTCCAGCTCCTTGAGCTGGTCGAACTGCCCCGGATCGAAAAACGCCGAGTGCGGATCCAGCCGCTTCATCATCCCCGGAATCGCGCCTTCGTAGAAGGCCCGCTCCGCGGACACCGGATCGGCCGCATGATCCTCCACCAGGGCGAAGATCTCGATAAACCGCTTGACGCTGGCTTCGATGTCCTCCGGCGTCGAGGCCAGAAGCGCCAGCACGGGCATCCAGGCGAACATCTGCTTCCAGTGTAGCCCGCGTCTTTGTTTACAAGCTGAAACGCGTCGCCTGCTTGGCCCGGTGGCGTTCCAGCGCCAGTTGGATCAGCCGCTCCACCAACTCCGCAAAGGGCACGCCCGCATGCTCCCACATCTTCGGGTACATGCTGATCGACGTGAAACCGGGAATCGTGTTGATCTCGTTGATGAAGAACGCGCCGGTCGCCGACTCCATCAGGAAATCCACGCGCCCCATGCCCTCGCAGCCCACCGCTCGATAGCACTCCACCGCCAGCCGCCGCACTTCGGCCGTCTGTTCCGGCGTCAGCTTCGCGGGCAGTTCGATGCGCGCGGTATCGAGGATGTATTTGTCTTCGTAGTCGTAGAACTCGCGGGAAGGCAGAATCTCACACGGCGTCGCCGCCTCCGGGCGATCGTTACCCAGCACCGAGCATTCGAACTCGCGCCCCGTGATGCCCCGCTCCACGATGATCTTGCGATCGAACGAAGCCGCCAGTTCCAGCGCCGCGCGCAATTCTTCCCCGTTGCGGGCTTTGGAAATCCCCACCGACGATCCCAGGTTGGCCGGCTTCACGAACACCGGATACGGGAACGGCGCCCGCACTTCGTCGAAGCGCAGATCGTCGCGGCTCACCATCACGTACTCCACCACCGGCAGCCCCCGCTCCACGCAGAGCCGCTTCATGAACTCCTTGTCCATGGAGACCGCCGAGGCCATCACGCCCGCGCCCGCGTACGGCAGGTCCGCCATCTCCAGCAGCCCTTGCACCGTGCCGTCCTCGCCGAACGTGCCATGCAGCACCGGGAACACCACGTCGATGCCCGGATTCCCGCCCGGTTCCGGACTGATCGCCCGCGGCGACCACTTGCCGTCCTTCCCGATCAGAATCGGCTCCACTTCGTACTTCGACGGGTCGAGCGCGCCGATAATCGACTTCGCCGAGCGCAGCGAAACCTCGTGTTCGCCGCTCCGGCCCCCAAACAAAACCGCGACTCTTGTCTTCACAGAATTCGTTTTCCCAGCGCGGACGTCACCAGTTCCACCGCCAGTATCGCCGTCCGGTTCGCCACGTCGATCACCGGATTCACCTCCACCACTTCCATCGCGGCCAGCCGCCCGCTGTCGCAGATGATCTCCATCGCCAGGTGCGCCTCGCGATACGTGATGCCGCCCCGCACCGGCGTGCCCACTCCCGGCGCTTCGTCCGGATCCACCGCGTCCATGTCGAAGGAGAGGTGAATGCCGTCCGTGCCCGCCGAGGCGATGTGCAACGCTTCTTCCATCACGCTCCGCAACCCGCGCTCGTCGATGTCCCGCATCGTGAAAGCCCGTACGCCGGACTTCTTCACGTGCTTCTTCTCCAGTTGATCGACGTCCCGAATCCCCACCAGCGCCACGTTCTTCGGGTCCACTTTCGGAGCGTAGCCGCCGATCCCGCTCAACTCCTTCGGGCCCAGCCCGATAAGGCAGGCGAGCGGCATGCCGTGAACATTTCCGCTCGGACTTGTTTCCGGCGTGTTCATGTCCGCGTGCGCGTCGATCCACACCAGCCCCAGGTTCTGCCCCCGCTTCCGGTGGTTCACCGATACGCCCGATACCGTTCCCACGGCGACGGAATGGTCGCCCCCGATCACCAGCGGGAACGAACCCGCCTCCAGCGCCTGGTCCACCTTCTCCGCCAGCAGCCCGCAGGTCGCCGCGATCTGCCGCAAATACCGGGCGTCCGCCGGCCCCTCGTCCGCCACTGACTCCGCCTGCTCCACCGCCACGTTGCCCAGGTCGTCCACCTCGTAGCCCATGGACCGCAGCTTGCCGTACAGGTTCGCCACCCGAATCGCGGAAGCGCCCATGTCCACGCCCCGGCGCCCCGCGCCCAAATCGAGCGGCGCGCCGATCACCGCGATCCGCCCGTTCTTCACGGCCGCGTCCTATAAAGCATGCGTGGAAACGCGATCGTCTCCCGCACGTGCTCCAGCCCGCACAGCCACGCCACCGTCCGCTCCACGCCCATCCCGAATCCCGCGTGCGGCACCGAACCGTACCTGCGAAGATCCAGGTACCAGTTGAACGCTTCCTTGGGAAGCCCGTGCTCCTCGATCCGCCGCAGCAGCAGATCCGCGTCGTGAATGCGCTGACCCCCGCCCACAATCTCGCCGTAGCCTTCCGGCGCGATCACGTCCACGCCCAGCGCCACCTCCGGCCGCTCCGGCGCGGGCTGAAAGTAGAACGCCTTCACCTGGCTCGGATAGCGGTCCACCAGCACCGGGCGGTCGTAGTCTTCGCTCAGCAGCGTTTCATCGGTGCCGCCGAAATCGCCGCCCCATTCGATCTCGCTGCCCTTCTCCTTCAGGCGCTTCACCGCGTCGTCGTAGCTGATCCGCGGGAACGGCGCCTGGATCGCTTCCAGCTTGGCGATGTCCCGTTCCAGCGCTTCCAGCTCCGGCCGCCGGTTCTCCAGCACGCGACCGATGATGAACACGATCAGCTCCTCCGCCACGTTCTTGACGTCCTCCAGCGTGGCGTAGGCCATCTCCGGCTCCACCATCCAGAACTCCGTCAGGTGCCGCCGCGTCTTCGATTTCTCCGCGCGAAACGTGGGCCCGAACGTGTACACCTTGCCGAACGCCATCGCCGTCGCTTCGTTGTAGAGCTGCCCGGATTGCGTCAGGTAGACTTTCTCATCGTCGAAGTAGTTCACCTCGAACAGCGTGGTCGTGCCCTCGCACGCCGCGGGCGTGAAGATCGGCGTGTCCACCAGCGTGAACCCGTTCGAATCGAAGTAGTCGCGAATCGCCTTGATGATCTCGTGGCGCACCCGGATGATCGCGTGCTGCCGCTTGCTGCGCAGCCACAGGTGCCGGTGATCCATCAGGAACTCCACCCCGTGATCCTTGGGCGTGATCGGATAGGGCTCCGCTTCGGGCACCCGCTGCAGAACCTCCACCCCCTCGATGTCCATCTCGTGCCCGCCCGGCGCGCGCGGCTCCGCCCGCAGCTTCCCGCGGATGATCAGCGACGATTCCTGGGTCAGATTCTTCAGGCTCTCGAACACTTCCTCGGAGAGCGCCGCCTTCACCCCCACGCACTGCAGGATGCCCGTGCCGTCCCGCACCAGCGGGAAGACGATCTTCCCCGACCGCCGCAGATTGTACAGCCAGCCCGCGATCTCCACGCTCTCGCCGTCGTGCCGCGCGGCGTCGCGAATTGCGATTCTCGGAACGCTCATCTACTCGTTTTCCAGCCTTTCGAAAACTTCGCGCACCGCCTCGAGCGGCTGCGCCAGGTCCGCCGACTCCGCCAGCTCGAGCACCAGCGGGAACGCCCCCGGACGCGTCCGGAACAACTCCATCACCCGCTTCCAGTCGATCGTGCCTTCGCCCCGGTAGGGAAACTTGTGCCCATCGTCCTGCCCGTTGTTGTCGTGCACGTGCGTCGAGCGGATGCGCCGGGCCATCAGTTCGAACTCCGACTCGATCCCGTGCCCCATGTGCGCGTGACCGGTGTCGAAGCAGTAGCCCAGGTCCAGGTGCGAAATCTCGAGCAGCGAATTCAGCCGCTCGGCGCTCGAGAGCGCATTCGGTATGTTCTCCACCAGGATGTCCACGCCCCGCTGCTTGGCGAACGTGCGCAGCTCCTCCAGCGAGATCATCGCCGCTTCCAGCTTCCGTTCGTCGTACTCTTCCTCCCCCACCCCCACGTGTTGAATCAGGTAGCGGAACGGAATCGTCTCCGCCACTTCGATCGCCCGCTTGATCTCGTCCACCATCGCCGTGCGCCGCGGCTTGGAAGGCTCGGTGATGGTCAGCACCGAGTGCGGCCCGCTGCGCCCCCACACGTCGTCGTTGAACATCGGCGAGTGCAGGGAGAACAACTGCAACTGCGAATCGCGAAACCAGAATCCCAGTTCCCGTACCTGCGACCGGCTGGTGTAGTTGAAGTGCTGCTTCGCGCAGAAGATCTCCACCGCCGGGACGCCCGCCTTGTGCACCCGTTCCAGCAGCGCCGCGGTCAAACGGTGACTGACAAACAGGTACGTCGAGAGCACGTGGTCCATGGTTTAGTACCCCGCCGCCTTTCCGCTGGCCCGGCCGTCCGTGCCGCCCTGCAGCCACCCCCCGGCCGCGTGAATCGCCTCCACCAGCGCCACGCCCGCGATCGTGTCCACCGCATGCCCCCGCGCCTTCAGCAGCCCGATCGTGTCCGGCGAAAACCCGCGCTCCAGGCTCAGCTTGTCCGGCCGCCACTGGTGGTGGAAGCGCGGCTGGTCGATCGCCTCCTGCACGTTCATCCCGAAATCCATCACGTTCAGCATCACCTGCATCACGCCCGTGATGATCCGCGAGCCTCCCGGCGCGCCGATCGCCAGAAACAGCTTCCCGTCCTTCAGCACAATCGTCGGCGTCATCGACGACAGCGGCCGCTTCTTCGCTTCAATCCGGTTCGCCTCGCCCTGCACCAGCCCGAACATGTTCGGCACGCCCGGCTTCACGCTGAAATCGTCCATCTCGTTGTTCAGCAGAAAGCCCAGCCCCGGCACCGTCACGCCGTTCCCGTAGCCGCCGTTGATCGTGTACGTCAACGCCACCGCGTTGCCCTCCGCGTCCACAATCGAAAAGTGCGTCGTCTCCGTCTTCTCCTCATACGCCGCGGGGTTGCCTGGCCGCACCGCGTCGCTCGTCGACGCCCGCTCCCCGTCGATCGTCTCCCGTAGCTTGGCAATGTAGCTTTTGCTCAACAGCCCCGACACCGGCACCCGGTAAAAATCCGGGTCCGCAATGTACTCGCTGCGGTCTGCGTAGTAGCGGCGCATCGCTTCCGCCACATAGTGCGTCGCCGCCGCCGACCCCGCCCCGTGCTTCTCGTAGCCCGAGCCCTCCAGCATCCCCATCATCTGCAGGATCCCGATGCCCCCCGAACTCGGCGGCGGCGCCGTGATGATCTCGTGTCCCTTGTAACTGCCGGTCAGCGGCTTGCGCTCCACCACCGCGTACCGCCGCAAGTCCTCTGCCGTGATCAGCCCCCCGTGGGCCTTCATCTGGTCCGCCAGACGCCGCGCCGTCTCGCCTTCGTAGAAGTCCGCCGCCCCCGACTTCGCAATCCGCCGCAGCGTTTCCGCCAGTTCCGGCTGCACCAGCCTCTCGCCCGCTTCCCAGCCCGCCCCGTCCTTCAGAAAAATGCGCTTCGACTCCGGGAATTGCTCCAGCAGCTTGCCCGAAGACCGCAACGAACGCGACAGCGCGTAGGACACCTCGAATCCCTTCCCCGCCAGCTCCACCGCCGGCGCCACCAGTTCCGCCCATCGCTTCCGGCCGAACTTCCGGTGCGCATGCTCCAGCCCCCGCACCGTGCCCGGCACGCCCGCCGCGCGCCAGCCCACGATGCTCTCGCGCGTCGGCTTGCCGTCCTTGTCCAGATACATATCGCGCGAGGCCGCCTCCGGCGCGCGCTCCCGGAAATCGAAAAACGCCGTCGTCCCGTCGGCTTTGCGCAGCAACAGGAAGCCGCCCCCGCCCAGGTTGCCCGCCGTCGGATGCGTCACCGCCAGCGCGAATCCCACCGCCACCGCCGCGTCCACCGCGTTGCCGCCCGCCTTCAACACCGCCACGCCCACGTCCGTCGCGTGCGGCTCCTGCGCCACCACCATCGCGCTCTTCGCGCGTACCGGCTGCCGGGCCGCGGCATCGGAGGAAAACAGCACCAGGGGCAGAAGCAGGGCGGCGAAGGGACGCATCTTCCGTTGATTCTAGCGCGTTGCCCTGCGGTGCTCGAACAGAACGATGCCCGCCGCCACCGAAACGTTGAGCGACGCGATCGCCCCCGCCATCGGAATCCGCAGCAGCACATCGCAGTGCTTCCGGACGTTCTCGTGCAAGCCCTTCCCCTCGCCCCCCATCACCAGGCACGCCGGCTGCGCCCAATCCACTTCGGTGTAGGACACCCCGCCCCGCTCGTCCAGCCCGTAGATCCAAAACCCCCGCTGCTTCAGTTTCTCGAGCGCCTGCGTCAAGTTCGTGATGCGCACCACGGGCAGGTATTCCAGCGCCCCCGCCGCCGCTTTGGCCACCGTCTCAGTGACCCCCGCCGCGCGCCGTTCCGGGATGATCACCGCGCCCGCCCCCACCGCGTGCGTCGTGCGAATGATCGCCCCCAGATTGTGCGGATCCTCCACCCCGTCCAGCGCCACCACCAGCCGCGCCGTCTCCGGCAGGTCGTCCAGATCCAGATACCGCAGCGCCCCGCCCACCGCGATCACACCCTGGTGCACCGCCCCGCCGCTCGCGCGGTCCAACGCCTCCCGAGGCTCCGTCCGCACCGGCACGCCCGCCTCCCGCGCCAGGTCGATCAACTCCTGTATCCGCGGCCCGGATGCCCCCCGCGCCACCGCAATGCGCTCCAGCGGGCGCCCCGCCCGCAGCGCTTCCCGAACCGGATGTATGCCCGCGAGCACCGCCACGAACTTGATCGTCGCACACAGGCTCGCCCGCGCGGAACGCCGCCGCATCCCCCGCGTTATCCCGTTGACTCCGTCCGGCGGTCCACATACCATGTCGGGGTACCATAAGGAAATGTCCATGGCGCACGGCGCGGCTCAAAATCCGAACGCCCCCGAAATCCCGGACAAACTCTATTTCCGGATCGGCGAAGTCGCGCGCCTGGTCGGTGTCAAGCCCTACGTGTTGCGCTACTGGGAGTCCGAGTTCTCCGCCCTCAGCCCCAAAAAGTCCGGCGCCAACCACCGCCTCTACCGCCGCAAGGACGTCGAACTCCTCCTCGAAATCAAACTCCTGCTCTACGAAAAGCGCTTCACCATCGAAGGCGCCCGCAACTACCTCGACAACCGCGGCCGCAACCGTCCAGCCAAACCTCCCGCCCGCGCCCGCCAAAGCCAGGGCGAACTCTTCAACGTTCCCCAGTCCGCCCTCGAAGACATCCGTAAAGAACTCAGGCAAATCCTCGATCTCCTCGCCTAGGTGGGTCGAACTTACCCCTTCTCTCTCACATTGGCTAAACCCGCCGATGAGTGAACTGAAGCATCATGATCCGGCTCACCCGAATCAATCACGCTCCGCTGGTCCTGAATTCGGACCTCATCTCCCACATCGAGGAGACTCCGGACACCGTGATCACCCTGGCCGATGGACAGGTGATCCGCGTGCGAGAGACGGCCGACGAGATCATTGAACGCATCTGCGCATTCCGCAGGGAGGTGTTTCGGGATTCGTTGCGCTGTCCCATGGGACCGAGATTGGAACTAGGGCCCAGATCGGAAATAGGGAATGTGACCCCCCATGGCCGCTAAGCGCAAAGGCGGACGCCTGCGGCCCGACATGGCCAGCTTCCTCGGGCTCGGCGTGGCGGTCGGCGGCATCCTCTTCGGCCAACACCTGGAGGGCGGCCATGTCGAACAGCTCAAGGGCCTGTCCGCCGCCCTCATCGTCCTCGGCGGCACCCTCGGCGCGGTCATGGTGTCCACCCCCCTCCAAACCCTGCTCCGCGGCTTCGTTCGCCTCAAAGACGTGTTCTTTGAACGCGCACAGGGCCACCGCGAGATGATCGAGGAGATCATCGAGTACGCCACCAAGGCCCGCCGCAGCGGCATCGTCAGCCTCGAAAACGACGCCGCCGCGATCGACGATCCGTTCCTCAGAAAGGCCCTCAACCTCGCCGTCGACGGCACCGATCTGCAGGAGTTGCGAAAAATGATGGAACTCGAAATCGGCCTGGAGGAGCATCGCACGGAGTCGGAAGCCAAGGTCTATGAAGCGGCCGGCGGGTACGCGCCCACCATTGGCATCATCGGCGCCGTCATCGGCCTGATCCTGGTGATGCACGATCTCGCGGACATCAAAAAGGTCGGCGAGGGAATCGCCACCGCCTTCGTGGCCACCATCTACGGCGTGGGTTTTGCGAACCTCTTTTGCCTCCCCGCCGCCACCAAAATCAAAGCTCGAGCGCATGCCGAGGCCGAGGCAAAGGAACTCGTCCTCGAAGGAGTCATCGGGATCGTCGAAGGGCTGAACCCTAAAATCATCCGCGCCAAGCTCGAATCCTACTTGCAGGAGAAGCCCCGCGGTGAACAGAGCGGAAGAACGGCGCGAGCTGGCGCGCCAGCGCAGGCGCGAGGATAACGACGTGCGCCGCAAGAAACCGGAGCCGCCGGAGAACCACGAGCGCTGGCTCGTCTCCTACGCCGACTTCATCACCCTGCTCTTCGCCTTCTTCGTCGTGATGTTCGCCAACTCGAACATCGATAAAGCCAAGGCCCGCCAGATCTCTGAGTCCGTCAAACAAGCCATGGAGGAAGGCAAACTGCCCACCGTGCTCGCCGGCTTCCTCGGCGGAACCCGCCAGTTCCGCGGCGAAGGAAACACCAGCGTGCGCTCCCCGGAAGGCAAGGAGCGCGGCGGCTCGCTCGAGGCGAACGAAGGCATGATGGCCGAGCTTCTACCCTCTCTCGACATCCTCTCCCGCCAGCTCAAAAAGGAGATCGAAAACGGCCAGATGAAAATCAGCATGGAGGCCCGGGGCCTGGTCATCACCTTGCGCCAGGCGGCCTTCTTCCCTTCCGGCGGCGACGAGATCGCCGGCGAACGCTTCGCCAGCCTCCAGAAGGTCGCCGACTCCATTCGCTCCCTCCCCAACCAGATCCGCCTGGAAGGCCACACCGACGCGATCCCCATCCACAACGCCCGCTTCCGCAGTAATTGGGAACTCTCCGCCGCCCGCTCCATCGCCATGCTCGAGCTCTTCGCCACCCGCTGCAACATCCCGCGCGAGCGCATGGCCATCGCCGGTTACGCCGATACCGTGCCCGTCGAGTCGAACGAAACCGACGAGGGCCGCGGCCACAACCGGCGCGTCGACATCGTCGTGCTCAACCACAGCGGATTGAAAAACGAGCCTAAGCCGGTCCCCGCGCCCGCCCCTCCCCCCGCCG
>DALYJJ010000076.1:0-30355 GCA_031969915.1 Bryobacteraceae bacterium | reverse complement strand
CGGAAGGCAGTCACGCATCCCCGCGTGACCGGGGGCTCCACGCCCCGCAGGCCAGCGCCGGGCCGCTCCCAAGCGGCCTGCGCAGCCCCCTCGGGGGGCGGCCACGCGTACCCGCGTGACCGGGGGCTCCATCTATTGCTTGATGCGCTTGCCATCCGCCGGCAAGGTGCTTTCCTCGTCGATGAAGTCCAGCACCTCGGCCACTTCCTTCGGGCTCAGGCGCAGGTTGGGCATCGCGATCTTGTTGTACTGGTTGTAGACCGCCAGCGCGATCGGGTCCTTGTCGGCCAGCATGCGGTCAGGCTCCTTGACCCAGCGCTCCAGCCACGCGCGTGGCCGGCGCTGGCCCGCCTCCTCAAGGCCGAGGGAGTCCCCTGCAGGAAAGCCGGCGCCACCGGCTTTCGCGTGCTGGCCCTCCAGGAAGTCCTCTGGCGCCCCGCGTAACCTGACTAACGCCGCTTCACCACCACCGGTAGTTTCACCGGCGCGCCTTTGGCATTCACCACGCGCATCGGCTCAAACGATTTCGGCGTGATCCACATCGTGTCGCCGTCCATCTCCACCACCAGGAACTGCCGTTGCGCCGACCATCCCGCGATGTTCGCCGCCTCCATCTCGCGCCGCACGCTGCCCCCGCGCCGCTGCCCGCCGGAACCGCTGATCACATACTGAATCCCGGCCGTTCGCTCGTTCACTTCGCTGAACTGCAGATTGTGCTCGTGTCCGTTGAACACCGCCTGCACGCCGTATTTCTGAAACAACTCCATCCAATGGCCCAGCGTGCCTCGGCTCGGCGGATGCCGTGGTCCGGCGGTGAACGGGGGGTGATGGAAATACGCGATGCGCCACGGAGCCGCGCTCCGTTCCGCCATGGCGCGCCCGAGCCACTGGCTCTGCTCGCCGTCCGGAAGATAGAGCGGCCGCGTGCCGCCCTGTTCGGAGTTGTCGCTCGAATCCAGCGCAAAGAACTCCACGTAGTTCGCGAAAGCGAAGCGGTAGAAACGGCTCTTCTCGCCGCCGGGAAAGAAGAAGTTGTCCAGGTAGACCCCCAGGTCGCCTCGCCGTTCGCTCTCGTTGCCGTCGTGATTGCCCACCGTCGGGTAGAACGGGATCTCCGCGATCACCCGGCCATAAGGCTCAAAGAACTTCTTCGCCCAGTCCCCGTCGTCGTCGCCGGTATGGCTCAACCCGAACAACCCGCTGCCGTACACGTTGTCGCCCGTGGTGATCACAAAACGCACCGGCGACGGAGACGCACCCCGCTCCGCCACCTCCCGCGTCATTACCTCCGCCAGTCGGGCCTGCTCCCTGGTTCCGTTGCCGTAATCGCCAATCACCAGGAAGGTGAGCTTGCGCGCCTCCCGGGGCCACGTCCGCACCTGCCCCTTACCCACCGTCCGGCCATCCACCGCCACCTCGTACGGGTACTTCGTGTCCGGTGCAAGGCCGTCGACCTCGATCCAGTTCTTCTGCGTCGTGGCGCGCCGGGCGCCGACAGTCACCGTCGCGTTGCCGTGGGAACGCGAGTCCCGTCCGATGGTGTTCCCGCCGCCCCCCGCCGTGCCCCATGCCAGGAGCACGGAGTCTTCGCTCAGCCGTCCCACATAGGTGTAGAACTTGCCCTCCGCCGAGGCGATCGCCGTCACGGCCCAAAACAAAACCGCCGCTCTGCGTGTCACCATGTCCGGTCGATGCCCACCACCCGATAGCCCTCCGCGCCTTTTCGGAGAAACACGGTCACCGCTTTGCCTGCCTCGCCACGCACCACCGCCACGGCAAAGCGTCCCACCGCCAGCGACGCCACCGCCGGCGGCAGCCGCGGCCCCTCGGCGTCCGCAAGCGCCGTGACCTCGTTGGCGTCGTTATCGAACAGCGCCCACTGCACCCGGTGCGATTGCGGACCGCGGAATCCATAGTCCACCGCCACGTCGCGGTACACCAGCCGCTCGTTCCGCACGGCGAAATCCTCGAGCGGCAGCACCTGGTCCAGGAACGCCCGCCCCACCTTGTCCCGGCGCGCGATCAAAACATCGGCCACGTACTTCTCGGCCTCCGGATCGCTGTACCGCCCGGTCTTCACCACGGCGCGAATCTCCTCATCGGTGAACGCCATCACCTGCTTTGCGCCCCAGTACAAATCGTCCGGCAGCCGGTTGGAAAACGCGGGGTTCGGGTAGTTCGGGCGCCACGATTCCGGCTCGAAGTGATCGGCGGAGAACCTGCCCACCGAGGGCAGCTCGTGCCAGCGCACGCGCGCGTACGCGGGCACCCGCAGGCCCAGCGTGAATAATTGCTCCGCCGCCTGCTTCCACCCGAACAAATACACGTTGCCCGAGCGCGGACTCTTGGGCGCAAAGCTGTCGCTCCCCAGCGTCGCGCCGAAATCGATCAGGTAGTGCCGGATCGCGCGCACGCCGCCTTCCTCCACCAGCGTGTCCAGCGTGTTCAAGGCCTTGGTGTCGGAGTGGTTCAGCCACGCCGCCATGGCAAACAGTCCACGCAGTTCACGGCGATGCTCATGCGGAATCACGTCGTTCGGATCGTCTTTCCGCACGCCGAAGAAGCGAAATGGCCCCAGCGGCTCGCCCGGCACGAACCGGCTGGCCAAGGCCCGGTACCGCCCCGCGCTGTCCTTGGCGAACGTCCAGAGGATCTCGTCCAGGTCGTTGTTGACGATGTTGCGCCGCCGGCCGCGCGAATCGTAGAACACGGCCTTCGGATCGATCGCCAGTTGCGAGCGTGTGAACGCGACGATGTAGTTCTCCGGCACGTGGTACCCCATGGCGAAGAAGAACCGCGTCGAGATCGCCTCCGCCGCCGACGCCATCTCCGGATTCGTCATCGGGTCGCCCTTGATCACGTAGCGCCGCCCCTGTCCGTCTTCAATCGTGAAGCCCGGTGTGACGCCTTCCGTCTTCGCCGCCACCACCTTCCACTTCTGCTCCATCGCCGGAGGATCGGCATCGCCCGGCCCGCGCACCAGCTCCGCCACGCTCATGCGCCGCGCGGCGTGCCGGTTGGTGTACCACAGGCTGTCCGGCACCTCCCCAACGGTATTGGCGTTCTCCGCGCGAATCGGGCGGCTGCTGTGGCTGCGTTCGCCGGCGCCCGTGAACGTGTTGGTAAAGAAGTCGTAGTAGTCGCTCAACTGGCGCGCTTTCGCCGTCGGCACGTTCACCGGAGGCGGCATCCGCGCAATCGGATCGTCCGGATAGAACCGTACGGCGAACGCTGAGGGCGCGCTCCACGCCGCCGCCAGCAAGGCCGCTAGAACACGTTGTTGAACTTGAACCAAACTTGAAACCCCTCGTGACTGAACCCTGTGTCGATGCGCAGGAACACGTCGTTCCGCGCGTTGAACCGCAGGCCGAACCCCACCGCCGTCTCCAGGTCGTGCAGGTTCAGTTGCGACCTTCGGGCGAACACTTTGCCCGCGTCGGCGAAGATCGCCGCGTCCAGGCCTGCGAACACCTCCCACCGGTACTCCGCGTTCATCACCAGCGAATGGTCGTCGTAGAAACGGAACGGCCGGAATCCCCGGATGTCGTCGGAGCCGCCGACATGCGGTTGCAGATAGAACGGGACCCGCTGCCCGGCGTTCTCGTAGCTCAGAACCGTGCGCGCGCGCAGCGCGAACACGCGCCGGTCGTTGAACACCGGAACGTATTGCTGCACCTCGGCCGTCAACCGCCGGAAGGAGAACCGCTCCAGATCCATGTCCTTGAAATGCTCCATGCGCACCAGCGCCAGCGTGCCGTGGCGCGGCCCGCCGGGGATGTCGCGCGAATCGTACTGCGCCAGCAAGCCGGCGTGGAGAAAGTCCGTTTGCCGGTCGATGCCCGGCGCTTGCTGCGGTGTGTAAATCGTCTCCGAGGAGGCGAAGCGCCGGTCGATCCCCGGGCCCACATTCACCTGCAGGAACCCGCCCGTGATGCCCAGGCTGAGCGCGCGGGAGGGCCGCACGCCGACGGCAAACGAGGAGTTGGTGTCCTCCAGCCGGTAGGTGCTGCGCCCCTCGCGATTCGAATCCGCCCCGGGCCCGAAGTAGTTCACGCCGCCGAAGTTGCGGTGCACCGCGCCCGCCGAGGCGAACAGGCGGTTGTTGAAGAGATTCGGCGCCCGGAGTTCAACGTCGTAGAGCTGCCACCCGCGCGTCGAGACCCGGGCCGAGGAGCGCAAGCGCAACTCGCCCCCCGCCAGGTCGCGGTTGATGTACTCGGGGCCGAATGCGAACCCCGAACCGGTGGCCAAGCCGCCGAAGCGCGCCCGCAGCCCGCCCACGCCGGAGAAGAATCGCTCCAGGATCTTCTGGTTCCGGACCTTGACCAGCGCACTCTCCGTACCGGTTGTCGTCTCCGGCGCCAGGTTCTGCAGCCGGCGCAGGCGTTGCTGTTCAATCTCCTCGGCGCGCGTGCTCGGCGCGACGGCCGGCGCCGCTTCGCGCCCGTTCCCGGCGGCTTCGGTCTGCGCCCACACCAGCCCGCCGAGCGAACACACGAAAACCCAACGGATCACCGGGAGAACCAGACTGCAGGCGTGTCTCGCCTTCACTTCTGGTTATGGTAGCCGAATCGGCGCCACGGGATCGCTATTCGTTCCTGAGGATCGAGGCCGGGCTCACGCGCAACGCCCGCCGGGCCGGCCCTGCGCAGGCCATCGCGGCCGCCGCCAGCAGCAGACCCATCGCGGCACCCAGGATCGCGGGCAGCCTCTCGTCGACATTCAGAAACAGGTTCGCCGTCATGCGGCTCATCCCGTAAGCGCCCGCCGCGCCCAGCACCGACCCCACCAGAACCAGCCGCGCCGCGTCGCTGGCCACCAGCGAGAGCACGCTCCGGGCCCGCGCGCCCAGCGCCATGCGGATGCCGATCTCGGGCAGCCGCTGGCCCACCTGGTGCGACACCACGCAGAACAATCCCATCCCGGCCAGAAACAACGCGAGCGCCGCCATCGCCGCCACCATGCCGGTGAAGGTCACGCCGCCCCGCAGATCGCGGAGAAACTCCGCCTCCACGGTGTCGAAGTGCAGCGGCTCGTCGCGGTCCACCGCGCCCGCCGCTTCGCGAATCGCCGGCAGTACCGCCGCGATCGGCCCCCGCCCCCGCGCTGCCAGCGTCACCGAGCGCCGCGGCGTCTGGGCGAGCGAGGTGAAGAACTGCGGCTCGATGCGCTGCACCGGATTCGCGCGCCGCACGTCGGCCGAAATGCCCACCACCGTGAACCACTCGTTGCCCGCCGTGTCCAGCCGCACCCGCCTCCCGATCGCGTCGCCGCCCAATGCCCGCGCGCCCGTCTCGTTCACCACCACGACGCGCGTCGCGTCCGCCGTATCGAAGCGGCCGATCGCCCGGCCCGCGCGCAGCGGAAGGCGCAACGTTTCGAAGGCGCCTTCACCCATCGCCGCCCACACCCCCGACGGCCGTTCGCGCGCCGCAACCTCGGGGCGGCCCTCCTCCTGGAACGTCGTTCCCACGCCGTTGCCCTGCACCTGCGGCACCATCATCATCAGGGCCGCGCTCTCCACGCCCGGCGTGGCGCGCACCCTGCGCAGCAGTTCGTTCTGATACTGCGCCACGCGTGCGTCGTTCTCGTACCGCCACTTCGCCGGATGAACGCCGATCGCCGCCAGGTTCTCCTTCTCGAAGCCCGGATCCAGATCGTGCAACTGCTTCATGCCGTGCGCGGCCAGTCCCGCCGTACCCAGCAGCACCACCGCCAGGGCGGCCTGCACCACCACGAACGCCTGCGCCAGCCTGCGGCTCTGGCGGCTCGCTCCCGCCCGCGCCCCGGAGTCCTTCATCGCGTCGATCAGGTTCACCCGCGTGCTCTGCCACGCCGGGGCCAGCGAGAAGAGAATCACCGACAACACTGAGATCGCCAGCGTGAATCCCACTACCGGCCAGTCAATGGTCCATGCGGGCATCGGCACGTGCATCGTCGGAAACCCCGCCGCCAGCGCGCCGGACGCCCACCACGCCGCCCCCAGCGCGATCGCCACCGCCGGGACCGCCAGCCAAACCGATTCCACCAGCGTCTGCGCCAGAACCGAATACCGGCTCGCACCCAGCGCCTGGCGGAGCGCCAGCTCTTTCCTTCGCGCCAGCGCGCGCACCAGTTGCAGGTTGGCCACGTTCACGCACGCGATGAGCAGAATGCTGAAGCCCAGCATGTCGATCAGCCTGCGCGCCACGCGGTCGTTCGGCCAGAGGAATCCTTCGTATGCGTTGTTCGCCTGAACTCCCCAGCCCCCGTTCGTATCCGGGTACGCCGCCTCCAACCGCGCCGCGATGGCCGTCAACTCCTGCCCGGCGTCGGTCAGGGTCACGCCTTTCTTGCGGACACCGTATACCTGCAACGTTCGCGATCCGCGGGACTCCGCCGCGCCCTTCATCGTCAGCGGCGCCCACACGCGCACCAGCGAAGAAGGCCACCACGTCTCTTTCGACGCCACGCCGACAATCGTGTAGACGCCGTCCTCCATGCGCAGCGTGCGCCCCACGACGCCGGGATCGGACTGGAACTTCGTGGCCCAAAACCGGTGGGCGAGCACCACCGCTTTGCCCTCCACGAAGTCCGCCGGCTGAAACCCGCGCCCCAGCGCGATGCCCCCGCGCGACATCTCGAACATCCCTTCGCTCGCCAGCGCCCCGGTGACCCGCTCCGGCTCGATGCCGTTGCCCGAGAGCGAAAACTCCGTGATCCCGTGCGCCGCCAGCGTGGTAAAACTGCGGCTCTCCCGCCGCCAGTCCGCAAAGTCCGCCCGCGACACCGTAACCCGCTCCCGCCCCTGCTTCGGGTTCTGGCTGTGCAGCACCGTGAGGCCGGGCTGGTCGATGGTTTCGAGCGGCCGGAGCATCAGCGAGCGAATCGTCGAATACACCGTAGCGTTCGCTCCGACGCCGATGCCCAAAGTGATCACGGCCAACGCCCACAGCCAAGGCTGCCGCGCGTAAGAACGAAACGAGTGCTTGAAATGCCCAGACAACCCGGCCACTGCCTTACCCTCCCAGTCACCAGTGAGGACGGCCCCACCCCGCAACTCTTAACAGCAAAACCGGGGACGGACGAGACGTTCCCCGGTTTTCGGCCTCGCGCCGTACCGCCGCGCTGTCGTGGAAGCGGGAACGAAATTTGCCCTTCCCGCTCGCGGGGATGAGCAGATAATGAAGGGGAGGCTGTCCAATGTCTCTTGAACAGGCCATTCTGAAAGAGGTGCAGGCGCTACCGCCCGAGAAGCAACGGGAGATCTACGACCACGCCAGACGCCTTCGCGCCGAGACTGCGAAGAAGCCGCCGTTCAAGAGTATTCGGGGCCTATGGGCTCACCTGGGCATCTCACTCTCGGCTGAGGACATCGAAGAGAACCAACGCGAGATGTGGCGCAACTTCCCCAGGGAAGACATCTGATGCCAGGCGTCGTTGTTGATACCCATACCATCGTCTGGTACTTGCAGGATGATCGTCGGCTCTCAGCCAGGGCGGCTGACGTCCTCGACGCAGCAACCGCTGCAGGGGAGGTCATTTATGTCCCGTCGATTTGCCTCGTGGAACTGACCTACCTGATCGAGAAGCACCGTCTGCCCGCGCTGGTGCGGGATCAACTCCTCCAGACGTTAGATGATCCCGCGAGTCCTTGTTCACTGGCCCCTCTCGACCGCGCGGTTGCCGACGCCCTTCACGTCCTGAAACGAAGCGAGGTGCCAGATATGCCCGACCGAATTGTCGCGGCTACGGCTGTCGCACTGGGCTTACCATTGATCAGCCGGGATGCAAGAGTTCGCGCCGCGCAGGTCACGACGATTTGGTAGACGGCGGCTTGGCCCGCGGGTCGACCCCAAGCACGATACCGCGCGCTGGTGCGCCCCCGTTCCAGGCCCGCCAGGTCTATCGCGCGCCGTACCGCCTGGGCATCTCACTCTCGGCTGAGGACATCGAAGAGAACCAACGCGAGATGTGGCGCAACTTCCCCAGGGAAGAGGGCGGCTGACGCCCTTCACGTTGTGAAACGAAGCGAGGTGCCGGATATGCCCGACCGAACTAGACGTTATTCCCAGCGCTAGCCTAGCTATTGTGGGCGAGTCGTTTGACACGGCCTGCCGGTCCGAAGTTGATCGCTTGAGCTATGTTGTTCACCCCGGGAATGATGAGATGTTGGCCCGGCCGCTGCGTTGGCTTACTGCAGGATTCCCAGTTGCGTAGTAGACTCGGGGAATCGGGACGAAGGCCCGCAAGGAGCGACGTTCCGATTTCGTCTGCGCCGAGTCAAGATTGTAATGTAGATGCCGAGGCGCTCGAAGAGAGACCAGCGCAGGTGCAAGCGCTTCCGCAGCAGCGAGCGAGGTCATGCCGATCCGCGCACTTAGCTCTGTCGTCCTAGTTACTATCGCAACTCTGTGCACGCGGGCGTGGTCCCAACAGGGGGCAGTCGATCTCATCCTCTCCGTCGTCGAGGACAAGACGGGAGCGAAGCTCGCAGGGGCGGAGGTTTCCGTGGCTGCGGCTGACGGGACGATACTCGATGCGTTGGAAAGCGACGACGGCGGCATCGCGCGAGTACAGGTGCAGCGGCCCGGCGTCTTGCGCATCAAGGTCTCGAAGGAATACCACATGACGGTGATCGTGACGGTCTCCGTTCCCTCGCCGCCGCTTACCGTCCGAGTGCCGCGGCTGGGGGTGGTTGCCGGCAATGTCCGGACGCCCGCTGGTGAGCCGGTCCGCGGGGCGCAGGTGCGAATTTTCACGGAAGGGGAGGATGGTCGGCTTTCGTTAGCCTCTTATCCGGTTACAGCGGCCCGGACCGACGATCAGGGAGCCTATCGCATCGCCGGTCTCCAACCTGGTCGTTACGCCATTGCAGCGACCCCAGCAGTTTCACCTGCGTCTGCCGAAGCAGGAGCCGGCGGATTGGCGACCGGCATTCGCCGGGTTGTCATAGAGGGCGGCGACGACCATCGCGCGCTTGATCTCGAAGTGACTGGGGGGACTCGCATGATTCAAGGCATGGTGCGGCTGCCCGATAGTTCCATGGAGGCAATCGTCGCGGTAGTGCGGCGCGATCACCCAGGCATCCTGGTCGCATGGGCCATGACAAAGCGAGACGGGGGCTTTGTGCTCCGTGGACTTCCGGAAGGTTCCTATGAACTCCTCGCGGCTGCTCCGGTCCTTGGGATCGGTGTCGCCGGCGCTGTTCTCGGTCCTGATCGGCTCTTCGGTCGCGCCACGGTCGATCTCTCAGCCGACACCTCGGAGGTCCTGATCGAGATGTTACCTTCCGCACCTGTTCTGGTGCGGTTGAATGAGGCCAGCGATACAAAAGGCTCCCGCTGCGCTGGAGTTGTTTCAGTGCGCATCGCCCCGCTTGAGGCATGTGGCGCCATATTAACCCAGTCTACGAGCCTACAGATCGGCGCCACGGCAAACGTGACCAGCCTGCCCCCTGGAGGGACGCGAGCAACGGCAGCGGCGCACAGTGGGGCAGGCTGCTACGGATTCGGGGAGACGTTTGACACGAGGACGAGCCATAACGTTGCCGTGCCCGTGGGCCCAGGCGGTGGGCTCTCCGTGCGAGTCCACCTGCAAGGCGCGCCTGGGCACAAGGAGGGTCAACCAGCATCCATGCGCGTGCTGGTTCTCGGTCCTCTCCACACGGACGTGGCACCCCATTTGTTTGCACTGACCGGCACGGACACATTCGATTTCGACCAACTTGCCCCGGGAGCGTACCGCATCGGAGTACAAATGCCCGATCAGGTGGCCGCTCCCTGGCTGAACAGTGCGAATTCGACGGGCAAAGCGATTGTCGTTGCCGGCAAGGTCACTTCAACGGTGGTGCCGGTGGAGGCGCGATGACAATTTACAAGTTCGCCTTGCTTGGGCTTCTTTTCGGCGCCGAATCGCCGGCGCAAATAGGAAACACAGGCGTTGCGTCGGGCGTCGTCGTCAGCGGAATTGCACGCGATCGAAGTAATGGCCGCGTGGTCGCCGGCGTACCGATATGGATTTCCTCGAGCCGGGCTTCGGTCTTAACGGATCAGGAAGGCCGCTTTCGCATCCCGTCCGTCCCACCGGGGCAACACGTTCTTTCCGGAGGCTCGGGACTGGAAGGAGACCAGTATTTCGGCAGGCGTACCATCACGGTGTTGGACGGGGAGCCTCTAGGCTCTGTGGAACTGCTGTTGACGGAGAAAGCGGTGATCGAAGGAGTTGTCCGCGGACCCGATAAGGTACCGTTGCCGAACATGAGTGTCTCTCTCTTTGGGCGGGAGTATGACACCGGCCAATTGCGTCACTTCCGGAAGGGGTACGCGCGGACGGACGATCAAGGGCGATACAGATTGATGGGGATACTGCCGGGAAAGTCGTACGTTCTCGCGGCCCACGTGCGGCCTAACACCCAACTGCCGCCCATGGCTGCGGCTCCGGCGGACCCCAAGCGCCGCAAGCAAGCTTACCTGACCTCGTTCTACCCTGCCGGCCCGTCGCTCAGCGGAGCAATTCCCGTCGTTCTGAACGCCGGTGGAGCGGCGAGAACTCGACTTTCGACTCGATCGCGCACCCTCGTACTGCCTGGCGGGATTGCTCTTGGACAGGGGCCTGCCCGCGGAAATGCTGTTCTTTTACCACGAGGAAGAGTTGCCAATCGCTACGGGACGTAATGGAGGGGTGCAGATCTCATCGAACTCCGGCCGCTCAACCAAAGATGGCCAGTTCCGCATCTGCAATCTGGCGCCAGGAACTTACAGTATCGCGGCGCTGGGTGGAACGCCGGCGAGCCGGTTCTCTTTCGCAACGGCAAGTTTCACGATCATCGACCGCGACATTGAGAACTTCACCCTGTCCCCCGCGCCGCTCGTCTCGGTGCAGGGGCGGGTGGCGTGGACGGGGGAACCTCCCAAGGACCTGCCTTGGGGTGGCGTATTGCTCCAACTCCGTCCAGTGCATGGCGGCCTGTCGGAAGTGACGCGTTATGTCCCCCTGCCCGCGTCCGGTTCCTTTCGCTGGCGGGAAGAGGCGCAGGCACCGGAGGAACTGGCTCCTGGAGAATACGGCGTTCGTGTCCTCGGGTTGCCGCGCGGAGCTTATCTGAAGGACATCGCGTATGGAGCGGCCAGCGTGGTTGTAAGTTCCTGGCGGCCGCAGGAGGGCCTGAGCGGCACAGACCTGGTGGTTACGTTTGCTGCCGACGGTGGCAGTGTTCGCGTGACTGCGTCCGATCGACACGGGAAACCGGTGCCGAAGGCCGGCGTAGCGCTGATTCCGCACAGGGCAGCGTCGGAGGCAGAGGCGGCCGTGCTCTCGGTGCTTGGCAGCACCAACGAGCAGGGCGTTTATACGTCCCCCATGATGTTCCCGGGCACTTACGATTTACTGGCCGTCGACTCCGAGGTGACCGGTGCTGATGCTGACCTCTTCGCTCGCCTTTGGCGAGCGCGGAACCGCGCCAAGCGTGTCGAGTTGGGAAACAATGCGACTGTCGAGGTCGCGCTAACTCCAGCGCCTCTGCCTTAAGCGAGGCGCGGAACGGCCTCGCCTCCAACACCCGGGTCGACCCCAAGCACGATACCGCGCCATAATCTACCCATGGCGTTGTTGGGCATGGAGGTGGGCGAACTCCGCGAGGTACTGGGCGCGGATGCGCCCCCGTTCCGGGCCCGCCAGGTCTATCGCGCGCTCTACCGCGATCGGATGGAAACACTCGCCGGCGCAACGGCCCTGCCCGCCGCGCTGCGCGAGCGGTTGGCTTCCGGCCACCCGGTGGGATGGCCCGCGCTCGACCGCCGCTTCGAATCGGCGGACGGCACGCGCCGCTACCTGCTGCGGCTCGACGACGGCAAGACGGTCGAGGCCGTGATGATGCCCGAGGAAGGGCGCGACACGATCTGCATTTCCTCGCAGGTGGGCTGTCCTGTCGATTGCAAGTTCTGCCTCACGGCGTTGATGGGCCTCGAGCGGAACCTCACCGCCGGCGAGATCGTGGGCCAGGTCTTGTTCGCCGCGCGCGACAACGGCTTGGAAGCGCGCGTGTCGCAGTTGAACGTGGTGCTGATGGGGCAGGGCGAACCGCTGCTCAACCTTCCCAACGTCCTCAAAGCCACGCGGATTCTCGTGGATGCGGAGGGAGTGGGTATGTCTCCGCGCCGGATCACCGTCTCTACGTCCGGCATCATCCCGAAAATGGAGGAGCTGGGGCAGGCCGAAATCCGGCCCAAACTGGCCATTTCCCTCAACGCATCCACCGAAGAGCAGCGCCTGGAACTGATGCCGATCACCCGCAAGTGGAGCCTGAAAGACCTGATGGCGGCCTGCCGCGCCTATCCGCTGCGTCCCTGGGAGAAGCTCACGTTCGAATATGTCCTGCTCGCCGGCGTGAACGATACCGATGCCGATGCGCGCCGTGTCGTTCGCCTCATCGCAAACCTCAACTGCAAGGTCAACCTGATCGCTTTGAATCCGGGCCCGGGCATCCCCTTCGATACACCGCCGCCGGAGCGCGTCGATGCATTCCAGACCATCGTGAAGCGCGCCGTGCCGTGCTTCCTGCGCAAGCCGCGCGGACGCGACGTGTACGCGGCCTGCGGGCAGTTGAAGCGCATGTCCGAGCCGGCTCTCGTGCGGTTGGGATAGTCGCTACTTGCGCAACAGCAGAAGCCAATCGCTCCCGCTCGGCGCCTTCACCGTGACGCCGTAGCCAGGTCGAAGGCGTCCGCCGGGGCGCCGCGCGCCCGTTCTCGGATCGATCCAGATGGCGCGTACGTCGCTCTTGAAACCGGAAAGGTCCAGTTCGATGGAGGGGTTCGCCGGCAGGTACAGCAGGGCGGCGCGGCCGTCTTCGGAGCGGGCCGGCATCGGGTAGTTGCCGAACTCGGCGTCCTGCGGTTCGGAGGCCAGCAGCTTGCGGTCGGGACGCAGCGTCCACCATTCCATGGATTGCAGGACGTCCCGAATCACCGTCATCTGGCGCGCCCCGGGCGCATCCAGGTACTCCGTCCACGGCTTCGCCACCCCGCTGCGGGGATGGTCGAGCGGAACCTCGGGCTTGCGAATCCACGGCCAGATGCCATGGGCGCCGTAGGTAACTCCCGCCGGCGGCGCGGCCAGCAGGCTGTACCACGCGGCGCGGCGTACCGCGCCATCATCGATCACCTTGTTGTCGCGGTAGCTGAGGTGCCCTTCGTAGTTGATCTCCGTGTCCACCACCGGACGCGGCGGTTCCATCCGCCAGTCCACAGCCGGCCCCTGCTGCGCGTTCCAACGCCACTTGTCGGCGTCGCTGCCGTGGCCGCTCTGGTAGGCGAACACGTCCAGCCACTCCTCGTCCTTGAACGGTTGCCAGGGAGCGCGCATACCCCGAGGATGCAGCGACACCGGCCGGCGCCACCGTCCCTTCGGAAACACGGCGCGGCCGATCTGTTTCCACTTCTCGACATTCGCGGCGCCTTCGTAGTTGCCGTCGCCGCCCAGCATCCAGATCACATGATGCGCGCCGTAGCGCGCCACGATGTAGCGGGCGAGCAGAATCGCCTGGTCGGTCGGCAGTGCTTCGCCGGGACTCTCGCGGTCCTTCGACGTCAACGCCCAAAGCACCACCGGCACGGCCACCAGGCCGGCGTCGTTCACCGCATTCATCCGTTCGTCCAGGCGCTGAAAGAACGCCGGGTTCACGCGGATGGACTCGGTTCCCGTGAAAGCCACCAGCCCCTTCTCGTCGGCTCGGCCGGCACGCCACTGCGTGGTCACCACTTGTATCGCCGTGAACTTCCGCGCGGCGCGATCCGCCAGATACCGCTGCCACTCTTCGACGGTCGCCATCAGCGCGCCGTTCCACGCCGTGTCCCCCAGCCAGAACCAGGGCTTGTTGTAACCCTGAACGAAATAGCGGCGGTTGGCCGACAGGTGCGGCGCGCCCTTCCGGTACAGCTCGTTCGCGCCGCGGTAGGACGATACCTTGAAGGCGCCCGTCTGCGCGTGCAACCCGTTGTCGCCGGTGTCCGCCGCCGCGGTCGAAAACTTCCAGTTGCCCGTCAACTCCGGCGAGTAACGGACCTTCCAGCGCCGCCCGCCGTCCCAGAAGGCCGGAACTTCGTCGCGCGCGCCGTTGGGGCCTTCGAAACGCACCAGCACTTCTTCCTTGAGCGGGTTCGCGTGATCCTTCGCCGACGTGAAGGTGTGTTCAAAGCGGCCGTACCGAAACACGTCCGCCGGCTCGGCGGCCATCGCGGTCACAAAGAAGAGGACGAGGGCGGCGCGGCGCATATTATTCCGCGGGCCGCGGGCGTGGCTTCACGTCGTCCGGGTTGGTGACTCGCAGCGCCCAGCGGATCGCCTCGAAATACATCTTCTGCACGCCGGGATGGTCCCAGGCTTCCGGCGTATGGCCGAACGTGGAGTAAAAGACGCGGCCCTTGCCGTGCTCCTTGATCCAGGCCACGGCGAAGTCCTTGTCGGTCCGCCGGACGTTCCGGTTGCTCAGGTCGATCTTGTTTTCATCCAGCCGCGCCAGCACGCGCACCTTCTCGCGGGAGAACAGGCTGGACGGTTGATAGATTTCGTCGTAGAGTTCGAACGCCTTGGGGAAGTGCGCCGTGGCCGGGAACTTGCGATCCTCGACCACGATCGGCGCCTTGAACGTGTTCCAGGGATGGAGGTCGAAATAGGCGCCCACCATGTCGCCGTACTCGGGCCACTTGTAGAACGTGTCGATGGCGCTGTGCACGCCGACGAACCCCTTGCCGTCTTCCTTCACGAAGGCCATCAACGCCGCCTTCTGCTCGTCGTCGAGCGGCAGCTCGCCCGTCGTGTAGAACACCACCGCGTCGAAGAAATCGATGTTCTTGGCGTTCCCGGTCAGCCGCTTCTTCGTAATCAACTGCGTGTCCGTGCGAATGTAGGTGTCGTAGGCGCCCGTGTCCTTGCCCATGCGGTAGATCGTGGCCAGGGCCTGGGAAACCGAGTCGTGCTGGAAGCCCTTCACTTCGCCGATTGCAAGCACGCGCCGCTTGCGAGGCGCATTGGGCGGCTGCGCTGAGGCGGCCAGGACGAACGCCGCGCACAACGCGGCCAGACGAAGCAATGGGAAGCGGGTCATCGATACTCCAATCGAACAGCCATCGTATATCAGCGCGGCGGAGCCGGACAACACGCCGCCCGCGCCCGCGGAACGGCTTCAAATCGCTTTCAAACACAAAAGCCTTAGCCCGGTACCCCCTCATCCCCCGGTACCAGGACCAGCTACTCTGCCAGTACCGCAAAGAGGTCTTGCTAACATCGCGAAATCCCTCGACACTGACTTCAATAGGGCATTGACGAGAGCAGGGTGCGGATTCTCAGGGCCGCGAACCTGCCGCGCCGCCGGCGCAGATGGAGTGAACGAACCAATGGAGCAGTGGAGGTCCAAGGAGGTGGCTCGCCTCCTGGCATTGGTGGAGGCGGAGCGCCGCTACTACCAAGACCTCATCGCCAATTTGCCGACGCCCCTCATGGTGCTGTCGATCGACAAGCATCTCGTCTACGCGAATCGCGCCTGCCGGGAGTTGCTCGGCCTCCGCTATGAGGACATCGGGCGCATGCGCGTCGATTCGCTGTTGCCATCGCCGGAACTGGCCGAGGCGTTGGACAAGCGCCGTGCGTGCGTGCTCGCCATGACCGTGAACGGAATTCCCCTCTCGGTCGCCGTCCGCCTCACGCGGAGTTGGGAAGATCCGGACACCGAAGAGTTCCTGCTCGTGCTCGAATCTTCCGATGAGGGCGGGTCGGCCGGTCCCGCGGCGCAATCCTGGGAAGTCGAGGCCGCGATGCTCGGAGCCACGGCCCTCGATGCGCGCCTGGAGCGAGTCGACGCCGGAGATCGTCCGAAGTATCGGGCGTTCGTCGAGCAAGCCAGCGGTTCGGTCGGACGGCACTGGCTGCAGTACCGCTCGGCCGATGGACGCACGTTGCTCTGCCTGGCCGAATCCGACGGGCGGCGCGCGAAGATGCTCGAACTCGACGTCACGGAACGGCACCAGGAGCAGGAGCGCGAGCGGCTCTCTGAGAAGATGACCGCTCTCGGGCGCCTGGCCAGCCGGGTCGCTCACGATTGCAACAACGCCCTGATGGTCATCAGCGGATACGGCGAGGAAATCGCCGCCGCCCTGCCCGCCGAATCGCGCCAGGACCTGCAGGCCATGCTCGAAGCCGCGGGACGGATCTCCGCGCTCATGAACCAACTGGTGCTGCTCACTGACCGGCGTGTCGTGCGGCCCGCCCTGCTCGATCTGGACCGCTACCTCGGCGAGCGCGCGGGAGCGCAAACGTTCCGGCCCGGCGCACCCGGCGCCATGGTGGCCATCGATGCCGCGGAGTTCGATCATGGCCTCTCGGCCCTCGTGGAACGCGCGAACGCACTGCAAGCCGCCTACACCATCTCCACGCGCTTGATCGACGGCCATCGCGTGCGGATCGAGTTTGCCGACGACGGCCCTCGCCCGAGCGAGGCGGACTTGCGGCAGTCCTTCGAACCCTTCGTGGGATCGCTCCGCGGGTCGGGCCTCGGCCTCGCCGCGCTGCACACCCTCGTCCGTCTGGCCGGCGGCGAAATCACCGCGCACCCCGGCGAGCGCCGCGGAGCGGTCTTTCAGATCGAGCTTCCCCGCGCCGACGAGGGCATCGCGCAGGAGCGTCCTCCGCGGCCCGCCGTCACGGTCCTCGTGGTGGAGGACGAGCCGGGCATTCGGTCTCTGGTGCGGAAACACCTGGAGCGCCAAGGCTACACCGTCCTCGACGCCGCTTCCGGTGAGGAAGCGCTCCAGGTGAGCGCCGCGCACCGCCAGCCGCTCGAACTGCTCATCACCGACGTCGTCATGCCCAAGATCACCGGGCCGGATCTGCTGCGGCGCCTGCGCGCGCAGCGTCCGGAACTGAAAGCGATCTTCATCTCCGGTTACGCCGACGACCCCGCCGTCCACAAGCTGGCCGAGGGCAGCGGCGGATTCCTGCAAAAGCCCTTCTCGCTCGTGGCCCTCTCGAAGGCCGTCAAGGACGCGCTGGGACAGTAGCCGCGGGGCGGCGCGCGCCGTGCACCGGCGCCGGACAACAATCCACCGGACAAACGTCGTGACTCGGGCCGTAGAGCCCCAGCGCGCGCCGCTCCGGCGCGTCCGTAAGACGTTCCAGCACCAGCTCGCGAATCATCGAGACGAACCTGGGATGCACGCCGACCGTGTGCGCCCGCACCATGCGGAGGCCCAGTTCTTCCGCCAGCGCGCGCGCCTGCGTGTCCAGGTCGAAGAGCACTTCCATGTGGCAGGAGATGAAGCCGATCGGGACCAGCACGACGTCGCGGCTGCCGCCCCCCGCGGCCATCCCGCGCAGCGCGTCGCGGACGTCGGGCTCCAGCCACGGCTGTTCGGGCGGGCCGCTCCGGCTTTGGAACACCAGCCGGAACCCCTCGCGCCCAATCCCCTCCGATACCAGCCGGCAGGTCTCCTGCAATTGCTCCAGGTAGCGGGAGGTGTTGGACATGCCGATCGGAATGCTGTGCGCGGTGTAGAGGATGTGCGCGGAGGCGCGCCGCTCCTCGGGAAACTCCGCCAGGGCCGCGCTCACCCGCTCAATCATCGGCCCGACGAAGCCCGGATGGTTGTAAAACACCCGGATCTTGTCGATCTCCGGCGCGCCCTCCCCCACCTCTTCGCGCGCCTTCACGATGTCCTCCCGATACTGCCGGCACCCGGAGTAGGAGCTGTAGGCGGAGGTGACGAACGCCAGCGCCCGCCGTACACCCTCCGCCTTCATCCTGCCCAGCGTGTCGGCCAGCATCGGATGCCAGTTGCGATTGCCCCAATAGATGGGCAGGCTCGGCCCGTGGGCCGCGAATTCGGCCTGCAACGCCGCGATGAGCGCGCGGTTCTGATCGTTCAGCGGACTCTTCCCGCCGAAGTGGAAGTAATTCTCCGCCACCTCGAGCATCCGCTCGCGCGGCACGTTGCGTCCGCGCAGCACATTCTCCAGGAACGGCATCACGTCTTCGGTCTTCTCAGGCCCTCCGAAGGAGAGCACCAGCAGGGCGTCGTATGGCAAGGGGTGCACCACGGATCAGTATCCCATCCAAATCTCGGGATGCCGCCCGGGGCCCGGACGGTGGTTCTTTTCTATCCGCCTCGCCCGGCGCCGCACGGAATGCCGGCCGCCCGCGCAACGTAGAATAGGGCGAACCGCCATGCAGACCATGCGTTTCGCCCTCTTCTTCCTCGCCGCCGCTTCGGCGCTGCCGCAGTCCGCCTCCTCGGATCAGCGAACCCTCTGGTTCCGCGAAGCCAAGTTCGGCCTCTTCATCCACTGGGGCCCCTACTCCGTGCTGGGCCGGCATGAGTGGGCGCGGCATCAGTTTCAAATCCCGCAGGAGCAGTACGACCAATACGCGCGCGCCTTCAACCCCGTCAACTTCGACGCCGGCGCCTGGGCCTCCCTCGCCCGCGAGGCGGGCATGAAGTATGTCGTCATTACCTCCAAACACCACGACGGCTTCAGCATCTACCGCAGCCGCGTGAGCAATTACGACATGGAGATCACTCCCTATCCGGGCGACCCCCTCAAGCAGCTCTCCGAAGCCTGCCAGCGCCAGGGACTGCGCCTCGGCTTCTACCACTCCATCATGGACTGGCATCATCCCGATTACCGGCCCCGGCGCGCCTGGGAGTTCCCGAACAACTACAAAGAGGGCGGCAACAACCGCCGCTACGTCGAATATATGCGCGAGCAGTTGCGCGAGCTGCTCACCGGCTACGGGCCGGTAGCCATGATCTGGTTCGACGGCGAGTGGGAACATACCCTCGAAGAGACCGGGACCGCGGACGAGATCTTCAACTACATCCGTTCCATCCAGCCCGCCGCGCTGATCAATGACCGCATCTACGAGCGCAAGCCCGGCAACAAAGCCGACTTCGGTACGCCCGAGCAGTTCGTCCCCGCCACCGGAATGACCGACCCCTCGGGCAAGCCGATCCTCTGGGAGTCCTGCGTCACCATCAACCAGGACAGTTGGGGTTACAACAAGTACGAAACGGAATTCAAAACCACGCGCGATCTGATCCGCATGTTGATCGAGGTGGTGAGCAAGGGCGGGAACCTGCTGCTGAACGTCGGACCCACACCCGATGGGCGCATCCAGGATGAGTTCGTGACGCGCCTCAAGGCCATGGGGCAGTGGCTGAACGTGAACGGCGATGCGATTTACGCCACCACCGCCAGCCCCTTCACGCGGCTGCCTTTCTTCGGCCGCGCCACCGTCAAGGGCAATCGCCTCTTCCTGCACGTCTTCGAATGGCCTTCCGGTGGAACCTTGCGCGTGCCGGGGTTGAAGAACCTGGTGAGCGGCGCCACCCTCGTCGCCGATCGCTCAAAGAAGCTGTCCGTTTCGCGGGAGGGCGACGACGTGATCGTCGCGCTGCCCGCAACGCCGCCCGATGAGGTGGCCGCCGTCGTCGAACTCCTGCTGGACGGCCCGCCCGTCACCGTCCCCTACTTCGAGCGGGCCGGCTCGGGCGGCCGGCTGAGCCTCGAGGCCGCCTCCGCCGAGATCGCTACCAGGTTCGAGCAGCGCGCGAAAAAGGAAAACTTCCTCGGACACGTGTTCGTCACCCGTTGGACCCGGTCCGATGACGTTCCCACCTGGCAGGTGGAGGTCCCCAAGGCCGGCCGGTACCGCGTGGAGATCGCTTACGGCGCGGCCCGCGGCAGCGCCGGCACGGAGTTCACCGTGGAGGCCGGCCCGGCGAAGGCCTCCGCCAAGGTCGAGAGCACCGGAAACGCCCTGGTCTTCCGTACCTTCGCCGTGGGCGACGTGGACCTGCCCGCGGGCCGTCACGCCATCCAGGTAAGGGCCTCCGTCCAGGGCGGAACCCCGGCCATGAACCTCGAACGCGTGGTCCTCACTCCGATAAACTGAACAAACTGTAACGGCACATCGTCTGTCACCAGGAACGGAGTCGGCCATGAAACGATTACTCGCGGTACCGGTGCTTGCTGCCCTGGCGGGCTGCGGATTTCATCACGTGCCCGTCGGCGAAGTGCGCACCGAAACCAAGTCCGTCGAAAAGGACGACGCGGAGATGGTCCGCGCCGAGATCAAACTGGGGGCCGGGGAACTGCGCGTGGGCGGCGGCGCTACCAAGCTGATGGAGGCGAATTTCCGGTACAACGTCGACGCCTGGAAGCCGGAAGTCCGCTATGAGAAGAACGGCTTTCGCGGCCGCCTTACCGTGGAGCAGCCGAAGGTGGGCTCCACCGGCGGAAACGCCGAGAACAACTGGGAACTGAAGTTCTCCAAGGACGTGCCGCTCGACCTCGACGCCAATATCGGCGCCGGAGAGGCCGACCTCGACCTCGGGCCCCTCACGCTGCGCAGCGCCGAGGTCAGCATCGGCGCGGGTAAGGTGGATGTCCGCTTCAGCGAAACGCCCAGGAAGAGCTTCGATTTGAACGTGCGCGGCGGTGTCGGAGAAGCCACCATTCGTTTCCCGAAGGACGTGGCGGTGATTGCGCGGGCCAAAGGCGGCATCGGCGGGATCAGCGTCCGGGGCATGCGGAAGGAAGGCGACGAGTATCGCAACGAAGCGCTGGGTAATTCGAAAGTGACGATTACCGTCGACGTCAAGGGCGGCGTGGGGCAGATTAACCTGATTGCCGAGTAAGCTCCAGGTTCTGCAGGACGAGATCGTCGCGTGCCGGCGGTGCCCCCGGCTCATCGAGCATTGCCAGAACATCGCACGCGTCAGGAAACGCGCCTACCGGGACTGGGAGTATTGGGGCCGGCCGGTTCCGTCCTTCGGCGACCCTCGCGCGCAGATACTCATCATCGGGCTCGCTCCCGCCGCGCACGGCGCGAACCGGACCGGGCGCGTGTTCACCGGCGACTCCTCCGGGAACTTCCTCTACCAGGTGCTGCATGCCACCGGATTCGCCTCCCAGCCGCACAGCGTTTCCCGCACCGACGGCCAGCGCCTGCACGGCTCCTACATCACCGCCGCGGCGCACTGCGCGCCGCCCGGTAACAAGCCCACGCCCCAGGAGTTTCGCAACTGCCGGGGTTACCTGGAGCGGGAACTGGACCTGCTGAAAGACGTGCGGGTGGTGGTGGCCCTCGGCAAGCATGCCTTCGACATCTACCTGTCCATCCTGCGCGACCGCGGCTCGATCCAGCGCCTGTCGGCGTTTCGCTTCGCGCACAACGCCCAGCACATCACCGCGCCGGGCTTGCCCGTGTTGCTCTCCTCGTATCACCCGAGCCAGCAGAACACCAATACCGGTAAGCTCACCGAAGCGATGTTCCGCGCCGTGTTCGAGCGGGCAAGGGGACTGCTCGACGCAACCACTCCAGGACAAACTCCGCGCCGTACCGGCCCGCGATCCGCTCGAACGTAGGGTGCTCCCATTCCGTGTTCGAGATGATGCGCACCGCGACGAACGGTACGCCCATGCCCAGGGCCACGGCGGCTGAGGCGGCGCTCTCCATGTCCTCGCTGTCGGTCCCGTAGGTTCGGTGAAGCCAGGCGATGCGGTCCAGTTCCTTGTTGAATTGGAACGCGGTCCCGATGGCGCCCGCGTAAAGCGTGCCGCGCGCATACGGGACCCGGAGAAAGCTCGCCACCAGCTCCGGGTGCCCGGGAAACGCCGTGAACTCCGTGGGCGTCTTGCCGTCCAGGCGGAGTTTGTACGGCGCCGGGCTCCATCGCTCGGGACGCTGGCCCGCCCCTTCTCCCGCCGGCTCCGCGCGATGGGCGCTGTAGTCGATCGTCTTCGCGCCGATCACGATGTCCCACAGCTTGAGCTTCCGGTTGTGGCCCCCGGCGGTGCCCTGGTTGACGACCACGCGCGGCCGGAATCGCTCGATGCCGAGCGCCGTGGCGGCGGCCGCGTTGTATGGGCCTACTTCCGTGCGTGACACCGCGATGCGGCGCCCGGCGATGCGCCCCGTCCAGAACGTCCAGGCGTGGATCTGGTGTTCGCGCTTGCCCTCAAGCGCCTCGAGGAGGGCTCCAAGTTCGATGTCGAGCGCGCCCTGGACCAGAACATCGTGACCCACGTCGCGGGCCGGAGCGGGCCCTGCCCACAAGCACCAGGCAAGGACCGCAAGGCGGCGCATCAGCCCACCCCCAGATACACGAACCGGGCCAGGAACAGCGCCGTGAGCAGATACACCAGCCAGTTGATCGCCCGGAACTGCCCGCGCGCCAGGCGCAGCAAGGTGTACGCCGTGAAGCCGAACGCCAGGCCGTTGGCGATCGAGAAGGTGAGCGGAATCGTGGTGATGATCAGGAAGGCGGGAATGGCCATCATCGGATCCTGCCAGTGGATCTCGGCGGCGTGCGAGATCATCAGCGCGCCAACCAGGATAAGCGCCGGGGCGGTGGCGGCCGCGGGGATCGCCCCCACCAGCGGGGCGAGGAAGAGCGAGACCAGAAACAGCAGTCCGGCCACGATGGCCGTGACCCCGCTCCGGCCCCCGGCCGCCACACCCGCCGCGCTTTCGATGTAGCTGACCACCGTCGAGGTGCCCGCGAGCGAACCGGCCACCGTCGCCGTCGCGTCGGCGAAGAGAATGCGATTCACGCGCGGGATGCGCGAGGCGCTGTCGAAAAGGCCGGCCTTCTTGCCCACGCCGGCCAGCGTGCCGATGTTGTCGAACAGGTCGACGAAAAGAAAAACGAAGACGATCTCGACCAGTCCCAGCTTGAGCGCGCCCGGTATGTCGAGCCGGAACGCCGTGCCGGCGATGTCCCCAAGCGAGAACGCCCTGGGCTCCCACGGCACGAGCCCGAACGCAGCGCCGGCCGCCGTAGTCGCCAGCACGCCGATCAGCATCGCGCCGCACACGCCCCAGGTCATCAGGGAGGCCATCAGCAGCAGACCGCACAGCGCCAGCACCGTCTGCGGGTTCTTCAAGCTGCCCAGCGTGACCAGCGTCGCCGGTGACGCCGCCACCAGCCCTGAGTTTCGAAATCCGATGAGCGCGATGAATAGACCGATGCCCACGGCCACGGAAGCATATAACTCGGAAGGAATGGCCTCCAGGATCAACTGCCGCACTCCCGCGGCAGTCAGGACGAGAAACGCGACCCCGGACAGGAACACCGCCCCGAGGGCCGTCTCCCAGGGCACGCCCATCGTCTTGACCACCGTGTAGGCGAAGTACGCGTTCAGGCCCATGCCCGGGGCGAGCGCAATCGGATAGCGCGCAAACGCACCCATCAGTACGCTGCCCAGGGCCGCCGAGAAGCAGGTGGCGGCCGCCACCGCGGCGTAGGGCATCCCCGTCTCCGCCAGAATCGAGGGGTTGACGAAGACAATGTAGGCCATGGTCACGAAGGTCGTGAAACCGGCCAGGATCTCGGTCCGCCAGTTCGTCTGGAGCCGCTCGAATTCGAAGTACCGCTCAGCCCGTAAGGCGAGGGAGGGGCGCATCACCGGATTGTAAGGGATCGTGCGGCCCCCGCCACGCCCCCGCCCGGGACTACCAGCCCGCCTTTCGCCTTTCTCGCTCGGCGAGTGTCTCGTGCAGCAGCGATTTGATGTACGTCTGGTAAGACAGGCCCTTGCGTTCGGCCTGCTTTCGGGCCAAAGCCAGGTCTGCTGCGGGAATCCGAAGCGCCACCACAGGAGCCGCCGCTTTCTTGGACGCGGCTATCCGTTCCCGCAACGTCGCCTCTGTCAACACCTGCGCCTCTCCGCCTTTCACGGCGGCGTGTAGCTCCTTGCCATGCTGGCTGCGGTTCTCATACCACCACGCCGCCTCTTCCGCCTCGTTTGCGAAAGCCGGCACGACGCGCTTCGTCTTCCTCCCCCACTTGTTGCTTCTTCATTTGGGCCACTCAACGTATAGAAGTTCACGATTGGCGCGCCACGAACTGCCGCACTCCCCCGGCTGTGAGGACAGGAACACCGCGCCGGGGACGGTCTCCCGAGGCACACCCATCGTCCTGAACCACGGTGTAGGCGAAGTACGCGCTCAGACCCATGCCCGGGGCAAGGGCAATCGGATAGCGGGATTTCCCACCCGCCGCCAGCGCCGGAAGGCCTCGCGCCCGGTGGTCTCAGCAAGGCCCTCGCGCCCTTGCCGCAGGTTATACAACAATATGACCAAGGGAAAACTGCCATGCATCTAACGAATCTGCGCAAGGTTGGCGGCTCGGTCATGCTGGCCGTCCCGCCCGCGCTGCTCGATATCCTGCGCCTGCGGCCAGGCGCGCAGGTGGGCATCGCGATTGAAAACGGCCGGCTGGTCGTGGAGCCGCAGCGGCGCCCCCGCTATACCCTGGCCGAACTCCTGGCGCAGTGCGATCCCAAGAAGGCTAGCACCAGGGAAGACCGTGAATGGCTCGACAACAGGTCGGCAGGCGCCGAGATCCTCTAATGAAGCGCGGTGAGATTTGGCTGGTCGGACTCGACCCCTCCGAAGGGCATGAGCAAAAGGGCCGCCGCCCGGTCCTGATCGCCTCGCCGGAGGCGTTCAACCAGGTAACCAAAGTGCCCGTGGTTCTCCCTATCACCAGCGGCGGGCACTTTGCGCGGACGGCCGGGTTCGCCGTGCCGCTGAGAGGCGCCGGAACCAAGACGACGGGCGTGGTCCGCTGCGATCAGCCCCGCGCCCTCGACCTCCGCGCGCGGGGCGGCAAGAAGCTGGAAGCCGTCCCCGCCGCCATCATGGACGAAGTGCTCGCGAAGCTCTCCCCGATCTTTGAGTGAGCGGCCGGGGACCGGCAATCTCACGAGAGGGCCGGCCCCCGCCCCGTTTCACTTGATCGCGAGTTCTGTCGGTGGCATGACCGGGTTCTTCGGCGGCGGCAGTGGCAGCGAGCAATCGGCCAGCAGCATCTGTGGGAAAGAGTGCTGGTGGCACCGTTCGGGCGTCACATCACGCCGCTTCATGAGCACTGAACCTGTCCTGGGAATTGCTTTGTCACTACGGAGCATGCGCGCAGTTTCAGAAGGGGTTCTTCAGACGCAAGGAGCGGCTTCATCAGCCGCAACGTACCAGGCTCACCGATCAGCTCAATCGAGATCGCGGATGCTGCATACAGCGCTTGGCTCCCCCGCGTCACCCGCTGCACCGTCCCGGCGGTGCACCAGATCTGAGGTGGTCCCGGTCTCCGGCATGGTCACGCTCTCCACCGAGCCCGCAGCACCGGTCAATGCCGGGGCCGCGGCGAAAACTCTTTCGCTAAGATCCCGAGGACCCTGCCTACAAAGCTAATGTGAGATTCTCTCCGGGGTGCAGGTCCTTAGGATGGGCCAAGGAACGGCTCTCCGGAAACGCGAATTCACTTCGCGCGATATCCTCAATCCGCGCTCGAAGCGCCTCAAGGGCGACTGGCGTATTCGACACAAGTTCTTTCCAAAAGAGTCTAAAGTAGCGAAGGCCGGCGCCTGCGGAGATCAGGATCAAGATATCATGAGAATCGTCAGGGCCGTCCTCCGTTAATCGAAGATTGCTCCACCGCACCATGTGTGAATCCCACGTGGAGTCGGCCGGCCCCAGACATCTAACAGCCTGTGCGCACTGCTCCGCATGAGTGAGGTACTTGCGCTCGTAGAGGTCCAAGAGAGCGGAAGCTGCCGTGCCGAGAGAGAGAATATCGACACCTCGATGAGCGAAACGCCCTCTCCACATCGCGAACGCGCTCTGATATGCGAGCCAGTCCCAGCCGTCACCGTCAAGGCTGTGGCTATAGGAAGACGCCCAATCAGACACCGCCGCCACGGCTTGTCCACCTAGTGTCCTCTCCAGCCCATTGAAGAGATCGTCCCTAGCGGGAGAGAAGGCATTCGGTCTCGCCTTTAACCAGTCCGCTCATAATCCCACATGAAAGGTAATGGTGCTGGTGACTTTCTCTCGATCGACGGCTGCCGACCAGCAACGCCATAACATGGGCCGCCGCCAAGCCGTTCGCACGGCACTCAAAAAGGCAAGACAGACCATTGTCCGTTCCTCTCAACCCGTAGTGATCGCCGCTCGATGTCAATCGCTACTTGTCCTCCTCGAATGATGCTAACAACGCCAGCGCAGATCTGCATCACAAGATCGTTGTTCGAACGCAGTGCTCGACTACTCCATTAGTCATTATCCGCGAAACCATGCCCCGGCGCATGCCAGGTCGACTCCTGCTTGAGTTTCCCGATCGGCGAATAATCGCACACCCTATACTCATACTCCTTCACCGGCCGCGTCGCCTCCGCGTCCCCCCGCTCGATATTCAACTCCCGCCCAAACCCCTCCACATGCGTCTTCTTCCACCACCCGTTGGTCGCCGTACTGTTGCTCGCTGACTCATCAGGGCCGCTTGTGCGACAGTGCCCGCCACTTCTTGACAACGAATCGGAACTCATACGCACCGTCTGCGCCAAATCCGTTCGCAAACGGTTGTCCCTGGACGCGACGAAAGCCGCGGGCGCGCTCCGCTACGCCCTCGATGATAACGTCGAACAACAAACCGCGCAAATCGTACCGCATGACTTTGTCGTGCAGCTCTCCACGAACGCTCGCTGGGATCGGACCATCCAGCCACGCAACACAAGGCCCCGGGGTTTCCTCGGTTTCTGTGGCCGACACCAAAACAGTGCGCCCCCGCCACGCTTGAAAAATCGCTCTTACGCGAACTCGCGATGTCTTTTCCCCCTCCCCCAGAGCTAGAACACTGCAAATGTCCTGCGTCTGCTGTAAACTCTGCGCGAAAAACAACAGGCATAGAAGAGCGGTCATCGAAACGCCTCGGCTCCGTTCCACAGCCCATCGTCGCTCCGGGCTCCCCCGTCACCGGCTCCAGCGTAGGACCACGAATCCACACGGTTCGTCGCCCAGTTCGCGGAAAGACTGTAGTGCGCCGCCGCCACCTTCGTGACATTCTCACCGGGCAGCCTCCCGAACCCATCGAGCGAGACCGGCCGGGCCGCCCTGGGATCGGTGCCGATGCGAGTAGGCGTACTTATCGCTTTGGTCGACACCATAGCTCTGAGCAATACATCATGAGCGAATAGAAACAACACGCAACAGTCGGAAGCGTTAGCGTGATCTGCGGCCACATTTCCTCGCCGGCTCCAGGGTCGACATTCCAGATGAAGCCCCGCAATGCCGCCTTGAGCCCGGAAGTAGCGAGCGTGTCCACCACAGACCAGACCAATACGACACTTGGAAGGATCCAAATGTGCCGCCCTTCCCGTCTCGACCTAGGCCATATCTTAGCGACCAATAGAGCTAGAAGGGCACTCGCAATAGGAAAGAACAGCCACATGAGCACCTGCAAGCGAACTTCACTGGAACCTCGGAACAACTCTCCCGCTCCGATGAACACTGCAAGTGGCCCCAGGTAGACAACCACCAGTTGTACGGTCCAAGACAAGAACGATAGCTCGCGAGCGATCGAATAGAGCATACGCAATTCTAGGATCGGTTAACAGACATAAGACGATGTGCAGGCTCTGGCCGCAGCAGCCATTGCCCCTCTCGAAGGTACGGCCCCTTCCATTCTTCGAACCTCCCTCGCGCTCGAACGGCGACCAGCGCTGTTTGTGTTTGCCTCCTTCGTGTCGCATCAGACTGGACGCCCCGGGTTACTTCGGGGCGCGGTTCTCAATGCTCAGCCCGTCAGTATGCAAGACCTTGCAGCTCTCAGGATTCTCCATCTCGATCTTGGCATAAGAACGGTGGACCCTCATCAGTACCATGCACGGCTTCTTGCGCGAAGCATGCGCCATAAGGAGGTAGTACCCCGGTTTCACGCTGAGCGCAACTTTCTTAAGGTCCGGCGTTGCCACCGTTTGCGACTTTCCTGTCATCAGTTCGATCACGCGCGCCCATGGCACAAAGCCAGGCGGCGGACTCCCTGACCGAAAAGCCACATGCAAACCAAGAGGAATCCCCCACCTAAACTGTATTCTATCTCCTCTCGTCAGATCGGAAATGACAACACACTCGTCTTCTCTCCTGATCGGGATCGAGCCCGCGACGAAAAGGCGGTTGTTACACTCGTAGAGAATCTGGTAGCGACCTTCCGGAATGCCGACAAACGACAAGGGACCGTTTCGGTGCTCGGCCCAGTCCTTTCGGGTCGTTTCTTCGATCACGCTGCTGATCCGGCACGCAGTCAAAGGGCGTCCGTCCGGGTCAACGGGAACGAACACGAGCGGTCTCGAGTCCGAGGCCGCAAGAGAAGACAATAAAAGCGCGAACTGGAACTGAAACGACCATTGAACGATTGCTGAAAACATGAGTCACCCAGCTTTCCCTCGATCGAGTGCATCCGTCGCACCGAATAGTCGCTCCGTCACGCCGTGCCGAGGTATCATCACCGTGGTCATCGTGTCCAGAAGAGTGCGCATGTCGTAAGTGCAGGAGGTTGTGTGAGTCACATCACTACGCCAGGGTAAACGTACTCGCACTTGCCATCGTACTTGGCTGAGCAGGTCACAGTGAGTCCGGCAGCGTTTACGCAGAAGAGGTAGCGTCGTTCATAATGAGCCAGCGGCGCTGGCAAGGGCCCACGAAATACGTCGAACCGCGGCCCACCCCACGATTCGAAGAAATAGTCCTGCCGAAACACCACCGTCGTCCTCGAGATCCCGGTTGAACTGATTACTTGGCGGGTCACTGCCTCAGCTTCCGCATTCGGGGGCAATCGCTTACCGAACAGCCACACCGTTAGTTCTTCCGCCTTGCCCCCGACGGCGTCGCGAAAGTGAAAACTGGAGAGGGCAAACACCTGGGACCCAGGTAATCGAAAACCGACTTCGCCATCACCCCCGTCGACAGCGAACGAATCCTGCATCCAGCCGAATTTCATCCACCCGCGTCCCGATCCTCCGAAGCGTACGAGCTGAGCGCCGTTCATGGCTTCAAGGTCTCTGGCCTCCATGGCCTCTGGAGGCCTGCATTCGCTTCCACGAATCAAAGCCACAACCGCCCCAAGGTCTTCTGCGACGGTCACCCGGCGCAGGCCGCTGCTCGTGCTCTTCCACTCTCCGGCGTACCCGTCCAGAATCGCCTTGGCTCGCTGTCGGTTCAGACCAGGCACCGCGCGTGCGACGTCGAGGACATGACCATCTGCCGACATGGCCCGCACCTCCCTCTCCGCCATCTCCGGCCGTCTGCAACTGCACCCGAGCAAGACCATCAAGACGAGGAACGAAGCACGCCACGAACGACAACGATAGGGAGACAGAGTCACGGTTCCTAATTTCGCTTGCCGCGTTCAAGGGAACAGATGGCCTACAACCAACGAGTTTAACCGTTTCGTTGATCTTGTCAACGCCAACACCGATGTCTCGGAGTGCCGTTCGAACGTCATTAAACGTCATAGAAGGCGCTCCGATTCGCAAGAGTCCTCGCAGTGTGGCAATTCCCTCGCTATCGCAGTTCCGGGCTATCTCTTCCTGCTGGCTGCTCGTTCCAACTGTGCCGGACCAAACCGGTCTGGTCTAAGTAGAAAGATCTCCTCGATCCCGGTGCGCGAGCTCTCGGCACGGCCTGGACAGAGTAGCGCGAGACTTCGGCGTCGACAGCAATATCGTATCCGCGCTGGCGAGCGCGGGCCACAGCGTCTCGGCACTCAGCGCTCGTATTCACTAGGTCGTCAAGCGTCCCAAAGCGATGATGCTCTGTCTTGTATGAAGCTTGCGCGCGTTTGAGGCGCTCAAGGGCGACAAGGGCGCTTGTCTCGCCTGATCCTGTATGTCCCCATGGCACACTTGCGCAGCCGGCCATCGTCAAGATCAGGAGGGAGGGCCAGCGGTTCACTATGGGTACCTCCTTAGAAGTGCGCGCTGCGCCGCCGACTCACATTCGGGGAGACCGGAATACTCGACGCGCAACTGATGTGTCATTGTACATTCATCGCCACCTAAAGCGTACCGAAAAACGTCTTCCGGGACGGCCGTCATCAAATCGTGCCATAACCACATCGCTTCCGACCTCAATCCGGGCATAACTCTTCGATGTTCTTTTCAGAAGCAGCCGCGGTTGTCCATCTTCGAAAGCTATAGCGTAGAAATGACTTGTGTTGCCGCCAGACGTTTTTATTAGGAATACATTTCTCCGTGCAATGGACTGAATAACACTCAAGTCTGTCGTATCGATTACCAGTGGCCTAGACGTTCGATCGATCGGCCACGCGACGATCTGGAGAGTCTCGCTTCCTCCAGGATCACAAAGGCGAACTTCGACAACCTCGGGCATACGTGAGACACGATATGGGAAGTCTGTACGAAGGGACGTAACGATCTCATCGCATAGAACTGCCGGCTTGCTCTGCACAATCAGAGAGAAGGCTAGAGAAGTGGCAAAAGCGTCACGCACACCTCAAGGTCGCCCTCCCCGTTTCCACTCGGC
>DALYJJ010000075.1:21691-30521 GCA_031969915.1 Bryobacteraceae bacterium | reverse complement strand
GACCGTCCTGCACACAGTGGCGGGAACGGATCTCATCGCCACGGCGCCGCGCAGCATGGCGGCGGCGATGGCCGCGCCGCTCCGGCTTGCGCTGCGGGCCTGCCCGTTGCCGCTGCCGGTGTTCGCGACGCGCGTGGCCTGGCATGCGCAGGCGCAGAACGACCCGGCGATCGGGTGGCTGTTGAGTCTGATCCGGAAGGGTCAGCGCGGCTGATAGGAGGCGAGCGCAAGCGTGGGCGCTTCGCAGCGGTCTTTGGCCGGCGGGCGGTAGTCCACACGCTCACCGCCGCTGACCTTCTCTCCGTAGCCCTTCTCCCACCAGATGGTGGATTCGACGGCGTAGGTGGCGATGAGTTGCATCAGGCCGGTGACGCTGGACGCCTCCTGCTTGCTGAATCGCCGCGTTTCGCCGCCCACGGACATGGTGGCCCCGTCCATATCGATGCGGTAGGTGCTCTTGTCGCCGGCCTCGTACTTACCGGCGGCGTTCTTGGCTCCGTGGGAGACGGTCCAGGTGAGTTCGCGCTTGATCGGGTCCCAGTTGACGGTCTCCAGCCGCCGCGATCCTTTCTCCTGTGCCAACCCGAGGGTAGCGAGGCCGAAGAAGATGGCTAACGCCCCGCCCATCCAGTTCAATCGCATGCTGTCCTCCTACGATCCGCGCGCGGGACGCCGGCGAAGCGTCCTCTCTCCGAATAGTGGGAGACGGCCTTTCGGCGTCTCGGTTCCACTTCGTTTACGTTCTCTTCATAGATTCGCCTGGGGATTGCTCCGGTTCCGGAATCTAGCCGATAACTCAGGGACGCACCGGCCCGGCTACGCCGTTTCATTCTCTTTGCGGAGCCGCTTCACCATGCGCAACTCGTTCTTTTCGCCCGGGACGATCTGGTAGACAACCTCGTCCATGAGCGCCTTCATCATGCGCATACCCAGGCCGCCGGAGCGACGCTCCCGCACCAGCCGGTCGAGGTCCTTTTGCTCCACGCCGCCGGGATCGAACCCTTTTCCCGTGTCGATCACTTCAATGGTGATCTGGTCGGTTTCGATGGTGGCGCGCACGATGACGTCCTTGGTGACGTCCTTGCCGTAGGCGTGTTCAATCACGTTGGCGCAGGCTTCGTCCACGGCGAGTTCCACCTTGGAGCGGTCGCTTTCGGCGAGACCGGCCTGCGAGCCGACGCTGGAGACGAAGTCCCGGATCATCGCCAGGTTCTCCGTCGAGGAGGGCACATGCAAGGAAAAGCGCCGTTCGAACGATGACATGGTTCTCACCTCTGGGTTTGCGGCTGCGAAAACTTCTGCACGGCTCCGGGAATGTCTTCGAGAATGTCGAACAGCTCTGGGAAACCAAGGATGTCGAACACCTGACGAACCTTGGGAGGCACCCGGCAGATCTTGATATCGCCGCCCTGCTCGCGGACTTCCTCGATGAAGCTCATGAAGACGCCCAGGCCGGCGGAGGAGATGTAGGTGAGTTTGTCGCAATCGGCGACGACCCGCAGGTGGCCGGCTTCCACCTCCTCCTGGATCGCCTTTTCAAAGACCGGCGCGGTATGGGCATCCAGGAAGCCGTCGAGGGCGAGCACGACCACCCCTTCGTTCTGGGACCGGTGAACGACGAACGCGTTAGCCAAGCGTACGATCTCCCGTGTGAGATGAGTGTTTCCCTAGGGTAGCAGCACTCGAGGCCTTCAGCACCAGGACCGTGACGTCGTCCTGTGGGGGCTCGCCGGCCAGGAACGCCACGAGGTCGTCGAGAACGGCCTGCCGCATCTCTCCCGCGCCCAGGTGGCCGTTGGCCGTGACCACGCTCTCCAGGCGCTCCTCTCCGTACTGCTCCAGTTCGGCGTTCATCGCCTCGGTCACGCCGTCGGAGTACAGAACGACGGTGTCGCCGTCGGCGAGGTCGAGCCGTTCCATTTCCAGCGTCCGGCCAAACAGCGCGGGCGGACCGACGCCGAGCCCCATGCCGGACGGCTTGACGAGTCTTGTGAACCCGCGGGTCGGACTGTGCCAGACGATGGGATTGTGGCCGGCGCGGACGTATTCGAGTGAACCGGAGCGCTCATCGACCGCAGCGAGCGCGGCGGTGACGAACACCCGGCGGCGCCCGGCCTCGCGCAGATGGCGATTGAGGCGGCAGGCCACCTCGGCGAGATCGTCGCACTCCTCGCTGGCGGCGGTGAGCAGCCCCTTGGTGAGAGTCATGTAGAGCGCGGCGGGCATGCCTTTGCCGGAGACGTCGGCGACGATGAAGGCCTGGCGGCCGTCGGCCAGGCGCGGATAGTCGTATAGGTCGCCGCCCACTTCCTTCGCCGGTTGGCACACCGCGGCCACCTGAAGACCGGGCAACTGCGGCGCGGTATCCGGAAGCATCCGTTGCTGGGCCTGCCGGGCGAGCGAAAACTCCGACTTCAGGCGCTCCCGTTGGGAAACGGGCTCATCGGCCTGGCTCCCGGTGGCGATCTCCGCCGGAGCTTCGCGGCCGCGCCAGGCGACCCAGGCCGAGCCGGCGGCGAGCGCGAACAGACTGAAGTGGATGGTTCCCGCCGAACCCTGAAGCGGCAGCGACGCGGTGGAGGAGAGCCAGGCGGCGTCCATCAGGCCGTGGGAGACGCTCAGCGCGGTGAGGGCAGCGAGGATCCCGAAGCGATGAAGAACCGTCAGGGTTAGCGCCGCGCCCAGCAAGGCGCTCAACAGGGCCGCGGCGAAATGTTGCTCAAGCCACGGCGAATTCAGCTCGGCCAGCGCGGCGAGCGCGAACTGCAACGCGAGCGAGGGGAGGCGCCAGCGGACGCGGGCGGCCAGCGGAATCAGGAACGCGATAGCGGTTAACGCGGAGATGGAAAGGGGCGGGGTGAGCCAGTCGAAAGAGGGCGAGGGGCTGGCGAGCAGGCTCTCACCGAAGCTGTTCCAGCGCGCAGCCGGAAACAGCGCCGAACAGGCGAACGGGATGGAGGCCGCCAAGGGCCCGAAGAGGCACCCCGCGAAAATCGCTGCGCCGGCGGCGCGGGTCCGCAAGGATCCCGAGACCGCCAGCAGCAGCGAACGCCATTGTGCGGACAGAACGGTACGACTCCAGCTTTCGCCCGCCGCCGCCGGGCAGGCCCAGCCGATGGTCCCAAAGAGGATCGCGAAAAAGATGTTCACGCCGAGCTGCGAACCGGAGTTGCGGAGCGCCTGGCTCTGGCCGGCGCTGCCGAAGAACATGTCGAAGGCCATGGCGGCCGCTCCGATGAGCGCTCCCGCGAAGAGCAGGGGCCGGAAGAGCCGGCGGCGGATCCAGGCCAGGACGGTCATCAGGAACGCTGAGAAGTAGGCGACGACGAAGACCGCCACGTTCACCGCGTCCAGGCCCAGCGTGGGCCCGCGCGCGGCGCTTCGTTCTTCGCGAATCCTGGGCGCGAGGTTGGCGTCCAGTTTGCAAGAGCGCAACCCTTCCGGACCGACAGAGGCGCGGGCCGTCCAGGTATTCAGTTCCGGCCGCGAGGACGGGGCCTCCCAAACAAAATCGAGCCCGTCCCGGGCGGGGGAAGCGGTGGTGGTGGCGCGGAAGGAGGACGCACCTTCGCCGGTCAGTTCCGAGAGGGCCTGAGCCGCGACGGTGGCCGGTTCGCGCGAGCTGGTTCGGGAGCCCGCGCCGCCTTCCTCCGTGTACGACTGAAGTCTGCCGTCCGAGCCGAGCGTGAGCGTAAGACTCCGGCCGGCTCCGGGCGCGCTGAGGACCACGGTTACGTAGAAGGCGCTCTTGAGCGAGTCCTGCTCATTGCGGGCGTGGCGTTGGAGCCAGTGGCTGATTTCCGGATTGAAGTCCGAAGATGCCCGCGACCGCCAGGACGTAGTATCGACACCGAACCGCAAGGCAATTGCGCGGGCGCGCTGGATGGCCGCTTCGCGATCCAGCTTGTAGCCCTGGGGCGGAAGCGGCTGGGCGCGGGGCGGCAAAGCCCGCAATGCCGCCAGGCCGGCGGCGGCCGCGGCGAGGGCCGCGATCCACTGTAGGCGGCTCATGCGACCTGCTCCCGGCGGCTGGCCCCCGGACCTTCGATGCGCAGCACCAGCAGGGTGAGGTCGTCCTCGAGCCGCGCCGAGCGGCCGCCCTTGAGCGAGGAGAACAACTCCTGAACCAGCGTCTGGCCGAGGGTTTCCGCGGTGGCGCTCTTGTGCCATGCGAAGACCTGTTGCAGCCAGCGATCGGCCGCGCCGCTCCCACTGGTGGCCAGCCGCGCGCCGAGGCCGTCCGTATAGAACACGAAGCGCGTCTCGAGGGCCAGGTGCGCGCTTCCTTCGATCACCTCCGGATCGGCCTTGGAGGGAGACTCAAAGACACTTGCTCCGGCCTCCAGCAGGACTTTCGGAGTCTCGCCGGTGCGCGCATAGCGAAGCGTTCGCTCGGCCGTGTCGATCACGGCAAAACAGAAGCCTCCCCGCGAGTCGACCAGGCCGCCGAGGGCGGCGCGCAGCGAACAAAGCGTAGTCACCGGGTCCTGGGCGGCCTGCGCCTTCTCCATCAGGTAGCCCTTCGCCACGGCAATGGAAAGCGCGGTGGCGAGCCCGCGCCCGCCGCCGTCGGAAACCAGCAGGGCGAGGCGGTGCGGTGAGAGTTTGAAGAAGTCGTAGAAGTCGCCGCCCACCTCGTCAGCGGCGCGGCAGATGGCGGCGATCGCGAGGCCCTCGATGCGCGGCGGCTCCGTGGGCAGCAGGCGCAGTTGCGCCTCGCGCGCGGCGGCGACTTCGGATTCCAGGGAGAGCCGCTCGGCGAGGAAGCGCGCATACTGCGGCCGGACCTCTTCGTCGCGCACGGGCCGGGAGCGGAAAAGGGCCACGGCATAAGCCAGCAAGACCAGGAGCGCGACTGCCAGCTGGAGGAGCGCTTCGTTCGCGCCGGAGGGCGTGATCCGGACCACGGGCAGCAGGAAGACGATCAGGCTGTGCACGCTGTGCGAGACGATCGCGGCGAACAGATCCACCCAGAAGAACGCGGCGAACAGGCCGGCGGTTTTGACCAGCGCCTGCGCGATGGTGGCGCCGAGCGGCAGACCGGATTGCGACGCTTGGGCGAGCGTAAAGCCGACCGAGGCAGCGAGCGCGAGCGGGGTGACCACGCACAGCAGAGTGCGGCGGCTCTTGAAGAACCGTTGGAGGAGGGCGATCGGGAGCAGGAGGGTCAGGCTCTCCATGATGGCGCCGATCGGAAGGGTGGCAAACGACACCAGCGACGGAAACCGGCTGTACACGAAGAGGCCGAGCATCTCGCCGCCGCCGAAGTTCGCCGGTGTGGGCATGGTCCAACGGAGGGCCTCGTGGAAGAGGATCATCCAGGCGGCGATTACCACGCCCAGGAGGAAGGACGCGGCGGCGTTGCGCGAGAAAGGCCGGCCGCTCAGCACCGAGTCGAGCGAGGTGAGCTTACCAGGGTAGCTCTCGCGCAACTCACCCTCGCTCGCGGAATACGCCGAGCCGATGAGGAGACCCATGATGAGGTAGATGATCGCGGCGAGCAGATAAATGATCGCGATGGGCGCGCCGCCGGTATCGCGGATGGCCAGGAGTTGGTCACTGGCCGCGGCGTACAGGAAGAAGGTGGCACCGAAGAAAAATGCGATGCCGATGGTCCGCGGATGGGAGATCTCCTTCTGCAGGCTGCGCTTGATGTACCGCACAAGCACGGCGATGATGAGCACGGTCGCGTAGAAGACGAAGAACCAGCCGATGGCCGTCTGGAAGGTCCGGCCGGGGCGGTGAGCGGCGGCGTACTGCGCATCCAGCTTCAGCTCGCCCAGTTCAGCGAGCACGGTGGCGCCGCGGACATCCACGCGGAACCGCACCTCCAGTTCGGCCATACCCGGGGGAACGGTCTTCCACACGAAACGCTGGGTGGGAATGCCGCCCTCGCGCCCGACCAGGGTAACCTCGGGCTCCCCGAGTCGAAACAAGGGGAGGTCGGCGCCGAGGCGGGCGGCGAGCGCGGCTCGGGCGACTTCGACGGGCGTCCCCTGCGCGGACGCCGAAACGCCCTGGGCCGTCACCTGGACGAGCGCGAAACCGGCGGGCTTGCCGTGTATGTCCAGGTGGACATCCGCGGAGCCGCCGCCCGAGCGGGGTTGGAAGGAGGCCAACGCGACGATCGGGGGAGCGTGCTTTCGCAGCCGCGCCTGCCATTGGGCGTCGCGGTTCGCCAGATAGCGCTCGACGTCGACATCCTCCACGAAGCGAAGGGTGTCCTTCCAGCCCTCTGTGTTCACGCCCCGCTCGGCCAGGTGCTTGCGCGCGATATTCAGGAAGCCGGCGCGGTCATGCTCGACGTGAGTAATGCCGCCGAAAATGGCGGGTGGGCCGGTGAAGAGGCCGGGCAACATGGCGGCGGGCGCCAGCAGGATCGCGGCCAGCCACCACTGCCGTTCGCGGCGCGCGAGCAGGCGGCCGGGGAAGAGGCGTTCGATCAGGCGGTTGAGCATGTTCTCTTCACCACCATGATCGTGATGTCGTCAAACTGGGGCGCGCCGCCGGCGAAGGCGTCGATTTCCGAGAGGATGGCGTCGACGATCTCGCGCGCGGGACGGCCGCCATGGTTCCGCACGCACGCCACCAGGCGGTCCATCTCAAATTCCTCTTCTTCAATGTTCTGGGCTTCGGTGACGCCGTCGCTGTAAATCACCAGAATGTCACCGGGCCCGAGGAAGGCTTCCGCTTCCGCCTGGGTGCGTTTGGGGAAGAGGCCGAGGGCGAGACCGGGGCCGTCCAGCAGTTCGTGATCGCCGCTAGCGCGGAGAAGAACCGCCGCGTTGTGGCCGCAATTCACATAGCGGCAGTCCCCGGTGCAGGGGTTCAGGGCGAGCAGGAACGCGGTGGCGAACTTGTTTGCGGGAGTCGTGGCGTAGAGCAGGTCGTTGGCGCGGCCGGCCACTTCGAGCAGCGGCGCGCCGGGTTGGAGCAACGCGCGGAGCGTGGCTTGAATCGTGGACATCAGCAACGCCGCGGAGAGGCCCTTGCCGGAGATGTCGGCGACGCAGAGCAGATGCGGTTGATCGGGACCCGGCTGGGCGATCGGAAGCGCGTCGTAGTAATCGCCGCCGACCTGGCGCGCCTGGCGGTTGCGGGCGGCGATCTCAAAGTCGCGCAGATCGGGAAGACGGGAGGGGAACAAATTGTTCTGGATGCTGGCGGCGAGGGTGAGTTCCTTTTCGAGTTGCCGCTTGAGAACGGTTTCCTTGAAATTCCAGGCGTTATCGAGTGCCACGGCGGCTTGCGCGGCCAGGCCCGTGCCGAACTCGATATCGGTTTCGCTGTACGCCACGCCGCGCGGGCGCGGCCCGGCAATGAGCAGGCCGAAGGTGGCTTCGGTGGCGCGGATGGGGAGCAGTAGAGAGCCGGGCGGAACGGACGGCTCGGTGCCGTCCTGGGCGATGAGCGCGTCGGAGAGCCCGGCGACCTTGTCTTTCCAGTCCGCCGGATCGGGCAGTTCGAGTCCCTTCTGCCGCAGCACCAGGGGCTGTCCGTCGCGCCAGGCGACCACGGCATACTTCGAGACCGCCCAGCGGCCGGCCATGGTGAGGGCCGCGAGACGTGCCACTTCTTCGGGCTCAAACGTGGCCGCCAGTCCGCGGCCGAGGTCGAGCAGCGCACGCAATTCCTGGAGCCTCTGGTCGAGGAGCTGATTGGCGTGCTTCGCGGATTCGAGCGCCTGGGCGTTGGAGATGACGCTCGCGGCGAGGCCCAGCAGGGCTTCGAGGAACTCCGTCTCTTCCGCTTCGACGCTCTTGTTGTAGGCGCCGATCCCGAGCAGGCCGGTGGGTTCTTCCGGGTTGCCGATGGAGAGCACGCGTTCGATGCCCGCGGCCTGGGCGGCTTCCTCGATGTACTCGGCGCCGGCGGAGAGCATGCTCGCGCCGCGCACCAGCGCGAGTTGCATCACGCCCTCGGGCCGCTTCACGGCGATGATCCCGCGGCGCGCGAGCAGACGGCCCATCACGGTGCGCAGCAGGTGTTTGAGGACGGTGTCGAGCTCGAGCGAACTCTGCAGGAGCTGAGCGGACTCCAGGAGCGCCTCCAGGCGCGAGGCATCGAGCTTGCTGGTCATGAATTGTTATTCAAGCACGGATCGGGCGCGGCGGTGGGAGCGGGCGGCGCGGTGCGGCCCGCGAGTGCGAACGCGCCCAGCACCAGGGCCACGGGCAGCAGAAGCGCGGCCCGCAGCGAGAAGGCAGCGGCGAGTGTGCCGATGGCGGGCGGGCCGGTGAGCAGTCCGGCGTAGCCGGCGGTCATCACGGTGGCCATGCCGAGACCCGGCGTACGGCCTCGCCGCGCGGCGGCGGCGAAGACCATCGGGACCACCACGGAGAAGCCGGCGCCTGCCACGGTGAAGCCTGCGAGCGCGAGCGGCGCGCTGGGGGCGAGCAAGGCGGCGGCAAGGCCCGCGGCCCCGAGCAGCGTGCCGCATCGGACCAGGTTCACCCGCCCAAGGCGGTCGGCCAGGCGGTCGCCCAAGGCGCGGCCCACCATCATCGCGCCCGAGAAGCAGGCATAGCCGAGAGCGGCCACGCCGGCGTGGGCGGAGAGCACGCGGCCCAGGTAGAGGGCGGTCCAATCGGCCATCGCTCCCTCGCTCAAGACCATGCAATAGGCGAGCGCCGAGAGCCCGAGCAGGGCGCGCGAAGGCCAGGCCAGCATCGGCCCGTGCGGCGCCGCGTCCACGGCGGCGGGCAGCAATCGGCGCGACCATGCGGCGGTGGCCGCGGCGGAAACCACGGCGGCGAGGACAAAGTGCGGCAGCGGCGACAGGCCGTACCCGGCGGCGAGTCCGCCGAGCCCCGCGCCGGCCATCGCGCCC
>DALYJJ010000075.1:0-21681 GCA_031969915.1 Bryobacteraceae bacterium | reverse complement strand
GGCTGAAGAAGGCGTGAAACGAAGACATGACGGAGCGGCCCGCCAGGCGCTCCACTTCGGCTCCGTGCGCGTTGCTCGCGACGTCCATCGAACCACCGCCGAGACCGAACAGGCACAGCGCGAAGAAGAGCCAGGGGCCCGCCGGGGCCAAGGCCATGGCGGGGAGCGCGAGGCAAAAGGCCAGCGTGGTGGCAATCGACAGGGGGCGGCTCCCATAGCGGCCGATCAGCGCGCCGCACAGCACCATCGCCGGAATGGAGCCGGCCGCGAAGCCGAGCAGGGCGAGGCCCAGTTCCGCGGCAGTCAGGTGCAGCGCCCCCTGAACCGCGGGGATCCGGGAAACCCAGGACGCGTAGACGAAGCCGTGTACAAAGAACAGCGCCAGCACCGCGCGGCGCGCACCGTGATATAAGGAGGAGGTCATTTTGCCCGCGGGAGCCTCGTCTTCATGAAGCAGAAATTCTTTGGCTGGTGGATTACCGTACTCGCGTTCTTCACCTTCGGGATCGCGGTCGGCATTCCCTATTATGGCGGGCCGTTCTTCTACGACTATTACAAGAAGTCCTTCGGGTGGTCGACCACCGAGACAACGTTCGGATTTCCGCTCGCCGCGCTGCTGACGTTGTGGGTGGGGCCGCTGCTGGCGCACCGCTTCAGCCCGCGCAAGATGATCATCATCGGCACGGGGTTCACGGGCATTGCGTTCGTGGGCTTCGGCTTGATGAAAGGCGACCTGCTCACTTACTACGCGCTCTGGTTCATCTACATCGTCGGCTATATCTTCTCCGGACCGATTCCGCATCAGGTGATCGTTTCTCAGTGGTTCCGCCGCATACGCGGCAAGGCCATGGCGGTGGTCTATCTCGGCGTGGGAGTGTTCGGAGGAATCTCCGCGAAGTTCATCGCGAACCCGTTGACCTCGGCGTTCGACTTTCACACCGCGCTGATCGTGATCGGTTGTTTCATGCTGCTGGCCTGGCCGCTCGCCCTCATCGGCATGAAGGACCGCCCGTCGGACCTGGGGCAGTACCCGGACGGCGACCCAGCGCCCGCGGTGGCCGCGCCGCCCGCGCCGCCACGCCCCTTCGGCGAGATGCTCGGCCAGCGCGCCTTCTGGCTGCTCATGATCGGGAGCATCTGCTCCATCGGCGCGATCGGCTCCATCAATCAACACATGAAGCTGGTGTTTCTCGAACACGGCTTCACGGACCAGGCGGCGCTCAACAACCTGTTCGCCAACGCGACGCTCTGCATTCTCTTTTCGAGCATCGCGGGCCGGCTGATCATGGGCTACCTGGCGGACAAATACAACAAGAAGATCGTCATGGCAGTGACGTACCTGCTGGTGGCCGGAACGATTCCATTGCTGTTCCTGGTGAAGCCGGAGCAGCCAGAGTTCGTCTACGTGTTCGCCGTGCTGTTCGGCTTCGGCATGGGGGCGGACTACATGCTGATCCCACTGATGGCCGCGGAGCGGTTCGGCGTGAACTCGCTGGCGCGCGCGATGGCGATCATTCTCCCCGCCGACACCATCGGGCAGACCTGGTGCCCGCTGCTGGTGTCCAGGATTCACGATTCGCTGGGGAACTACGAACTGGCGCTGCAGATCGTCTTCGTGCTTGCCGCGGTGGGCGCCCTGGCGATCCTGTCTCTGCCGGGATCGACGAAACGAGATGAGACACTTCACGTACAAGACGCTCGCCGAGCTACGGCAGAGCGCTGAGCAAATCGGAGCCACTCAGGTCCATTTTGAGGAGAGCGCGGAGCGCGTGCGGGAGATCCTGGCGCGTCCGGTGGTGGTCGGAGACACGCGGGCAGGCAACTCACTCGCCATCCATCCTATGGAGGGTTGCGACGGCGACCCCGACGGGTCGCCGGGAGAACTGACGTTCCGCCGCTACGAGCGTTTCGGGCGGGGCGGCGCGAAGCTGATCTGGTTTGAGGCCACCGCGGTCCGGCAGGATGGCCGCGCCAATCCGCGCCAGCTCTGGATCACGCCTTCCAACGTGGGCGACTATGCGCGGCTGCTGGATGTCACGCTGCGCGCGCATCGCGAGCTGTACGGAACGGCCGACGACGTTGTCGCGCCGCTGCAGTTGACGCACTCCGGCCGCTACAGCGTGCCGCGGCGGATCATCGCCTACCACAACCCGCTCATCGACGAGAAGACCAGCCTGACCGGCTCCTATCCGGTGATCGACGACGGAGCACTGGAGCGGCTGGAAGACGACTACGTCGCAGCCGCGGGACTGGCGCTGCAGGCCGGTTTCCGCGCGATCGATCTGAAGGCCACGCACGGCTACCTGTTGAGTGAGCTGCTGGGCGCCAAGACGCGCGAAGGCCGCTACGGCGGCTCGCTCGAGAACCGCACGCGCCTGATCCGGAACGTTCTCGGCAAGATCCGCGCGCGGTACGGCCGCCAGTTGACGCTGTGCATGCGGATCAGCGTCTTCGACGGCATCCCCTACCGGCGCGATCCGGTGACCGGCCTGGGCGTGCCGTTCCACTATCCGGCGCCCTACCCGTGGGGATTCGGCGTCGACGCGAACAATCCGCTGATGGAGGATCTCACCGAACCGATCCAAGCGATCGGCTGGTTTCGTGAATGGGGCATCGAGCTTCTGAACGTGTCGCTCGGCTGCCCCTACTACAATCCCCACATTGGCCGGCCGTTCGAGAAGCCCGACGAGGGCAACTACGAACAGCCCGAGCACCCGCTCCTGGGCGTGGACCGCCATTTCCGCATCGCCGCGCGATTGCAGCAGGCGCACCCGGACCTGCCCATGGTGGGAACCGGTTACAGTTGGCTGCAGAAGTACGGCCTGAACGCGGGCGCATACAACGTCGGCCGCGGGCTCATTCGCTTCCTCGGCATCGGCCGCGGTGCGCTGGCTTATCCCGAATTCGGCCGCGATGCGCTAACCAAAGGGGAATGGGACGAGCGCCGGGTGTGCAAGACGCTGACCTATTGCACCTGGCTGATGCGCCAGAAGGACCATCCGCTGGGGCAATGGGCGACCGGGTGCCCGCCGTTCGACAAGGACGTGTATGGCCCGCTGATCAAAGAGGTGCGCGAGGCGAAGCGGGCGGGCAGCGCCGGGAAAGGGTGACGGGTTGGAACATCCGGGCGGCGGAGAACGATGCGCGGTGTGCGGCGGTGCGCTGGTGCGCAAGTTGATCACGCACGAGGTCGCCGAGGGCCCGGAGCTGTTTGTCTTCGATGACGTGCCGGCCTGGGTCTGCGCGCAGTGCGACGGTGTGTGGCTGGAGGGCGAGATCAAGCGAAGAATCGAAGAGACGATCGCGCGGGAGAAGCAGCGTTGACGAATTGCCTCTTCTGCCAGATCGCCGCGAAGAAGATCCCGGCCCAGATGGTCTACGAGGACGATCGGGTGATGGCGTTTCTCGACATCGGCCCGGTGTTTCACGGCCATACGCTGGTGGCGCCGAAGGCGCACACCGATACGCTGCTCGACTTGCCGGACGATCTTTCCGCCCCGCTGCTGGCCGCGGTGAAACTGATCGGGCGCGCCATCGAGGAGGGGCTGGGAGCCGAGGGGTCGTTCATCGCGGTGAATAACCGGGTGAGCCAGACGGTGCCTCACCTGCACGTGCACGTGATGCCGCGCACCAGGGGCGACGGGATGAAAGGGTTCTTCTGGCCGCGGCGCCCGTATCGGGACGAAGAGCAGCGCGAGCAGGTGCGCGCCGCGTTGGCCAAAGCTGTGGATGCGTTACTGGGGAGGTGAGGGATGCGCGAGTTTGCCGGAAGAGTAGCGGTGATCACCGGCGGCGCGAGCGGGATCGGGTACGCCATCGCGGCGCGGCTGGCGCGCGAAGGCTGCCGGCTGGCGCTGGCTGACATCGAAGAGCCGGCGCTCGAAAGAGCCGAGCGCACTTTGCGGGACGCGGGAGCGGAGGTGCTTGCGGTCCGCACCGACGTCTCGCGCCTGGACGATGTCCAGTACCTGGCGGAGCGAACGCTGGCCGCCTACGGCGCGGCGCACATTGTCTGCAACAACGCGGGTGTGGCGGCGGGAATCGGGCCCATGTGGAAGATCTCGGCGCGCGCGTGGGATTGGACGCTGGGGGTTAATCTCAACGGCGTGATCAACGGCGGTGGTCAACCTGGTGCCCATCCTGCTCGAGCAGGACGAAGGGCACGTGATGAACACCGCCTCCGCGGCGGGGCTGGTGGCGTTTCCGTTCGCCGCGCCGTACGGCATCTCGAAGTTCGGCGTGGTGGCGCTGAGCGAGGCCCTGGCGGCGGAGCTAGAAGCGGCCCGGGCGAACGTGAAGGTTTCCGTGTTGTGCCCGGCGTACGTCGCCACGCGCATCGCGGAAACGCGCAATCTGCCGCCGGAGTTGGCGGCGGAGTACGCGGCTGCCGGGCCGCCTTCGCCCGCGGTGAAGAAGCGGCTTGAGGATATCGCCCGCGGCGTCGCGGCGGGCATGCCGCCGGAGCAGATCGCCGGCGCGGTGTTCGCGGCCATCCGCGACGAGCGCTTCTACATCCTGACGCATGACGAGATGCGGCCTCTGATCGAGGCCCGGATGCGGGCTGTGCTGGAGGGCGGCGCGCCGCCCCGGATTGGCGCGAGCTAGGCGCTACTGAACGCTGGCCACCGGAGGGGCGAGATGCTCCCGCACGCGCGAGGAAATGGCCGAGGCGATTTCCCTCTGCAGCGTGAAGATGTCGTCCTCGGCCGTGCGATCGAACGTTTCCGACCACAGATGGTAGCCGTCCGCGGCGTCCGCCAGGAGCACCGTAATGCGCAAGCGCTGGTCGAGGCGGCGCACGCTGCCTTCGAGCACCGTGCGCACGTTGAGCTGCTCGCCGATGGTGCGCACATCGTCCGCCTTGCCCTTGAAACGCAGCGTGGACGTGCGGGAGACCACGCGGAGCGGGCGCAACTGCGCCACCGCGCCGATGACCTCCTCCGTGAGCCCGTCGCAGAAGTAGTCCTGGTCCCGATTGCGGCTCAAATCGGCGAAGGGCAGAACCGCCAGGGAAGCGCGCGCGGCGTGCATCTGTCCGCGATACGCGGATGACTCCCGCGCCAGGCCCGCATCGGGGCGGCGCTGGAACGAAGGGGCATACGAGCGCGGCGGGAAGGCGATCAGAATCCGATCGTCGCGGCCATCGGTTTCGTAGTACTCGCGCAGTTTCGCGCGGAGGCGGCCCGCTTCCACGCGAACGATGGGATCCAGGCGCGGGTCCAGGGTCTCGGGTTTATCGAAGACCTCCACCCCGATCAGGTACTCCTTCAAATTCGAAGCCTTGCCGGCAAGCGATTGCTCCACGGTGAACTGCAGGAACCGGCTCATGCGTTCGGAGCGCGAAAAAAGATCGCAAGCGAGCATTCGCTCCACTTGTTCGCGTATCTCAGTGACCGGGATTTCCAGGTTCGATGCCAGCGCCGGGAGAGGGGAGTTCATGGTTGGATTCGTTTTCTCGGCGATCATTTGTGTCCACCTCTTCGCGAAGAGGAAGCAATTCGGCTTCCAGGCGGCGGGGGGCGCTCACGGGCCGGGTCCAGCCTCCGGCGCAGCAGGGGAAGTATCTTTCCATGCTGTTACTTACCGTAACGAGGAAAAAGGCGAGCGAAGGGTTGATAGGGAGTGGATGAGCGGGGATCGAAAATCGCTACGGCAAATTTTTCCTTTCGAGCGTATTTCTTGCTCAAGCCCGCTGAATTTCGAGGGATCATTGCGAGCGCGCGCGGCGGACCATGCGCGCCACCCCTTGGAATGCGGGCCTTCCCAGCAGCCGCCGCGCCGACGGCGCGTTTGGCAACCGCCGTGCTCGCTGGGCCCGTTGGTTGCGATCTCCGGCGAGCCGCAAGCAGCGCGCAGTGAGTTTCGGGCTTGCTGGAGGAACGGGGAGGCTGCTTGTTCGCATTACTGACATGGATCCTTTTCGGTTTCGTGGTCGGGGTGATCGCGAAGCTACTGATGCCGGGGCGCGACCCGGGTGGCTTCGCCGCGACGATCATCCTGGGTATTGCGGGCGCCGCGGTGGGAGGCTACATCGGCCGCCTGCTGGGTTGGTATGACGCGGATCAGAGCGCGGGCTTCCTGACGGCGCTGGCCGGGGCACTGCTGCTGCTGGCCGCGTACCGGTTCGCGTTCGCACGCCGTCGCGTGGCCTGACGGCCCGGCGGGCGCCGCCGGAGGCCCTGTATCGCATCCGGCCCTGGTGGTCACAACAGCGTACTACTCGAAAGCCGCACGAAGTCGCGAGGGCGGGCCCGCGCGGAGAGCGCGGTCCGTCGACGAGCGCGGTGGAGTTTGCGAGGAGCCGAAGGGAGCCGCATGACCAGAGAAGAATACGGACAGGCCTACCAGCAGTGCTTCAGTATGACGGTGCGTTTTCTTGTGTCGCGAGGTCTGAACGGCGACACCGCGCAAGAGACCGCGCAGGCCGCCTGGGCCAAAGGGTGGGAACGTCTGGGACAGTTGCGCGATCCGGCGATGGTGCTCACCTGGACCAACAGCATCGCGCTGAACATCCATCGCAGCCTGATCCGGCGCGAACCGCTGCTGCAAGCGCTTTCCGACGTGCCGTCCGCGCCCAAAATCGATCTGGGAGCGATCGATCTCCGGCGGGTGCTGCATGCCTGCCGGCGCAACGACCGCGTGGTGCTGGAACGCCACTACCTGGAGGGCTACAAGGTGCACGAGATCGCCGACCAGCACGGGTGGACCGAAACCGCGGTGCGCATCCGGCTGCTGCGCGCACGGCGGGCGGTGGGCAAACGGTTGAAGCGCCGCCCGCTGCTACCGCGCCTTCTGGCGGCGCCGCCGGTGACCGCGGCCGTTGCGTAGCGCGGCCCTTTCGTTCACCCGCGCGGGCTTCCGAGAAAGCGGCGCACTTCTTCTTCGAGGAACGGGTTGGTGCAGGCGCAGTTGCCGCCGTAGATGCTGCGCCCGCCGTCGAAATTGAAGAACCGGCCCCCGGCCTCTTCGACGATGATCCGCAGCGGCGCCAGGTCCCACGGCTTGGCGCTCTGTTCGATCCACACCTCGGCGAGGCCTTCGGCGACGAACATCGCGTCGAGCGCGCCGCCCATGCTGCGCACCGCCCAGAAGCCTTCGAACCAATCGAGCAAGCCCGAACGCCGCGCCGCCGGCACGCCGTTCAAGTTCTGGAAGCAGAGCACCGCTTTCGAAACCGACTCGATCTTCGAAGCGTGCAGGCGGACCCCATCGCGCCAGGCGCCGGCGCCGCGGCCGGCGACGAACATGCGTCCCAAGGCGGGGAAGTTCGCCACGCCGGCGATGACCTCGCCGTCTTCCTCCACCGCAATGAGGTTCGCGAAGAGGTCGTTGCCGCGGACGAAGTCCCGCGTGCCGTCGATCGGGTCGATGATCCACCGGCGCCCGCTGCGCGAGGGACGCTCCGCTCCTTCCTCGCCGAGCAGACCGTCGTCGGGATAGATCTCGGTGAGATAGCGGGCCACCACCGCTTCGCATTCCCGATCGGCGGCGGTCACCGGCGAGAGGTCGCTCTTCTCCTCGGCGGCGATGCCGGTCCGGTGGTGGCGAAGGGCCACCTCACCGGCCAGGGCGGCGGCGCGCCGGCATACTTCCATTTCGCGTTCGAACGGCATCTTCCCGAGGACCCCTCGCGTATTCTACCCTTAGAAAGATCCCACTCCGATTCACGGCGCGAACCGGGCACCGCCCTGAGCGCCCATCGCTAGGAGCCGCACGACAGTCATGGGTTTGCGAACGGTATTCGATATCCTCGACCGCGCAGCGCGCACCTGGGGCCCCGCCCCGGCGCTGCACCAACCGATCCCCGGCGGCAAAGGGTATCGCACGTACGATTGGAACGAGTACCGCACGATTGTCGTCGAGATCGCCTGCGGCCTGCGCGTGCTCGGTTTCCGGAGCGGGGACATCATCGGCCTCGACTCGGATACCCGCGCCGAGTTTTACCTGGCCGACATCGGCATCATGAGCAACGGTTGTACCTCGGCGGCGGTCTACACCAGCTATCCGTTCGACAACCAGGTACGAACGCTACAGGCCTGCGACGCGAAGGCGGTGTTCGTGGAGAGCCCCAAGACGCTGCGGTCTCTGCGGGCGGCCGGCGGCGACGCACTGCCCGTGCTCTGGATCCTCATGACCGGCGAAGCGGACGGCGTGCTCACCGTGGACGAACTGCGTGCCAAAGGGAGGGAAGCGCTGGCGGCGGACCCCGCCTTCTTTGACCAGATCCACTCCCAGGCCAACGAGGAAGACTACGCGATTCTCTACCTGACTTCCGGGGCCACCGGAGAGCCGAAGATGGGCCTGGTGAAGCACAAGACGATTCTGGCGAACGCCGCGATGGCGCCGCCGGTCCTGCCCATCGGCCCCAAGGACGCCACGCTCGCGTTCCTGCCTTCGGCCCATATTACGCAGCGGCTGGTGATGCAGCTTCTGATGCTCTACATGGGCGTGCCCGTGCACTTCTCCGAAGGGCTCACCAAGATGCCCAACGAGTTGAAGACGGTACGCCCGACGTTTTTCGTCGCGCCGCCGCGGGTGTGGGAGCGGGTCTACGCGAGCATCACCACAGAGATCCGGCGCAAACCCGCCGCGCTGCGCAAACTCGCCTACATGGCCATCGGCCTCGGGTCGGAGGCCGCGAAGTACCGGCAGCGCGGTGAGAACGCGCCGCAGTGGCTTCGGGCCGCGCTGGCGCCCTTCAACAAGATCGTCTTCGACAAGATCCGCGCGCGCCTGGGCGGACGGATGCGCATTGCGGCGTCGGGCGCCGCGCCGCTCGGCAAGGACCTCGCGGACTTCTACGCGGCCATCGGCATGCCGCTGGTGGAAGGCTACGGGCTCACCGAAGGCGGTGTGGTCACGCTGAATCCGGTCGACCGGCCGAAGCCGGGCAGTATCGGCAAGAAACTCCCCGGGGCGGATCTCGAACTGCGCATCGACGACGACGGAGAACTGCTGATCAAAGGGCCCACCTTGTTCTCCGGCTACTACAAGGACCAGGCCTCCACCGAGGCCGTGCTGCGAGACGGGTGGCTCTACACCGGCGATATCGCCGCGGTGGACGAAGAGGGCTTCTATTCGATCACCGGCCGCAAGAAAGAGCTCATCGTCTCCTCGAACGGCAAGAAGATCTTCCCCGCGCGCATCGAGAGCCTCTTCAAGGTGGAGCCCATCGTGAACCAGGTGATGTTGATCGGCGATCGCATGCCCTACGTGACCGCGCTGTTCACGGTGAACCCCACGGCCGCCGAGTCGCTGCGCGGCATGGAGACCCACAAGGGCAAGCCCGCGGACCAACTGGTGCAGGCCGCGCCGGTGCAGGAGGAAGTGAAACGCGCGGTGGGGCGGGTGAACAAGCAACTGGCTTCCTTCGAGCAGATCCGGAAGTTCAAGCTGGTGGAGCGCGACTTCAGCATCGAAGCGGGCGAGATGACGCCGACCATGAAGGTGCGGCGCGCGCGTGTGCTCGAGAACTTCCGGGAGCGCGTGGCCGAGATGTACGCGGGCAAAGAAGAGTATCTATAGCGCCAGCAGGCGCGCGACGCCTTCGCGAAACGCGACGGGCCTGGTCATCAGGCTGAGCACCAGGTAGGCTTCGCTCTCGAAGTCGTAGAAGTAACCGGGCTGGACCAGAACACCGCAGCGCTCCAGCAGTGCCAGCGCCCATTCGTCTTCGCTTCGAACCCGCGGTACGCGGAGGGTGGCGTACCAGCCGCCCTCGACGTGGAGGAGTTCGCACGACGGGTTCGCATCGAGCAGCAAGCGCAGCGCGGCGAGGTTGTCGTTGAGGCGGGCGCGCAGTGCGGTCTGAAATTCCACGGCGAGCGCCAGCAGGGCGGGCGCCGCCACCTGAACGGGCGTGCCCACTGAAAGATAGGTATCGGCGATCAGTTCCAGCCGCTCCAAGGCCGCGGCCTTGAGCGCGGGCGGCCCCTGGACGATCATCCAACCCAGTTTCATCTGCGGCAGGCCGGCGACTTTCGATAGGCCGCTGAGCGTGAACGTGAGCGCGGAGGCTTCGCCCAGGAGCGAGGCGCGGCCCGGCGCGGCGTCGTCGAACGGATAGTCGAAGAAGACCTCGTCGGAGATGACGGCGAGCGAATGGCGGTGAGCGATCTCGAGAAGCGCTTTGCGTTCGTGGGTCTTCAGGAACGAGCCGGTGGGGTTGTTCGGATTGACGATCACCAGCGCGCGCGTGCGTTCGGTGACCGCGCTCTCGACCGAGGCCAGATCGATCTCCCAGCGCTTGTGGTACTCGAGCCGGTACGGCTTCGGCCGCACCGATTCGAACGTGGCCAGATAGTCGAAGAGCGGATACGAGGGGCGGGGAACCAGGACCTCGTCGCCGGGGTCGGCGAGCAGTTTGAAGAGCCACGAATACGATTCACTGGTGCTCGATGTGAGCACGATGTCTCCCGGTTCGGTTCCCGCGTAACGGCGGGCGACGGCGGCACGGGCGTCTTCGGAGCCGAAGGCGCTGGGGTCGTACCCGGAGATGCGCGGAGACGCGAAGGCGGGCGCCAGGCCCGGCGGATCGAAGGCGCGAGTCGGGTTGGACTCGGTGAGGTCGAGAATCTCCGCACCGGCGGCGCGCCGCGCATCGAGAGCGGCGCTCAGGCGGTTGCTTTCCAGTCGCGCAGGCAGGCGGCGGGAGAACATCTCCCTATCGTATGCGTCCTTCGCACGTCGAAACCGGGTACATTGAGTCCAAGGCCTTCGATCATTTGGAGCGTGAAACGATGCGGCGTCGCGATTTTCTTCCTACACTGCTGGCCCCGGCTCTGCCGGTCTTCGGGCAGGCTCGGGCCGATTGGCCACAATGGCGCGGGCCGAAGCGGGACGGCTTGTCCACGGATACGGGGCTCCTGAAGGCATGGCCGGCGAATGGGCCGGCCGCGCTGTGGTCCGCCGGCAGCTTGGGCGACGGGTACGGTTCGGTCTCCATGGCCGGCGACCGGCTCCTGGTGCAGGGCGGCAAGAACGGCCAGAGCGTGGTGACGTGCCTGAATCGCAACGACGGCAAGCCGATGTGGTCCGCGAGCATCGGCCAGCGGCTGGACCAGGACCGCGGCCCGGGGCCGCGCGGAACGCCGGCCATCGAGGGGGATCGAGCCTACGTGATCACCGAGGCCGGCGATCTGGCGTGCTTGAAGCTGTCCGACGGCGGCGTGTTGTGGCGGCGCCAATTGCTGCGAGAGTTCAGCGGAAGCAACCCGTATTGGCTGATCAGCGAGTCGCCGCTGATTGACGGAGCGAATGTCATCGCCACGCCGGGCGGGCGCGGCGCGGGCATCGTGGCGCTGGAGAAGACGAGCGGCAAGACGGTCTGGACGAGCAAAGAGTTGAACGATGCAGCGGGATATTCGTCCTGCATCGCCGCGGACGTGAGCGGGGTACGGGCGGTCATGACGATCACGGCGGAGGCCGCCGTCGGCGTGCGGGCGAGCGACGGCAAACTGCTGTGGCGCTACGAGCGCGTGGCCAACGGCACCGCCAATGTCGCAACACCGGTGGTGGCCGGCAACAAGGTGTTCTATTCAACCGCCTATGGCACGGGCTGCGCCCTGCTGGAGCTGACGCCGAAGAACGGGCTGCTGGAGGCGCGCGAAGTCTACTTCAACCGTGAGATGCAGAACCACCATGGCGGTGTCGTGCTGGTGAACGGCCACCTCTACGGCTTTTCGAACGCCATCCTCACGTGCATGGACTTCGCCACCGGCGCCGTGAAGTGGCGCGACCGCAGCGTGGGCAAAGGCTCGCTCACCTACGCCGACGGGCAGTTGTACCTGCTGGGCGAACGCAACACGGTGGGCCTGGCCGACGCTTCGCCGGACGGCTACCGCGAAAAAGGACAATTCCGGATCCCCGATCAGGGCCTGCCCAGTTGGGCGCACCCCGTGGTCTGCGCGGGCCGGCTGTACATCCGCAACCAGTCCACCCTCACCTGCTACAACGTGAAAGCGTAAACCGGGGCTGGCTTTCAGGGAGCGAGGCGCTGAAGTTGGTAGGAGGAGCCGCCGTCGCGCGTGTAGCGGAGGCGATCGTGAAGCCGGTTGGGACGGCCCTGCCAGAATTCGATCGCGTCTGGCCGGACGACGTAGCCACCCCAGGAATCCGGCCGCGGGATGTCCTCACCGGGAAACTCGGCCTCCAGTTCCCCAAGCCGCCGCTCCAGCACGTCGCGCCCGGTGATCACGCGGCTCTGCGGTGAGGCCATCGCCCCCAGCCGGCTTCCTCGCGGCCGTCTCCCGAAGTACTTGTCACTGACTTGGGGCGAGGTTCTATGGACGCGTCCCTCCACCCGCACCTGCCGCTCCAGCACGTCCCAGTAGAAGACCAGGGCCGCCGACGGATTCCGCTCCAGTTCCGCCGCCTTGCGGCTTCCGTAGTTGGTGAAGAAGCGAAATCCGTCACCGTCGAAGCCCTTCAGCAGGACCATGCGCGCCGACGGAATTCCGTCCGGCGTCGCAGTCGCCAGGGTCATCGCCGTAGGCTCACGAATTCCGGCCGCCATCGCCTCATCGAGCCAGGCACCGAAGAGCTCCAACGGGCTCACCGGCGCGCGCTCTTCTGTCAGTTCCCCCACCCGATACTCCATTCTCAGATCCGCAATCCCCCTCACCTCTCATCGGATTCCCGTCCACCGGGGCGCGCTCGACATTATTAAGTGATTGTGTTCTAATGGATTTAGAGAGGCAAGGCCAATGGCAGCAAAACCCGCATTCGCGCAGGGCGCGCAAGTGGAGCATCCCAAGTTCGGCTTGGGCAGCGTCCTGTCCTGCAATGACGAGTACATCGTAATCAAGTTCGATGACTTTGGCGAGAAGAAGTTCGTTGCCTCCATCGCAGTCCCGAACCTCAAGAAGAGCGACCGTCAGCCCCCGGTGGAAAAACGCGCCCGCGCCACGCGCAAGAAGGCGCCGGCCGCCGCCTCCTAAAGCGGTTCAGCGCATCGCTCCGTTCACCTGCAGTTCCACCGTCTCGCCTTCGCGAATGATCCGCACCGTCGCCGCCGCGTCCTCCGGCAGGTCTCGCAGCCGGAGCAGATTCGCCGCGTCGAGCGGATAGCGATAGACGGTACTCCAGTCCACCAGCACGTCCCCCCGCCGGAATCCCATGGCCTCCGCCCGGCTGCCCTCGCGCACGTACTGGGCGCGGTACTTGCCGTCCACCATGCTCGCGGTGATCCCGAGCGAGCCGCGCAGCTCGGGGTCCGCCTCCGCTGCGTATTTCAGTTGGATCAAGCGCGAACGGCCGTCTCTGGTTTCCGGCTCCACCGCGGTGTAGGTGACTCCGTCGCGCACCTCGTAGCGAAACGTCAGTCCCTGGCCGTACACGGATTCGTCCGCCGACTCGCGCACCAGGTCGCCGAGCAAGCCAAATAGCCTTGCCTTCACAATGCCGCGCGGCGCGGCGATGGGCAGCGGCCCCGACGCGGTTCCCCACGCCATCAGGCGCTCCCACTCGGCCGGGAACTCCTCAAACACACTCTGCCCCATGGCGGCCAGCGATTCATAGCGGTCCCGTGAAGCCTCATACTCGCGCAGCCGGGTCAGCAGAACGTCGAGGAACGCGAACCCGCGCGTGCGCTCATAGCGGTAGTGCGCGGTGCACGCCTCCTCCCCCAGTTCCCGGCAGGTGAGCCGCACATGGACCGCTCGCACCAGGTGCTCGGCCATCGAGGTCTGCCAGTTCAGATAGGCCTGCGCGGTCATCTCGGCCCGAATCATCTCGTACAACTGGGAGAACTGGCCCAGGAAGCCCATGTGCGCTTCCACCGTAGGATTGGCGAACGAATGGCCGAACTCGTGCCACAGCAGGTCACGCAGCCGCGCGAGCGTGCCGAAGTCCGGCGCGCCGGCTGCAAGACCCAAGGGTCCGATGATCGCGAATACCTCGCGGCCTACCGTCGCCGAGTACCCGCCGGCGTGCAGCAGCGGCGCCACCACTACGGCGTACGCGCCGCGCCGCTGGCCATAGTAGTCCTCGAGCTTGCCGATGTAGTCGATACCGTCCAACTGCGAAGTGACCGAGCGCTCCATCGCCCCGAGCATGCCGCGATTGGCTTCCAGGAACTCGCTGAAGCGAGCGGCGCGCGCGAAATCGCGAAGGGCGGCCACCAGTTCGTCCAGCCGCTCGCGCCCGCCTGCGCGCTGCAGCAGATAGCTGGAATAGGGCTCGCGGACTCCGAGTTCGGGAGGCTCGGTGAGGTGCAACATCAGCGCCGGCGGCGCGTCGAACGAGAACCCCCGCGCCTCCATCTGCGACAGCAGTTGCACCGCCCGATGGTCCCTGAAGGGCTCCAGGTAAGCGAGCAGGTTGCTGCGATACGGCTGACTCAGGCCGTTCACACGCTGCGATCCGCCGAGTAACTGGACGGCGGTCAGGAGTTCGATCCGCGGGTCGACGCGGATGGTCACCTCACCGCGGGCCGCCACGGCCAGTGAAAGTAGGAATGCCATCCGAACCATATGCGGTATTTTAGATGTGGCCGTCCGGAATCCGTTCCCTGAATGCGTGCGCCGCTTGTAACATTCCGGGGGCCGCGGCAGCGCCGGCGGCCGGGCGCGAGAGGCGCCGCGGACGTCTGCCGGCGGTCACGACTCTGCTAAACTGAGGTTTCCCTTTCATGAAATTCGGCGTCGTCCTTTTCCCCGGCAGCAACCGGGATCATGACATCGAAGACGCGGTCACTCGCGTCGTCGGCGAATCGGCCCGGATGCTGTGGCACGGCGACGCCAGCACCGGCGATGTGGACGCGATTGTGCTCCCCGGCGGCTTCTCCTACGGCGACTACCTCCGTTGCGGCGCGATCGCAAAGTTCTCGCCGATCATGCAGGCCATTAAGCGGTTCGCGGCCGACGGCGGCCTGGTTCTCGGCATCTGCAACGGCTTTCAGATCCTGGTGGAGAGCGGTCTGCTTCCGGGCGCTCTGGTGCGCAACCGGTCTCTGAAGTTCGTCTGCAAGCAAGTGGAACTGCGCACGGAAACGGTGAACTCGCCGTTCACTGCAAGCGCGTCGAAGGGCCGGGTGCTCCGTGTCCCGGTGGCGCACGGCGAAGGCTGTTACTACGCCGACGAACGGACCCTCGACGAGTTGGATGCCGAGGACCGCGTGGTGTTCCGATATGTGCAAAACCCCAACGGCTCGCTCCGCGACATCGCGGGAATTCTGAACAAGGAGCGCAACGTGATGGGCCTGATGCCGCATCCCGAGGACGCCTGTGAGCCGCTCATGGGCTCCACCGACGGGCTCGTCATCTTCCGCTCGATGGTCGCCGAATTCGCCGCCGCTTCGAAATAACATGGCCACCATCACCGCCGACCTGATCGCCGCGCATCAGTTGACGGAGGGCGAGTACGAGAAGATCGTCTCTCTTCTCGGACGCGAGCCCACCTACACCGAACTCGGCATCTTCAGCGTGATGTGGAGCGAACACTGCTCCTACAAGAGTTCGCGAGTGCATCTGAAGAAGTTGCCCACGCGCGGGAAACTGGTGTTGCAGGGGCCCGGCGAGAACGCAGGGATCATCGACATCGGCGAAGGTTGGGCCATCGCCTTCAAGATCGAGAGCCACAACCACCCCAGTTTCATCGAGCCGTTCCAGGGCGCGGCGACGGGGGTGGGCGGGATCCTGCGCGACATCTTCACCATGGGCGCCCGGCCCATCGCGGTGATGGACGCGCTCCGCTTCGGCCGGCTGGACGACGCGGCCGCGGGCGCCCGTAACCGCCGCATCGTCGAAGGCGTGGTGAGCGGCATCGCCCACTACGGCAACTGCTTCGGCGTGCCCACCGTGGGCGGTGAAACGGTCTTCGAACGCTGCTACAACGGCAACCCGCTGGTGAACGTGTTCGCCCTCGGCGTGTTCCGCAAGGATCAGATCTTCTATGGAAAGGCCACCGGCACCGGCAACCCGGTGATCTACGTGGGCGCGAAAACGGGGCGCGACGGCATCCACGGCGCTTCGATGGCCTCGGCCGAGTTCACCGAAGAGTCGAAACAGAAACGCCCGAATGTGCAGGTGGGCGATCCGTTTCTGGAGAAGCTGCTGCTCGAAGCCTGCCTCGAAGCCATGCGGACCGGGGCCATCGTGGGCATCCAGGACATGGGAGCGGCGGGCCTCACCTGCTCCACCTGCGAAATGGGCAGCCGGGCGGGCACAGGCATCGAAATCGACCTGATGCACGTGCCGCAACGGGAAACCGGCATGACTCCCTACGAGATCATGCTCTCCGAATCCCAGGAGCGCATGCTGCTGGTGGCCGAGAAAGGGCGCGAGCCCGAAATCTTCGCGGTGTTCAGGAAGTGGGGCCTGGACGCGGCGGAGATCGGCACCGTCACCGATACCGGCAAGCTGGTGGTGAAGGACCACGGTACGGTGGTCGCCGAGATCGACAACCGGGCGCTGGCCGACGAAGCGCCCGTTTACAACCGTCCCTTCACCGAACCGTTGCGCACGGCGCCGATGGAGGGTCCCGTGTTCGCAAGCCGGGATCTCGCGGCTGATCTGGAAGCGCTTGTCGCGTCGCCCGACATCTGCTCGAAGCGCTGGATCTGGGAGCAGTACGACTACCTGGTGCGGTCGAACACGCTGGCCGGGCCGGGTGCGGACGCGGCCATCGTGCGCATCAAGGAAACGGGGACGTCGATCGCGATGGCGCTCGACGGCAACGGCCGCTACTGCTCGCTTTCGCCTCGTGAGGGCGCGAAGCTGATCGTCGCCGAGTGCTGCCGGAACCTGTCCACCGTCGGCGCGCTGCCCGTGGCCACTACCAACAACCTGAATTTCGGCAACCCGGAGCGGCCCGAGATCATGGCTCAACTGGTGGAAGCGATCGAAGGCATGGGCGAGGCCTGCTCGTTTTTCGAAGTCCCGATCACCGGCGGCAACGTGAGCCTGTATAACGAGACGCTGGGCGAGCCCATCTTCCCGAGCCCTGTCGTGGGCGTGGTGGGCCTGATGAAGACCGCCATGCCGGTGGGCATCGGGTTTGTGGCCGAAGGCCGCACGATCGTGCTGCTGGGCGGCGCCGGCCAGTGCGATTCCGTTCGGTTCGGCGGAACGCAATACGCCAAAGTGGTTTTGGACGCGCTTTGGGGACTGCCCCCGGCGCTCGATTTGCAGTACGAGAAGAGCGTGCAGGCGGCGATTCGCGAGATCGTCGCCGGCGGGTACGCCGAATCGGCGCACGACCTGGCGGACGGCGGCCTGGCGGTGGCGCTGGCGGAAGCGGCGTTCCCGCACGGCATCGGCGCACGCGTTGCCCTCGACTCGGCTGAGCGGGCCGAACATCTGCTGTTCCACGAAGGTCCATCGAGAATCCTGGTCTCCACCACCTCCCCCGAGGACGTGCGCCGCATCGCCGCGGCGCATGGTGTCGAAGCCCTGGTGATCGGCGTCACGGTTGCTTCCAAGCTGGAAATCTGCAACCGTGGCGAACTGCTGATCGACCGTGACGTCAACATACTCAAGCGGCGCTGGGAATCGGCGCTCGAGGGAATGCTACACGGCTAACCGATGTTCGACAAATTCCACGAGGAGTGCGGTGTCTTCGCCATCTACGGCCACCCCGAAGCGGCCAACCTGGCGTACCTGGGATTGCACGCGCTGCAGCATCGCGGGCAGGAAAGCGCTGGCATCGCCACCGGCGACGGCAAGCTGATCCACTGTCACAAGGGCATGGGCCACGTGGCGGATATCTTCGTGCCCAGCGTGCTCAGTGGACTGCCCGGCCACGCGGCCATCGGGCACACGCGGTATTCCACCGCCGGCGACAGCGCGCTGCTGAACGCGCAGCCGTTTTCCGTGGCCTGCAACAAGGGCCGGATCGCCGTGGCGCACAACGGCAATATCACCAACGCGAGCGAACTTCGCGACGGCCTGGAAAGCGAAGGTTCCATCTTCCAGGCTTCGAGCGACACCGAGGTGGTGCTGCACCTGGTCGCGCATTCGCGCGAGCGCACCATGTCCGGCGCTCTGCGCGAAGCCCTGCTGCAACTGGACGGCGCGTTTTCCCTCGTCTTTCTGGCTGAGGACCGAGTGATCGTGGCCCGCGACCCGCGCGGCTTCCGGCCGCTCGCGCTGGGCGAGATTCCCCTGCCGGACGGCCGCTGCGCCTACGTGTTCGCCTCGGAAACCTGCGCCTTTGACTTGATCAATGCGCGTTACATCGACGAGGTGCAGCCCGGCGAGATGGTGATCGCCGGTCCCGAGGGACTGACGCGCGAGCGGTACGCCCCGGAGCTCGGCCGCGCCCAATGCGTCTTCGAGCACGTCTACTTCTCACGCCCCGATTCGATGGTCTTCGGCCGGTCCGTGCAGGAGAGCCGCGAACTGATGGGCCGCCTGCTGGCGCGCGAGTCGCACGTCGAGGCCGACGTGGTCGTGCCCGTGCCGGACTCCGGCGTGGCCGCCGCGCTCGGCTACGCAGCCGAATCCGGAATTCCTTTCCGGCACGGCCTGATCCGCAATCACTATGTCGGGCGCACCTTCATCGAACCGTCGCAGGCCATCCGCGACTTCGGCGTGAAGCTGAAGCTCAACCCGGTGCGCCACCTGCTGGAAGGCAAGCGTGTGGTGCTGGTGGACGACTCGATTGTGCGCGGAACCACCAGCCAGAAGATCGTCCGCATGGTGCGCAACGCGGGCGCCCGCGAAGTGCACCTCCGGATCTCCTGCCCGCCCACCGTGTCGCCCTGCTTCTACGGCGTGGATACGCCCACCAAACGCGAACTGATCGCTTCCAACAGCACGGTGGAAGACATCCGCCACTTCGTTGAAGCCGACACGCTCGCCTATCTGACGATTTCGGCGCTCCAGCAGGCGGTCAGCGACGCGAACTCGCACTACTGCTACGCCTGCTACACCGGCAACTACCCAACCGATATGGTGACCATCGAGCAGTTAATGGCGGCCGGCAAGCGGGCTTGCGGCGATTGAGCCGCTCCCCGGGAGCGTTACGCGCCGAGTAGCGCTTCGATCGCCTTCTCGAGTTCCTTCTTACTCGGCGCCCCCAGGTGGATGGCCGCTACGCGCTGGTCCCTGTCCACCAGGAAGGCCAGCGGCAACGCTTCCACGTCGCCGTACAAGTACGCCACGCGCGGCGTGCCCAGCACCACCGGGTAGGCCATCTTCATTTCCTCGGCGAAGGGCTGCACCACCTTCCACCCGCCGGCATCCATGGCAATGCCGATCACCTCGAAGCCCTGCGCGCCGTAGCGCTCGCGCATCTGGTGAAACAGCGGGATGGATTCTTTGCAGGGCACGCACCAGGTCGCCCAGAAATCCACCAACACCACTTTGCCCTTGAAGCCGGAGAGGCGCACATCGCGCCCCGCGGCGTCCTTCAATTCGAAGTCCGGCGCCTTCTTGCGCTCGCTTTCCTTCTTGAGCTTGATCGCGAAGAGCGGCGCGGCGAGCAATGCCGCCGCACACTTGAGAAACCAGCGTCGCAGCAAACTAGAACCTCTTGGAGACGCCCAGCGTCACCACGTAATCGGCGAACGCCGCGTCGCCGTGGAAGCCGTTCGCAATATCCGTGACGCTGCGCCGGCGGTTGCGCTCGATGGCCCACGGCACCGAGCAGGAAAACACATAGCCCCAGCGCGCGTACAGGAAACCGGGATCGCCGGAGATGGCGTATCCCGGCCGCCGGAAGCCGTTCGAGCGCCCGAGCAGGTCGCGCACCGGAACGCCTTCGATGCGGCCGCCGAAGGTGACCACCAGCCCGCGCACGCCCGGCACCGCGCGGGCCAGGCCGCCGCGCGCCAGATACTGGTCGGACACGGACATCACTTCCTCGCCCCGTCGCCGGCGGAAGGTGCTCACGCCGTTGGTGTCCCGCGGGTTGAACAGATACGACCCGCTGAAGTACCCCATGAAGCCCCACTTGAAGGGGCGGTACGCCTGGGTGTCGATGGCGAAACCCACTCCGCCGTCGCCCGCCTGAATCGACTGGTCGGCGGTGGCCTGGATCACGTTGCCGGCCGCATCGCGCGCCGTTCCCACGGCGTTGTACTTCCCCGTGGGAAGCTTCAGGCTCACGCCCACGGCCACGTTGCCGCCGCTTTCCGTGGGCGGCCGGAACAGCCACATGCGCCCGCCGAGCGTCATGTCGCCGATGCTGCGCACGCGATACTCGCCCCGCGGGTTGTACAGTTGGTTGCGATAAGCGAAGAAGATCGGCAAGCTCCCGGTCAGGCTGAGCCGCGGCGTCATCTGCCGCTCCACCGCGACGTCGAAAAGGTGATACGTGTTCTGAATCTGGTTGCCCAGGATCTCCCGCTGCTTCTGCTCCACCGTGCCGATGAAGTGCCGGGACGACGGCTGGAACCGGTAGCCCACCGTGATCACCCATGGCTGGGAGCCGCGGATTTCACGCGCCGTGATGCGCTCGGCGTCGGAGACACGCGGGCCCGCGTCCCCTTCCAGGCGCGAAGACCCTCCGGGATGCGACGATCCACAAAGCGCGCCAAGCACGGGCGCGCTGCCTCGGGCGGCCACTCAACCCTGGCCGCTCGCCGGACCGGCGAAGGCGAGCAACCAGGCAAACCCGGCCGCTAACGACAAACTCAGTGAATATTGTTTCGACACGAACTGCAACACTCCCAGACGGTTCCCCTAGTATGGGCAGCCTGCCTCGATTCGGGCAATATGCAGTTTCTACTAGTAGATTTCGGTTAGAGATCAGCACCGCCCGCAGGCGCTGCCGACGCCAGCGCATCGGCGGTGTTCCGCCGCCTTCGAACTTTCCGGGCCGGATCTGGCGGCGTAGACATGCCGTATGATGGCAGGGTAGGACGTTCATGAGTAAGCGCGAACTCATCGATCAGGAACTCGGAAGATTGTCGGACACCGATCTCGACCGCTTGCTTGAGTTCCTGCGGACGCTCGCCGAAGAACACGCCGAGGCGTCCATTCTCGCGTTGGCCGCGGAGTCCTCGCTGGCAAAGGACTGGCTCTCCCCCGAGGAGGACGCTGCCTGGGCCAGTTTGTAAAGGGCGACATCGTCGTCCTGAATTTCCCCTTCTTGGACCTCAGCCAGACCAAGCGGCGTCCGGCGCTGGTACTTGCCGCATTGCAGGGTGACGATCTTGTTCTTTGCCAGATCACGAGCCAGGCTCGCGAGGATCGCTATTCCGTGCGACTCGACACTGCCGACTTCGTAAGCGGCGGGCTCAGCCAAAGCAGTTGGATCCGCCCCAGTCGATTGTTTACGGCAGACTCCGGCATCGTCGTTTATCGAGCCGGCCAAGTGAACGCCGCGAAGCTGAAGGAAGTTCACGAGACCCTAATCCGGATACTCGGCGAGTAGCATCACGGCTCCAGTTTTTTCCAAGTGAACTCGTCTCGGCGGGGATCGTATTCGTGGACTTAAACAAATTGAGAATGTCTATGACAAGGGTTGGCTCGCAACCCAGCAGCGTTCGGCAAAGCTGATTGACTGAGCTGCGATCGTCGGGCCGCCAACGCGCGCCGGCTCCGAGGAGAACCTGAAGCGTCTCCCACGTCCGACGTGCTCCGTATCTGGTAATCGGCTTCTTGAACCGAATGTGGTCAGTGTCCTCGAATTCCAAATGCCAGAGGCAACAATCCAGCGCCGTGGAACCGCCATTACTCTTGTGGGAATTCTGGGTTTGTAGTGGGGACTGAGCGGTCGGTTGTGGTCTGAAGCGAG
>DALYJJ010000074.1:11279-30535 GCA_031969915.1 Bryobacteraceae bacterium | reverse complement strand
CCCCTCGCCGAGCCCTCCGGCAAAGCCGCCAGGGCCCGGCACCGCAGGGGCGCGTAGTGCCGTATCGGAGGTTTGGGGATGTCCCGCTGCCCCGCTCACATTGATCGTCCCCGCGATCGTAACCGCCCCGCTCGCCAGCCAGATCACCGGCAGGTTGCGCACCTTGTTCGCCCGCATGACCACCGTCACACCGGGGCCGATGTTGATCGTCGTGAAGTGAAACACGTTGTCGCGCGCCGGGTTCAGATTCAGCGCGTCGGGGTCGAACTCGACGGTACGCGTGGTCTGGCCGGGGAGCACCTGCAAATCCAAGGCTCCGTCGCTCCCATTGGAGCCGCTGGTGAACTGCGAAAACGCGGGCGCGGCCAGGGCCAACGTCAGCAGGACGCCACGCGCCCGGCGTCGCGCGGCCGCGCCGAGCAACAGCGCTCCGCCCAACAGCGCGAACGTTCCCGGTTCGGGAATCGGGTTCTCCGTGGGGAACGAATTCGAGGCGAGCGTCAAGTTGGTCAATACCACGCCCGCGTTCGAGACGCGAAACCCGTAGATATCTTCCGCGGCCCGGCCGATGCCCCGATAGGCGCCGGCGTTGGTGGCGAAGGGTGTGGAGATGGGCGCGTCGAGCGTGAGGTTGTGCGTCTCGATCACTCCGCCGCGGGAGCCGAACGCTTCGAGAATCACGTCGCTGTACACCAGGCCGCCGTCGATCTCCTCCTGCGTCGGCACACGGTAGTTCATGAAGGCGGCGAAGGCGTTTACGGGTTTCGTGAAGGTAAACCACATGCTGTAGGCGTCGAAGCCGAACAGGTCGAAGTCTAGGCCGGCAAAGGCGAAGTCGCCGCCCCAATCGCCGTTCACGCCGAGCCCGTAGAAGCCGCTGAACAGGATCGAGCCGCCGTCCAGGCTGGAATCGAAGGTGACGCCGATTTCAGTGAGCAGGCTGACTTCCTGCGGGCCCTGCGTTCGCACCGCGCCGTCGCCGAGGAACTGCGAAAAGTCCACGACACGGCGTGGAAAGGGCACTTGGGAAAGGTCGGTGATGAGCCCCGCTCGCGCCGCCGTGGCGGCCAGCAGGAACATCGGCAAAAGGCTCTGGTATTTCCTCACGGTGTTATTCCTCACGGTAAATCCGGCACCTATGGCGGCCCGTTTCGCACGGTAAAGATCGCGCCGAACGCCTCCCGGATCTGTTCGCTCAGCGGAAGGTTGGCCAACGCGCCGGTGGTGTCGGCGGTATTGAGAAGGGTAAAGATGGCGCTGAACGCCTCGCGGATCTGATCGCTTGCCGGGAGCGTGATGCTGCCCGTCGTGTCCGCCGTGTTGAGCACGGTGAAGGTCGCGCCGGCGATCTCCCGGACCTGCTCGCTTGCTGGGAGCGTGATGCTGCCCGTCGTGTCCGCGGTGTTGAGCACGGTGAAGGTCGCGCCGGCGATCTCCCGGACCTGCTCGCTCGCTGGGAGCGTGATGCTGCCCGTCGTGTCCGCGGTGTTGAGCACGGTGAAGGTTGCGCCGGCGATCTCCCGGATCTGTTCGCTTGCCGGGAGCGCGACGTTGCCCGTAGTATCCGCGGTGTTGAGCACGGTGAAGACGGAGCCGAAGGACTCGACGATGCCGGGGTCGCCCGCGGTGAGCACGATGAAGCCGCCGTTCAGGCGCGCGACTTCCGCGCCGGTGGTCACGACAATGTCCCGCAGGCCCACTTCCGCGGTGGCGCCGATCTGCAGCGGCACGCGGAGCTCCGAGGCGCTCACCACGGTGACTGCACCCACAATGATCCCCGCGCCGGCGTTCACCGTCGAGGTACCCTGCACGAAGTTGGTGAAGCGGCCGGTGATGGTGACGGTCCGGGTGGTGTTCTGCGCGGACATGCCGGGAAAGACGCCGGAGACCACCGGCGTGCCGTCGCCCACCGTGAAGCCGTTGACGAGGGTGGCCGTCTCCGCGCCTGTGGTCACGATCACGGTGCGGGGGCCGAGGGCGGCGCCGGAGGCCACGGCGATCGACGCGGTGAGGAAATCTGAGCCCCTTACATCCACACCGTTCACAGCGATGCCTGGGCCGAACGAGACCTGCGTCGCCCCGGCCAGGAAGTTGGTTGAGAGACCCCGCACCACCACCGGAGCCGATGTGCCGGGCTGTCCGGCGTTGGGCGTCACTTCGATGATCAGGGGCAAGCCCCCGGAGACCAGGTAGCCGTTGGCCAGGGCGGCCGGGGCCTGGCCGGGCGTGGTGGCAGTGACGGTGCGGGGACCCGCCGCGGCGGCGGGCTCCAGGAAGATCTGCGCGGAAAGGGTGGTGGCGTTCACCGCCGTAACGGAATTGACCGTGATCCCCGCGCCGAGTGAGAGCGCGGTCTGAGCGGTGAAAGCCGTGAAGCGGCCGGTAACGGTAATCTGCTGCGTCAGGCCGGGTGCGCCGGAGTTCGGTGTCACGCTGAGCAGCACGGGCGTGCCCGCTTGTACCGTAAACCCTCCGGCGAGTTGCGCAATCTCGCCGCCTGTGGTGACCGTGACGATGCGCGCACCAACGGCCGCGGCCTCGGCCATCTGGAAGTTGGCGCTCACGCGCGTGGGCGACTCCACGGTAACGTTCGAAACCGCGATGCCCGCGCCCGCGTTTACCTGGGTCACGCCCTGGAAGAAGTTGGTGAAGACGCCGTCGATGGTAACCCGCACGTTCTGGCCCTGCTGGCCTTGCGCCGGGGAGACGGCGGTAAGCGCGGCCAGGCCCGGGTTCACGGTGAACGCGCCGGCCAGCGAGGCCGTTTGCCCCGCGGTGTTCGCGGTGACTGTGCGCGGGCCGAGCGGCGCGGTGAGCAGGGCGCCCACCGTGGCCGTGAGCAGCGTGGGTGACACCACCACGATGTTTGTCGCCGAGATACCGCTCCCGAAGTCGAGCGCGGTGACACCCTGTGTGAAGCTGGTGAAGCGGCCGGTGACGGTGACGTTCACGGCCTGGCCCTGGCGCACGCTGTTCGGCGCAACGGAGAGCAGCACCGGGAGGCCGGGGTCGATCCGCAGCGCGTTGGGCAGTGTGAGCGACCCGCCGTTCTGCGTCACGGTGAGCGTGCGCAACCCGGCCGCGGCAGTGTCGGCGACGGTGACGTTGACGGTCATGGCCGTGGCCGAGGTCACGGCGAGGCTGTTCACCGTCACACCGGCTCCGAAGCTCACCTGCGGCAGCGGCACAGCGAAATTCGTGAAGCGGCCGGCGATGGCGATGGTCACCGTATCGCCCTGGCGCGCGGCGCCGGGCAGTGAACTGAGCAGCGCGGGCGCGCCTGGGTTCACGGTGAAAGCGGAGGCGAGCGCGGCGGTCTGCGCGCCGGTACTGGCGGCGACGGTACGCGGGCCCACCGCGGCGTTCTCGGCGATGGTGAACAGCGCGGTGAGTTGCGTGGGCGAAGTCACGGTGAGGTTCGATACCGCGATGCCCACGCCGGCGTTGATCTGCGTCACGCCCTGCGCGAACGATGTGCCGGCGCCAGTGATGGCGACGTTGACGGCCTGGCCCTGCACGCCGGCGTTCGGCGTTACGGAGGCGATGGCCGCCGCGCCGGGCGTGACGCTGAACGCGTTGTCGATGCGGGCCGTTTCCGTGCCCGTGGTGACCACGATGCTACGCGAGCCCAAGGTGGCTGTGGGGCTCACGGTGAAGGTGGCGTTGATCCGCGTGGGTGTCTCCACGGCTACGTTGGAGACGGCGATGCCCGTCCCGGCGTCCACCACGCTGGCGCCCGAGGCGAAGCTCGTCGCCTGGGCGAGGATCGTGACGTGCACCGCCGCGCCCTGCGCCGCGCTGTTCGGCGTCAGCGAGAGAATCACCGGCACGCTCGGTGTGATGGAGAATGCCGAGGCCCGGGTGAGGACCTGCGTGCCCGATGTCACCGTCGCCGTGCGCGGCCCGACCGCCGCGTTCGTGCCGATGGCCGCGGTGACGGTAAGCGAAGTGGGAGAACTCACCACCAAACTGCGGACGGCGACGCCTTCGCCCAGCGAGACCTGAGTCGCGCCCGGCGACCAGGTTGTGAAACGGCCTCCGATAGCGAAGGTCACGGACTGGCCCTGGCGCGCGGTGTCGGGCCGGAACGTAGTAATCACCGCGTCACCCGCCTCAATCCCGAACGCGCCGGAGACGGTCTGGCCGTTCACCAGCGCCGTGATCTGGCGCGGCCCGGTGGCGGCGGTGTCGGAGATGAGCAGCGTGACGCGGAAGCTGTTGGCCGAGGGGATCGCAAGGCCCGCCACGGCGATGTCCGAGCCCGCGTTTACCGAGGTGGGCGGCGTGGCTTGGAAATTCAGGAACGGGTTGGTGAACGTGACGTCCACCTGCTGCCCCTGCCTGGCGCTGGAGGGCAGCGGCGTGAGCAGGCGGAGGGCGTCGGCGGGGGGATCGAAGCGGAGCGTGAACGTGGCTACGGCTGCCGGCGCGGCGGTGCCGGTGACCGAGCCGGTTCGCGTGGCCGCGGCGTTGGAGGCCTCCGCGCGGAGGTTTCCGGCGGGGAAGTTGGCGAACGCGGCAACGCCATTGGGGCCCGCCGTGGCTTGGCGCACACCGGCGGCCTGGAACTCCGCGGGCACCGCGAAGTTGTTGTGCCGGAGCGTGACCAGCGCGCCGGGCGCCGGTTGATTCAGCTCATCGCGCACTTCCACGTTCACGGTGGCCACGCCCGTGAGGGTGACGTTGGTGGTGACCGTTTGGTCGTTGTTGACGATCGTGCCCGCCGCGGTACCGAGCTGAGCGCCGCCGGCGTCGCTGGCAATCAGCGTGTACGGGCCTTCGGGAACGCCTTCGATGGTGAAAGCGCCGAGCGCGTTGGCGTTCGCGATGCCGAAAGGCGCGAGCGGAACGCCGCGGTAGAGACGCACCAGCGCACCGGGCGAGGGCGTGGCGCCGGTGGAGTTGAATACCGTGCCCGCTACGCGCCCGATCAGATCGACCACGGTGACGGCGTTGTTCAGCGACGTCGTTTCCTCGCCCGTGACCACCGTGACGCTCCGCGGGCCCAGCGCCGCGCCGGCGGTGATGGTGACATTCGCGGTCAACGCAGTCTTCGACGCCACGGTGACGCTGTTCACCTGAATGCCGGTGCCCGAGAACGCGGCCGTGGTCACGCCCTGAGTGAAATTGGTGCCTGCGCCGTTGACCGTGAAGGTGAGCGTCTGCGCGCGGGGCAGTGCGACCGGCGAGACGGAAAGCAGCACCGGCCGCGCGAGAACGTTGAACCCGTTGGTGAGCTTGACGGTTTCCGTCAGCGTGGTGACACTGACGTCCCGCAGGCCAAGGGCCGCGTTCTCCGCGATCGTCAGCCGGGCGGTAAGCGAGGTGGGAGACTGGACCGTCACCTGCGATACGGCGATGCCCGGGCCGGCGTTGATGCCGGTGACGCCCTGGGTGAACGACGTGTTGCCGCCTGTGATGGACACATCGGCGAACTTGCCCTGCGTGCCGCTGGCCGGGGCAATCGAGACCAGCGATGGCGCGGGTCCGACGGTTCCGCTGAACAGGCGCGTCAGGCTTTGCCCCGGGTTGCCGGAGTCCTCGGCGCGGGCGGTGAAGCTGAAGGCGCCGGTAGCGGTGGGCGCCCCGGAGAACGCGCCCGAGAGCAGCAGCGTCACGCCGGCCGGAAGCGAGCCGCCCGTGACGGTCCACCGCACCGGGGCTAGGCCGCCGGTGGTCTCCAGCCGGAACGGCGGAGGTACGGTGAGCTTCATCGCGGGCAGCACAGCCGGGGTGGCGATGGCCAGTGGTTCGGCAATGAAGAGGGAGAGCGCCTGGCTGTCGTTCTGCTGCGGAGTCGACGCATCCGTGACGCGGACCGTGAAGCGGAACGTGCCGGCCACGGTGGGGGTGCCGCTAATGACGCCTGTCGCCGCGTTGAGCGCCAAGCCGTTGGGGAGCGAGCCGGCGGCGATCGACCAGGCGAGCGGGTTGGTTCCGCCGATGGCCGCCAGCGGGGTGGTGTATGCCGCATCGCGCCGGCCGGCGGGCGGGAACAGGCTGGTGATCACCAGTGCGGCGCGCGGCGGCGCGGCCGGCGGGTCGTTCGTGTTCTTCGCCTGTGCCACCACCGCCGGTTTCACGCTTTCGGTGATGAAGTCGACCGCGGCTTGCGGTGTGGGCGCGAGCACGCGCAGCGTTACGCGGGCCTGTTCGCCGGGCTCAAGGTACAGCGTGGCGTTGGTGAGGTCTGGGTTGGTGAGATCGGGGTTCGCCGCTTCGGCGGGCGCCACCAGCTTCGGATTGACGATGTTCGTCACCAGGACGTTGCGCGTCGATTCGAGAAGCTGGCAGCCTTTGGCGGCGGGTGTCGTATAGACCTTGTAGACGATGAGCTGAAGCTTGAAGCCCTCGGGCAGATCCGTCTTCTTCACCAGGCGGACCGTGTAGGGAGCGACGGTGTTGCCACGGTTCGTGATGCGGTAGGTGGCGTCGGTCAGTGAGCCGTTCGTGAGGTCCGGGTTCGTCAGGTCGGGGTTGGTCAGATCGGGGTTGGCGATCACCGGGTTGGTGAGATCCGGGTTGGTGAGATCGGGGTTCGTTAGATCGGGGTTGGTCAGGTCGGGGTTGGTGAGGTCGGGATTCGTCAGATCCGGATTCGTCAGGTCGGGATTGGTAAGGTCCGGATTGGTGAGATCGGGATTGGTGAGGTCGGGATTGAAGACCTCGGCAACGTTGATCGGCGTTCCGCCGCCGCCGTCGGGGTTGAGTAGATCCGGATTCGAGGAGTCGCCGTTGAGGATGAGAACGCCTTCCAGTCCGCCGGGGATCGCCGTACCGCCGGGCGCGGTGATCTCCACTGCGTTGACGGAGATGCGGGCGCGCGGATCGGAGGACGTCGCGAAGAGCGTACGCGTGGCCGACGAGCGCGGAGGCAGCGCGAGATCGAGCTGCGCCAACGCCGCGCCGGGCAGGAACGAAACCTGTCCGCCGGGTAGCGAAGTGCCGCCCGGCAGCGAGAGGCGGAAGGAACGTGCGCGATCGGTATTGTTCTGGATGAAGGCGATGAAGGATCGCTGGATGGTGGGGCTCAGCGGTTTTGCGTTGGTCGGCGAGCCGAAAGTGAGGCCGCTTGAGATGCGCGCGGTGTAGATGTTCTGGTTGCGCATGCCGGTGCGGTCGGGCTCGCACAGCGGCGAGTTCTTGGTGGGATCGAAGATGCTTGTGGCGGCGGTCTTCGGGGGCGTGTACTTTGACCAGTCCCCGTCGCGGGGCGGGATCACGTCGCGGTTGTCGGTCCAGGCGGCGTGCAGGTTAGTGGGAGTGGCGGCGGAGGTATTGAAGCGCCAGACGGTTCGCGTGCCGGAGAGCGACGGGACAAAGGCCGGGGAAGGCGAAAGCCCTATGTAATCGCCCATGAAGGCGCGCGAGCCGCCCACGAACAGGGGCAGGTTGGGCGTGTTGTAGCGAAGCTGCGCGATGGGTTTGGCGCCCGGCGCGCCGCCGGAGGAGTTGCCGAAAGCGTACTCGGAAACGCGGATGGAGCGGAACTGGGGGTCGGCGCCGGGATCCGCCTGCGCCAGGCGCACGTCGATGGTGTGGCGCCGCTGGAGGGGGCTCGTGGCCGGGTTGAAGGTAGGAGGCGCGGCGTCCATCCACTGCCGGTTGAAGACCTTGTCGAGAATGCCGCCGAGCAGGTCCCCCGCGAGCGGGCGCGTCTCCCGGAAATCGGCTGGAACGGAGCAGGTAACCGTCGGGCAGCGCAGTTCGCCCGCGGTGTGGGTCTCGCGCTGGTCGTAGTAGAGGATCGACAGCTTGCCGCCGGCGAAGACCATGGCCGGCATAACCTGATGGCCGCGGCCGGCGAAGGTCTCGATCAGCTTCGGTGGGGACCACGTGGTTCCGTTCGTGGACGACGAAAGAACCACCCGGCCATCTTCTCCGGGCGCCAGGCCGCGTTGTGTCCAGGCGATGTACGCACGCGCGGGAGTTGCAGCGTCGACAGCCAGAGTGGGGTAACTGTTGGTCCGGAAGCCGGCAAAGCTGGCGGCCTGGTCAAAGGGGTTGATGCCGGCTACCTGCGCGGCGGGTGTGAAGGTCGTGCCGCCGTCGGTGGAGCGCATCGCGAAGATGGCGTCCGGGCGTCCAGGGGAGGCGAACTGCCGCCAGGCGATCCACAGCGCGCCCGTGAGCGGTTCGATCTCTACCGCCGCGCCTTGCGCGAGGCCCTGGCCGTCCGTGATCGCGGCCGGCGCCGACCATGTCGCCCCGCAATCGCGCGAACGCGAGAGAAAGAGCGTGGAACGGACATCCGCGGGTTCGTTGTTGAGGCCGGTGAAGGCTGAGTAGACCAGGTAGACGTTGCCGCCGAGGATCGATTGGCCCTGGCCCGGGAGCGTGCATACGAGCGCTCCGGAACGCGGGATGTCCACCGCCATCCAGGGCTTGTCGACGAAGCGGGTGTTGTTGCCGCTATCGACCCGCACGGCGCCCAGGTAGGCAATGGGATCGCCGTTCTCCTTATTGTTATTGTCGATGAAGCGGGCGACGAAAACCGTGCTCGCCCCACCTGTGCCGCGGTTGAAGGCAAGACCGGCGTAGTAGAAGAGGCCGTTCGTGCCCGCTTTGACCACCGGGTCCGCCCCCGCTTCGAAGCCTTTCAGCGGCGAACCCGCGCACGCCGGGATGTTTTGCGGGCAGCCGGGAAGCAGGGTGCTGCGCCACGTGGCGCCGCCATCGAAGGACTTGAATACGCCAAGCCAGGCGTCGCCGGTCATTCCTTCGGGCAAACCGGGAAGGTCGACGGCGCGATAATCATTGGCCCCCGCCAGCATGTGGAGCGGGTTGCGGGTGGAAGCGGCGAGCGAGGGTTCGTTCTGGCGCTGCAGGAACGGGTCGCCGTCGGGGAAGGTGGTCCCCGAGACCATGTTGACGTTGCGGCCAGGAACCTGTGCAAAGGTCTGGCCAACGGCGCAAATCGCGGCGGCGGCCGCGCAACGGATCAGAATTCCCTGCAGCTTCAACGGTAGCCCCAAAACAAGAAGCCCCGCCTCCAGGGACTGCTAGGCGGAGGTCACGCGAACTTGAAGATGAGTCCTACATTATGCACGAGCGAAGCCGCGAAATAAAGATGAACCTCTCCGCTTTAGTACTTTTCGGGATCGTCCCGGTCGCCTGTGCGATTTTGGTCTGATTCTCCGGCGCCCTCCGCATTCTTCAGAGGAAGAAAGAGTTTTCAATGAGTTACTGGGGCAGGGCGATTTCGACTGTGACGGTGCTTACAGTCCCGTGGTCAGCGGTGCCCCGCCGCACTCGGAGGGAGGAGTGGCGATGATCCCGCCGCAGCAAGTTGTGCGATCCCCGGAGGAGGCGCGAGCTCAGGCCGAACGTGATCTGTGCATGACCCGCGAGATGCCCGTGGTGCGTTTGCCGGCGCCGGAGCCGCCCGCGCCCCCCGCGGCGCGGCGCACAAAGCAGTGGTTGCCCCTGGCGGCGTGGTTGGGCGTCTGCGGGCTGGCTGGGGGTTTGACGATCGCGTGGGCTGTCTCGGCGCATCGCGGCCCCGCGCGGTCGGAGCTTGCCGCGCCGGACCACGTCATACGGCTGGCGGCCGAGGACATTCACGAGAAGTGGACCGCGAAGGCGGTGGCCGCCGCTCGCCGTAACCGCCCGATCCCGCATCTGCCCGAGGCGACGCCGGCGCTTCGCCGCCAGTTGCTCAAGGGAGATCTGAAGATCTACGCGGTGCACGTCTCGGAAGCGGACGCTGCGGCAGGCGGCACGGTGACCGTCGCCGGAGGAGGCGGCGTGCTGCCCCCAGTTCCACTGGGGAACGGCGGCGCTGTGATCCCCGTGGCCGCAAGCCCGGCGACAGGCGCTGTGCTCGCGATCCGCGCGAACGGAGCTGTCCGGCCCAGGTTGCGTACGAGCCAGGGCGCCTGGACCGGCCGGGCGCTCTTGGCCGGGCAAACGGAAACCTATGTTCTCGAGGTTCGATCGGATCCAGTGACACGACCTCGGTAAGCGCCTCGTTTAGAAGCTAACCTCGTGGACCTTCATGCTCTCCGGGGCTTGCTTGGGCCGGGCCATCAGGAACAGTAGATCGAGTAAGTCGGCCGGGTCCTGGAGATCGCTGCGTCTCTTGAAGCCGGCCTTATTGGCGGTAAGTACGGAAGCTTTCACGCCCGGGCCTTTTCGGTAGAGCTCCAGATGCAGCATCGCTCCGCCACTGGGGTGGCGCTGCACCCGGCCGATCACTTCCCCGGCGAAGACGGTATCGCCGGGCTTGATCAGCGGGACGATTTCACCGTACAGGATGTCGCAGGCCAGGGGCGGCACGTCGTGGCGAATCACCACGGCGCTGGTGCCGTTCCTGAAGTCTCGAATCAGCTCCGTCACCTTGCCGGACGTGACCGCACGGACCTCGGCGCCCGCGGATGTCATCAGGTCGCAACCGGCGTGCCGGCGCTTCGTCGTTTCCCCGGTCTTCGGGTCCTTGCTGGTCCGCGGGTCCCCGAAACGAAGCCCGGAACGCCGCCAATGTTCCTTGGGGGCGATGGACAAAGGAAAAACAAACATGGTTCCTCCTCTCGGTAGCCACAGTTGTGCGGCCCGATGCTAGCACCGGCGCACCGGGGAAGGAATCCACAGTTTGTATTAGCCGAACGGGCGTCGAAACTACCGGCCCGGAGCGGCGGAGAGAATCGCGTCGCCGACGTTGCCGAAGCGCTCGAAGTTCTTGCGGAAGCGCGCCGCCAGATCCGCCGCGCCGCGATCGTACTCGCCGCCGTCGCTCCACTGGGCCCGGGCATTCAGCAGTTCGGACGGCACGCCGGGGCAGGACTGCGGCACCAGAACGCCGAAGACCGGATCGGGACTTACCGGAACATCGTTCAGATGGCCTTCCACGGCCGCGTCCACCATGGCGCGTGTGTAAGTAAGATTCATGCGCTCGCCGACTCCGAACGGGCCGCCCGCCCAACCGGTATTCACCAGCCAGCAGGTCACGTTGTGGCGGCGCATCTTCTCGCCGAGCATCTCCGCGTAGACCCTCGGGTGCCGCGGCAGAAACGGCTCGCCGAAGCAACTGGAGAAGGTCGCGGCCGGCTCTTTGCCCAGGCCACGCTCGGTGCCCGCCAGCTTCGCCGTGTAGCCGCTCAGGAAATGGTACATGGCCTGCTCCGGCGTGAGCCGCGAGATCGGCGGCAGGACACCGAACGCGTCGGCGGTGAGGAACATGATGTGAGAGGGGTGGCCGCCCACGCCGGGAATCACCGCGTTCTCGATGAACTCGATGCGATAGGCGGCGCGGGTGTTCTCGGTCACCGCGTCGGAATCGAAGTCGAGCCGGCGCGTATCGGAGTCCACCACCACGTTCTCCAGCACCGTGCCGAAGCGGATGGCGTCCCAGATCTGCGGCTCTTTCTCCTTTGAAAGCTTGATGCACTTGGCGTAGCATCCGCCCTCGAAGTTGAAGACGCCGGTGTCCGTCCAACCGTGCTCATCGTCGCCGATCAGATACCGCGTGGGGTCGGCGGAGAGCGTCGTCTTGCCTGTGCCGGAGAGGCCGAAAAACAGGGCGACCTTGCCGTCGTGGCCGGCATTGGCGGAGCAGTGCATGGGGAGCACCCCCATCGCCGGCAGCAGGTAATTCAGGATCGTGAAGACGCTCTTCTTCATCTCACCGGCGTAGCTGGTGCCGGCGATGATCACCATCCGGCGCTTGAAGCTGATGGCGATGCCGGTTTCCGTTCGCGTGCCGTCTTCGATGGGATCGGCGTGGAAGCCGGGCGCGAAGAACAACGTGAACTGCGGCACGTGATCTCCGGTGGACTCCGGATCGGGACGGATAAAGAGCTGGCGGGCGAAGAGGCTGTGCCAGGCGCGCTGCGTCACGACGCGAATCGGCAGTCTGAAATTGGGATCGGCGCCCGCGTAGCAATCCTGCACAAAAAGTTCGCCGCCCTGGAAGAAGGCGGCCAGTTTGGCGAACAGGCGGTCAAACTGCTCTTCCGACATCGGCTGGTTCACCGAACCCCAGTTCACGGTCTCCTCGGTGCCGGTTTCGCGCACAACGAACTTGTCTTTCGGGGAGCGGCCGGTAAACTGTCCGGTACGGACCACGAACGCGCCGCCGCTGGCGAGAATGCCCTCGTGACGCTGAATGGCTTTTTCCAATAACTGGGCTGAGCCGAGATTCCAGTAGGCGATCTGCAGGTTGCGCAGACCGTGTTCATTGAGGCCGTGTCGACTGGGCCGGATACCCGCGTTCTGCATATTAGTATGCCTTTGAAGTGCGAAAAACCCGCTGTTTACGGGCGATCGGACGGGTCCAGTTTATCATGTAGATATGGAGTCAACCCGCCGCGCGGCGCTCGTCCTGCTGGCCGCGGGCGTGCTCCGCGCGAGGGCCGCCTGGGGCCAGGTGATCGAGTTCGAGAACAACGGTCTCCGATACTTGACCATGACGCGCAACGGACTGACCATCATGTTCGCCCACCTCCCCTCCAACGTTCGCGGCTACTCCGTCATTCAGGCGTCCGTCACCAATGGATCGCCGCGCGCCTGGCTGGTCAAGCCCGAGGATTTCCGTTTCGAGCGTTCCGACGGCACGGTGATTTACGCGGCGGCGGCGAGGGCCGTGGTGACCGAGATGGTCGATCGCGCCGGCCGCAACGACGTGATCCGTCTGATCGCCACCTATGAAACCGGCCTGTATGGAATGACGCGCATGCGCTCGACGAACGGCTACGAAGAGCGGCGGCAATCGGCGCTGGCGGAGTTGGGGAACACCCGGCTGAAGGCCGCGGCGGCGGCCTCCGCGATCGCGTTTGTCGAGACGAAACTGGGCCCGGGACAATCCACCGACGGCGCGATCTTCTATCCGACCCTGGGCCGGCCCCTGGGCGCGGGGCGGCTGATCGTGCGCGCGGCGGGCGAGACGTTCAGCTTCGACACGGACAGCGTTACTTCGACTCCGAAGACTCTGCAGCAGCGGTAGCGGGGAGCCGGTCGTAGCCGCTGCAGGAGATCACCGGCAGACGCGGGTACTTCTCGAAGCGGGGATCGGTCAGGGCCCGCCGGCAGAGAAGGTAGACCGGGCCCCGGCCGCTGGCGATGGTCTTGGCGTAGCCGCACGATGCACAGAGCCCGGCGCCACTCATGCGGCCAGAAGATCCTTGATCGTGACCGCCACCAGGGCGGCCGTGAGGCCGATGAGGAGAACCACCGCCGCCCAGGCCACCGCGTTGTAGCCGCGCGAGTTCGTCCACTCCTTCATCAGCCGCCGGTTGTTGACCAGCGTGACCATGAAGATCAGGATCACGGGCAGCAGGACCCCGTTAATGACCTGTGAGAGCAGGATCATGGGCACCAGCGGGAACTTGGGCAGCAACACGACGCCGCCGCCCACCACGATCAAACCCGTGAACAGCCAGTAGAAGATCGGCGCCTCGCGGAAACGCCGGTTGATGCCGCTTTCGAAACCCAGGCCTTCACACACCGTGTAGGCGGTGGAGAGCGGCAGGATGCAGGCGGCGAACAGGGAGGCGTTGAAGAGGCCGGCCGCGAACAGGAGGAAAGCATACTCGCCGAAGGGCTTCAGCGCGACCGCAGCGTCGGCGGCGCTTTGAATGCCGCGGGGCTGTACGCTGCCGATCGCTCCGGCGCACGCCACGATGATGAAGAAGGCGATCACGGTCATCACCACGCAGCCGACGATCACCTCGATGCGCGACTCGGCGTACTCCTTCTCGCCCACGCCCTTTTCGACGACCGCCGCCTGCAGGTAGAACTGCATCCACGGCGCCACCGAGGTGCCCACCATGCCGATCAGCATGGCAATGTATCCGGGATCGAAGAGCAGCACGGGACGCACGCTGTATATGGCGGCCTCTTTCCAATCCGGGCGCACCAGGATGCCGGAAACGACGTACGCGATGTAGAACGAGGTGGCGAACAGGAACGCCTTCTCGACGCGATCGTAGGTGCCCTTCACCACCAGGAACCAGACCGCCGCGGCGCCGGCGGGAACCGAGATGTAGCGGCTGATCCCGAACAACTCGAGCGAGCCGGCGATGCCCGCGAAGTTCGCCATGACATTAGTCAGGTTGGCGAGCACCAGCGCGGCCATCATGAAGAAGGTGGTGCGCAGTCCGAACTCCTCGCGAATCAGGTCCGAGAGGCCCTTTCCCGTCACCGCGCCCATGCGCGAACACATCTCCTGCGTCACCACCAGCAGCAGCGTGATCGGCAGCAGCGTCCAAAGCGGCAGGTAGCCGTACTTGGCCCCGGCCTGCGAATAGGTGAAGATGCCGCCCGCGTCGTTGTCCACCATCGCCGTGATGAACCCCGGGCCGATCACCGAAAAGAACACGGCGATGTGGTAGCGGAACCGCTTCAGCATCGACCGCATGTCAGCGCTGCCGCAGCACGGAGATGATGTCGTCCGCCGTCACCACCCCCGCCAGCTTCCCTTCTTCGTCCACCACCGGCAGGGCCAGCAGGTTGTACTTGTCGAAGAGCTCCGTCACGCGGTCCTGCCGTTCGTCCACGGTGACGCGCTGCAGGTTTTCGGCGGCCAACTCCCGCAGCGGCTGGCCGGGCCGAGCCAGAAACAACCGGGCCACCGGGACCGCGCCCGCCAGGCTCTCGTCCTCGTCCACCAGAAACACCGAACTCAGGCTCTCCGCCAGTTCTTCGTTGCCTCGAATTCCCTCGATCGCGTCGGCGACCGTGGCGTTCGAGTGCAGCGCGACGAACTCCGTATTCATCATGCCGCCGGCGGTGTCTTCTTCGAACTCCAGCAGTTCGCGCACCTCGGTCTTCGGCTCGGTGTCCATCTCCTCGAGGATCTCTTCCGAGGTCTCCTTCTCGAGTTCGGCGAGCACGTCCGCCGCCTCGTCGGGTGCCATCTCCTCGAGAATGTCGGCGGCCTTCTCGGTTTCGAGCGATTCGAGGATGCTCGCCTGGATGCCGGGATCGACTTCGGAAAGGGCTTCGGCGGCGACTTCGCTGTCGATGGTGGCGAAGATCGCTTCGCGGTCTTCCGGGCTCAGTTCCTCGACGATGTCCGCCAGGTCGGCCGGGTGCATCTTCTCCAGAAGATCGTTCGAGATGTTCAGCCGCAGGCGCCGCTGCGGATCGGCTTCCAGGATGTTGCAGTGCTCCCAGCGGATGGAGTTGGGCGCGATGCGCGTTTGCAGCTTCCGTACCCAAGGAACCGGAACCACGCCCTGCATCAGCCGCCGGAACACGCTGCGCAGGCCGATGTCCACTTCGAGTAGCCAAAGGATGTCGGACTGCCGCTCCCGCCGCTTCTCGAACGTGATGTCGGTGACCCGGACCACCTTGCGTCCCTGCGCGTCGATGATCTGCTGGTCGAGCAGGTCGCGCACCACGCGCAACATGTATTCATCGGAGTGGTACGGCGTGAGCTGTTCGTCCAGCAGGTAAATGCCGTCGAGCGAGAGCCGCTTCACCTGGTCGTAGCGTACGGTAAGCCACGTGTAGCCCGCGCCCCCGATGAGAAACCGGTCAATCCGGTGTTGGTCGATCAATGGGACCAGCGCGAGGTCCTTCACCCGTCCGAGCAGGCGCGACTTCAGGTCGTAGACCTTCAGCCCGAGCAGTTCGGTAAGGAAGAGGATGTTCTCCACCATTGGCTCGTCCCGCGCTCATCTGCAGACACCCGGCGCGGGCCGTTCCACCGCTGGCAGCAACTCCGCGCGCGCTCTACATGGGTTTCCAGAACCACTATGGCGCACTGGGTGGCGAACCGCAAGAGTCGGCCTGGGGCTCCGGCGGAAGGCCGCCAAACCGCCCCCGTTCAGCCCAGTTTCGCTTTCAGGAGATCGTTCACCGCGGCCGGATTCGCCTGTCCCCGGGAGGCCTTCATCACTTGGCCGACGAAAAAGCCGAGCACGGCGGTCTTGCCGCCCCGGTACTGTTCCAATTGTTTCGGATTGGCAGCGATCACTTCGTCGACAATCTTCTCGAGGGCGCCGGCGTCGCTGATCTGCCGGAGCCCCTCGCGTTCCATGATCGCTCCCGGGCCGTCGCCCGTGGCGAGCATCTTCGGGAAGATCTCCTTCGCCAGCTTGCCGGAGAGTTCGCCGTTGGCGATCAGCGTCACCAACTCACCGATCTGTTCCGGCGCGATGGGACTCCCGGCAATCTCTTTGTTCTCCGCTTTCAAAGCGCCCAGCAGGTCGCCCATCACCCAGTTGGCGGCGGCCTTGGGATCGGCCGAGGAACGGGCGGCCCGATCGTAAAAGGCCGCCAACTCGCGCGTGGCCGTGAGCACCTGGGCGTCGTATTCGCGCAGCCCATACTCGCCGGTGAAACGCGCGCGCAGGGCGGGCGGCAACTCGCCCATTTCGTCCCGCACGCGTTCGCGCCAGGCCGCGCTCACCCGGAGGGGGACCAGGTCCGGCTCGGGGAAGTAGCGATAGTCGTGGGCTTCTTCTTTGCTCCGCATGCCCTGCGTTTCGCCGGTTTCGGGGTTGTAGAGCCGCGTCTCCTGCATCACGCGGCCGCCGGAGTCGACAATCGCGACCTGGCGAGCGATCTCGTACTCCAGGGCCTCCCGCAGGAAGCGGAAGGAGTTGAGGTTCTTCACTTCGGCCTTCGTGCCGAACTGGGGCGCGCCCTTCAGGCGCACGCTCACATTGGCGTCGCAGCGCAGTTGCCCCTTTTCCATGTCGCAGTTCGAAACGCCGGCATACTGCATCAACTGTTTCAACTCGGTGAGGAATGCGTAGGCTTCATCCGGGCTGCGGAGGTCGGGCTCGGTCACAATCTCGATGAGCGGCGTGCCACAGCGATTAAGGTCGACGTAGGTGTAGCGGTCGGAATCCCGAAAGCCCTCGTGCAGGCTCTTGCCGGCGTCGTCCTCCAGGTGCGCGCGCGTGATGCCGATGCGTTTGCGACCCCCGCCGGTCTCGATCTCAACCGCGCCGTGTTCGGCCACCGGCTTGTCGTACTGCGAGATCTGGTAGCCCTTCGGCAGGTCCGGATAGAAGTAGTTCTTGCGGGCGAAGACGGAGTGTTCGCGGATCGAGCAGTTCAATGCGAGGCCCGCGCGTAGCGCCAGTTCCACTACCTGCCGATTGAGCACCGGCAGCGCCCCGGGCAGGCCCAGGCACACGGGGCAAACGTTCTCATTGGGCGGCGCGCCGAAGCCTGTGGGACAGGCGCAGAAAATCTTGGTGTTCGTGGCGAGCTGGACGTGTACCTCAAGCCCAATCACGGGCTCGTACTTCGCGATCACGTCCGGCGCCGCCAGGCCGGCAACGCTCAAGGACATACCGCCATTATAGGGGCCGTCAGTGCGCCGACTGTCCGAACAGAATGACCGCCAGCGGCAGGTCGCCGATCTTCACGCGCAATGCCCAATCGCTTTCGCCTTCCTTGGCGAACCCCAGCGGTTCGGCGGCCTCGGCCTTCCAGATACTGAGCACGCCCGGATGCGCCGCACCGACGGCCTTCATGCTCTGGTCGGTCACCGCCTTGTAGTCGGGAGTTGAATTCGGGTCCTTGTCGGTGTCCGCGTTCAGCAGCAACAGGAAGTCGCGCTGCGGCTCGACGCCCTGGTGCGCGCCGTTAATGGGGAACAGGCTGTAGCGAAGCGTGTAGAGGCCGGGCTTGATGGTCTGGCCCCGCCGGTCGGGGTAGTTGACGAGGATTTTCATCACACCGAGCAAGGCGCCGTGCGCGACGGTGTTGATGGTCGCGTTTTCTTCCGTGAGCGATGCCTTGGGGAGTGCGCCGCGAAACCAAACTTCAATCAACGGCTTGCCCCCGGCGTCCAGAATCCGATGGCCGTCTTGCTGAAGCACCGCCGCCACTTCCGGCGGAATGCCGGCGGCCGGCGCCCCGGCAGGCTCGGCTTTGTATTGGGCGAATGCGGAAAGGGGAACCAGCAGTAGCGATAAGAAAGCCTTCATCGTCGAAGAAGCTCCTGACTTCAATCTTAGCTACTTCACCAGATGCATCCGGTGGGGCTTTCGGTTTCCGCGGATGCTTGTGCCGGCGAACTTCCCTCCACCGGCAAGCAGGTGTCTGCCGGAGCCAATGGCGAGGGCGGTGAGGGGCGGCGTTACAATCGCTCTGAAGCGCCATGCAGACCATCCTCGTCATCGACGACGACGAAAGCCTTCGCGACACCATCGCCGTGATGCTCGAACAGGAGGGCTATCGGGTGTTGCAGGCGGCGGACGGGCGCGCCGGGTACGACACGGCGTTGACCACGCGCCCGGACCTGCTGATCGTCGATTTGCGCCTGCCCGGCATGTCCGGCGTCGAGATCTGCCGGAACCTGCGCGGTTCGCAGGTGAAGACGCCGATCCTGATCCTCAGCGCGATCAACGACGAGATCGACAAGGTGCTGTTGCTCGAGATCGGCGCGGACGATTATGTGGGGAAACCTTTCGGCCGGCGCGAACTGTTGGCCCGGATCCGGGCCCTGCTGCGCCGGGCCGCGCCCGATCAGCCGAAGATCCTGCAGTTCGCCGACACCGAAGTGGACATCGAGCGGCGCGTCGTGACGCGGCGCAAGGAAGAAGTGAAGCTCACTCCGTCGGAGTACAACCTGTTGCTGTACTTCCTGCAGAACCAGGACCGCGCCCTCACGCGCGATGCGATTCTCAACCAGGTGTGGGGATACGAGTCCTTTCCCAACACGCGCACCGTGGATGTGCACGTGGTCAAGCTGCGGCAGAAGCTGGAGCCCGATCCCAACGCACCGCGCCATTTCCTGACCGTGCACGGCGTGGGCTACCGCTTCCTGCCATAGAATTAACAGGCGGCGCTTTGCGCGCGTTGGGACAATGGTGCCATGCCACGGCGGGTGTTGATCGTCGAGGACAACCCGGTCTACTCCGGGACACTGGAGATCGCGCTCGGGTCGCTCGGCGAGGTAGTCGTGGCCTGCACTGGCCGCGAAGCCTTGCGCCGCCTGGAGCAGACCGAAGTGGAAGCCGTGGTCACGGACCTCGACATGCCCATCATGGACGGCTACGAGCTCCTCGAACGCTTGCGCTCCGACGCCCGCTGGCGGCAACTGCCGGTGGTGGTGGTGAGCGGAGCCAGCGACCCCGCGGCGCGGGAGCGTGTCGAGCGATTGGGAGCGGATGCGTTCTTTGCCAAACCCTATTCGCCGGCCGAAGTCCGATCGGCGTTGGAGGCGTTACTCAATGCGAGGGGGTCCCATGCGTAGACTCATGCTGGCGCTGATGGCGGCGTCGGCCGCGCCGCTGGGCGCACAGAGCAACGAAGACTGGAAAGCCGTGCTCGAACGGCTGGACCGCCTGGAACGG
>DALYJJ010000074.1:0-11246 GCA_031969915.1 Bryobacteraceae bacterium | reverse complement strand
ATTGGACGCCATCGCGCCCGCGCCCGCCTCGCCGCAGGCGCCCGCAGGCACTCTCGCGGAGACCACGGCCATTCTGGAGCGCCGCGTGGAGGAGCAGGCCCAGACCAAAGTCGAAACCGCGCAGCGCTTCCCCGTGCGGATCTCCGGCATGGCGCTCTTCAACGCGTCGTACGGCACGCGCAACGCCGGCGGACTGGACACCACGGTGGTGGCCGCGCCCACGGCGGGCTCCGCGGTGGCCGGCGGCACCCTGCGCCAGTCCATCCTCGGTCTGGAATTCCACGGGCCTACCTCGGTGCTCGGCGGCAAGGTGAGGGGCTCGATGTTCATCGACTTCTACGAGGGGTTCGTCGAACCCTCCTACAGCTATCCACGGCTCCGCACGGCGACGCTCGAGATCGAGTGGGGTTCCCGGTCGCTGGCCTTCGGTTTTGAGAAGCCCATCTTCAATCCGCGCGAACCCACTTCCCTTTCGCAAGTCGGCATCTCGCCGCTCGCCGGAGCCGGGAATCTGTGGCGCTGGCAGCCCCAGATCCGTTTTGAGCAGCGCCTGAAGCTGGGCCCGGCAACGACGCTCCGCGCACAAACCGGCGTGGTCCAGACCGTGGAAGACCTGGCCAACACGCCCGACTACGCCGCGTCCACTCTCAACCGGCGGCGCCCCGGCCTGCAGGGGCGCTTTGAACTCGCCCACCGGATCGACGATGCGCGCCGCGTGGAGTTTGCGCCGGGCTTCCACTTCAGCACCACGCATATCGCCGGGGTGTCCGTGCCCTCCCGCGTGGCATCGTTCGACTGGTTCGCCAATCCCTGGGCGCGGCTGGAACTCTCGGGCGTCTTTTTCACCGGACAGAACGTGGGCCACTTTGGCGGCCTGCGCCAAGGGTTCACCCTGTCGACGACCTCCCGGCCGGTTCCGATCCACGCGCGGGGCGGGTGGGGGCAAGCGGCGCTGCGTGTCGCGCCGCGGCTGACGTTCAACGTCTTCGGCGGTATCCACGACGACCGGGACTCCGATCTGCGCTACTCCAGGACGCTGGTGGCGCAGAACCGTATCGGCGCCGTGAACTTCATGTACCGCATCGCGCCGAACGTCATTTGGAGCCTGGAAGCACTGCAAATCCGCACGCTCTATCTCAGCCAGGGGAACCGCATTCAGAACCGCTATGACATGGCGCTCGCTTATCAGTTCTAGCCTGCTCGCGATCGGCATGGCGTTGGGGGCGGACTTTCGCACCAGTGTCGAACTCACCGATTCGCGCGATCCGGCCGTGCGCAAGAAGCGGGACTTCTCGGGCGTCGTGGTGTGGCTGGAGCCGTCGCTCGGCCGCCCGGCGCCGTTGCCGCCGAAGGTCCACACCATGGAGCAGCGCGACAAGCGCTTCCTGCCGCACCTTCTGGCCATCCCGGTCGGCGCGACGGTGGACTTCCCGAATCTCGATCCGATCTACCACAACGCGTTTTCGAACTTCGCCGGACAACCCTTCGACACCGGCCTCTACCGTCCCGGCACAACCCAGAAGGTGACCTTCCGCCGTGAAGGCGTGGTGCGGGTGTTCTGCAACATTCACTCGACGATGAGCGCCGTGATCGTGGTGCTGCGAACGCCGTTCTTCGCGGTCTCCGCGACCGACGGGTCCCTCCGCATTGAGAACGTGCCGCCCGGCGAGTACCGGCTGAACGTGTTTCATGAGCGCGCGAGCCAGGAACTGTTGGCGAAGCTGGCGGCGAAAGTCACGGTCAGCGAGGCCGGGCTCACGCTGCCCGTAATCCGCATCAGCGAAGCGGCGTTCCTGGCGGTTCCCCACAAGAACAAGTACGGCCTCGACTACCCGCCGCCGGCATCCGACTCGCTCTATCCCGGAGGCCGCAAGTGAAACTGCTGTGGCGGCTGTGGATCTCGACGTCGCTTTCGCTGACGCTGGTGTTCGCATTCGCCGGCTGGTGGCTGCAGCGGCACGCCATCGATACCGGCTCACGGAGCGTGGAGGAGGCCGTGCAGAACGGTTTCCAGGCCTACGAAGCGGTGTGGCGCACGCGCGGTGAACTGCTGGGAACCGTAACCGCGGTGCTCAGCAGCATGCCCAACGTGCGGGCGGCGTTCGGGACGCGAGATGAGGCGACGATCCGCGATTCGGCGGCTGAGATCTGGGGCCGGCTCCCGCCGGACCTCAAGGAGTCGGCGTTCTTCCTCGTGGCCTCGCCGGACGGCGAAGCGATCGCTTCCCTGGGAGGCGGCCCGCCTCCCTCCGCCGGAGCGTGGTCCGTCGTGTCCAATGCGCGGCCCCTGTTCCCCAAGCAGGTCTCGGGAGTCCTGCAGGTGCAGGGAGAGCTGTACCAGACGGTGCTCACTCCGGTGTACGTCGATTCCGGCGCGGGCCGGGATCTCCTCAACGTGCTGGTGGCGGGCTACCCGGTGAACTCCCTCCTGGCGGCGCGGCTGAAGGAATCCACCGGCGGAAGCGAGTTCCTCTTTCTGAGGGACCAGCGGGTCTTCGCCTCCACGCTGAACCCGCGGGCGACAGCAGAACTGGCGCGCGTGATCCGGGCCGACCCCACGGCAACGCGGGTGAGCGACGGCGTCACCGACTACGCGCTGCGCGCGCGCCCGCTGACCGGTCCGGGGAGTGAGCCCGCCGGGGCGCTCTACATCCTGCGTTCGTATACCGGCAGCCTGGGCCACCTGGACGTCCTCCGGCGCGACCTGCTCCTGCTGTGGGCGCTTGCCGTCGCCGCGGCCCTGGCCATCTCCTATTGGATCGTCCGGCGCGTCGTGCGCCCCGTCGAAGAACTGGATCGCGCCGCCATCGAGATCGCCCGCCAGAACTACGGCTACCGCGTACCGGTCGAAAGCGGCGACGAACTCGGCCGCCTGGCCCGGACCTTCAACACGATGTCGGCGTCGATTCAATCGGCTCGCGAGGAACTGATCCGCCAGGAGCGCATGTCCACCATTGCACGCCTGGCCAGCTCGATCGTGCACGATCTGCGCAATCCTCTGGCGGCGATCTACGGCGGCGCCGAGCTGCTGAACGATGAGCAGGTGACGGAGCCGCAGCGGCGCCGGCTGGCCTGGAACGTGCTCCGCGCTTCCCAACGCATCCAGGGGATGCTCAACGATCTCGCCAACGTCACGCGCGGGCGGACTGCGGAGCGTGACACCGTGTCGCTGCGGGACCTCCTGGAACTGGCCGTGGAAAACAGCCGCCCCATGGCCGAAGCCCACGCCGTGCGGCTGGATCTGGAGCCCGGCGAAGACGCCGAGGTGCGCGTAGAACAAGGCCGGCTGGAGCGAGTGTTCGTGAACCTGATTTCCAACGCTATTGAGGCCATGCCCGGCGGTGGAGCGGTGCGGATCTTCCTGAGCGCCGGTGAGGGCGAGACGCGCATCCACTTCAAGGACACGGGGCCGGGGCTCGCGCCCGAGGTTCGGGACCGCCTGTTTCAGCCCTTCGTGACGCAAGGCAAGAAGAACGGTCTCGGATTGGGACTGGCTCTCTCCCGGCAGACGCTCCTTGACCATGGCGGCGATATCGAGGTGTCATCGCCGCCCGGCGAGGGTGCGACGTTTACCGTGGTCTTGCGAAGCGCCACGCCCGCCGGCGTCCCCGGATAGCTCCGGAGCCGCTCACCGCGCCGCTGGCTTTTCGCCCCACAGGTGCTCGCAGAACCAATCGTAGTTGTGGTCCAGCACGGCGCGCATTTCCTTCGGCTTCGTGATGCCATGGCCGAAGCCTTTGTAGACGTACATCCGCGCCGGTACGCCCTGATCGAGCAGGCCTTGCAGCAGCTCATACGCATTCGGGATGGGAACGCGGCGGTCGAACTCACCGTGTTGAATCAGGGTCGGTGTCTTTGCGCCCTTGATGAACGACATCGGTGAGGTCTTGCGATAGATTTCCGGATCGTCCCACGGCGTGGCTTTCAGGTACTGGCGCGTGAACGGATGGATGTCCGTGTTCACGTAGTAGGTCATCCAGTTCGAGATGCCGGCGCCCACGGAGATGGCCTTGAATCGAGTAGTGGTGGTGGTGAGAAACGCCGAGATGTACCCGCCCTGGCTCCACCCCATCGCGCCCACGCGATCCTTGTCCACCCAGCCTTTCGCGATCAGGGAATCCACCCCGGAGACCACGTCCCAGGCGTCGCCGACGCCCAGGTTACGCACGTTCAGCGAGCGGAACTTCTCACCGTAGCCCGCCGAGCCGCGATAGTTCGGCTGGAGCACGAGCGCCCCTTTCTCGACGAAGCGCTCGATCGGGTAATAGTTGTCCGGCCGGAACAGCGGCAGGTCGATTCCGGTGGGCCCGCCGTGAATGACCACCAGCAGCGGATACTTCCGCGAGGGATCGAAGTCGCGCGGCTTGCTGAGCACGCCCTCAATCGTCGTACCGTCGGTGGACTTCCATTCGATCACCTCCCGCACAGAAAGCCGGAAGTCCTTCAGTTGCTCGCCGAAGTTGCTCAGCTTTTTCGCATCGAACGGCTTGAGGCGCGAGATCCACACTTCCGGCAGGCTGCCGTCAAGACTTCCGGTGAAGGCGGTCCACTGGCGGTCCTTCGTCAGGGAGAACCCGCTCAGAATGGCGCGGGCGGGCGTGATCCGTTCCACCGCGCCCGTGGCGGGGTCGGCTCGAAAAAGATGCGAACTGGTCTTCTGGAGGCCGGTAAAATACAGGCCGTCCGCGTTCCACTCCAGAAGCGCTGGGCTCTCGTCGAACTGCAGCGGGAGCACCGTGGCCGGACCTCCCTCGGCGGCCACCACGGCGATGCGGTTGTTCTTGAAGTAGTAGAACTCTTCGCCATTCGCAGTCTGGAAGGCGATCCGCGAGCCGTCCGGGCTCCACACGGGATTCGATTCCGGGCCCCGCTGCTCGACGAGCTTCTTCATCGTCTTGTCGGCCACCGTGAGCACGTACAGATCGGCGGGCTCCGCGGAGAGATCGGGGTCCTTTTGCGCGGTGAACGCGGCTCGCTTGCCGTCGGGCGAAAGGGCAAAGCCCAGCACACTGAGCGCGTCGCCTTCCGTGAGGCGTTCGGCTTTCGCTTTGCCGGGTGCGAGATCCTCCGCCGCTGGTACCGGCACGCGCCACAAGTGCGACCGCGAGTAATCGCCGTTCACCGTCTGAAAGTCGCCGTATTTCTCTTTGCGGTCCTTGAGCGATTTCGCTTCCGGATCGCCCGCCGTGAAATACAGCCACTTTCCGTCGGGCGACCATTCGAAGCCGCCGATGCCCGTCTCGTGATTCGTCAACTGCACAGCCTCGCCGCCGGTGGGCGAGATCAAATACACGTGCCGCTTGCCGTCCCGGTCGGAAGCGAAGGCGAGGCGCTTGGAATCCGGCGACCACACCGGGCTGCTGCTCGACTTCTTGCCGCCCGTGAGACGATACCGGTTGCCGGTCGCCGAGTCGGCGATCCAGAGTTCCGTCTCAAACGAGTTCTCATCCCAGTTGGTCTTCTGCGAGGCGTATGCGACAAAGCGCCCGTCGGGGGAGACCACCGCCCCGGCCTGCCGGCGGAAGCTCACGGATTGTTCCGTTGAGGGCGCCTGGGCGAACACTGTAACAGCGGTAACAAACAGCGCGGCGAACTTCATTCGCACAGGATAACGCTTGCCGTTCGCGGGTGTGGGTTGATTGCCGATGGCCGCGGCGGGCAGTCGTCGAGTTACAGACCGTTATATGCTTTTGTACGAATATGCGCCAAGCCACCGCCCTCCTTGCAGCTTCTCTTCTGCTTCCTCTCCTCTGGGCTGAGGACCCCCAATCGGAGCGCCTGCGCCGCTTCAACGAAGCCAAGTTCGGGATGTTCATTCACTGGGGACCGTATTCGCTGGCCAGCGTGGAGGCGTCCTGGCCCATCATGCGGCCCGGAAACTCGGGCATTTCCGAAACCGAGTACCGGGCACTCCCGCAGCGATTCAATCCGGTGGAGTTCGACGCGCGCGCGTGGGTGCGGCTCGCCAAGGCCGCCGGACAGCGATACATCGTCTTCACCACCAAGCACCACGACGGCTTCTGCATGTACGATTCGCTGTATACCGGCTACAAGATCTCAAACACACCCTACCGGAAGGACGTCGTTGCCGCCCTTGCCGAGGCGGCGCGGGCGGAGGGGATGCCGCTGGGCTTCTACTACTCGCCCCCCGACCTGAATCATCCCGGCTACCGCGATACGGCGAAGCCCTCTTCGAGCAACTGGCAGGGCGAGCCGCAACGTCCGGAGTGGCCGCTCTACCTGGACTACATGGAACTGCAATTACGTGAGTTGCTCACGCGCTACGGCGACGTGTTTGTGGTCTGGTTCGACGGGCTCGACAACCAGCAGAAGTACGCGGGCGCGCGGTTCCATCAACTGATCCGGTCGATCCAGCCGAACGCGCTGATCAACAATCGCATCGGGCTCACCGGAGACTTCGTGACTCCCGAGCAGCGGCTGCCCAAAGGGATTCCGCGTAAGGGTTCGGTGGTGGGCAACGTGGACCCGAACGACCGCGGCGTCCTGACGGCGGCGCCCAAGCCGGAGGAGTTTCAGCCCTGGGAGACGTGCATCACGATCAATGACACATGGGGGTACAAGATGAGCGATCGACGCTTCAAATCGGCCACGGACCTGATCCGCGGGCTGGTCGATGCGGCGAGCAAAGGCGGCAACTTCCTGCTGAATGTCGGGCCGACGCCGCAGGGCACCATTCAGCCGGAGTTCGAAGAGCGCTTGCGGGCGATGGGACAATGGCTGGCGGTGAATGGCGAGTCGATCTACGGCACCACCTACGGGCCGCTGCAGGAGATCCCCTTCGGCCGGATGACGGCGAAAGGAAAAACGCTCTACCTGCATGTGTTCGACATGCCGAAGGAGACCATTGAGCTGAAAGGGCTGGCGGCACGCGTGATTTCTGCGAAGGCGCTGGATGGCGGCCGTGCCCTCAAGTTCACCCAGTTCGGAGGCACGGTGACCATACCCGTGGCCGGTCTCTCGCCGCAGCCGCACGCTACCGTGCTTGCGCTTACGACGAGGTGACGCATGACCTCCAAAGAGCGCGTGCTGCGAAACTACTCGTTCCAGAGCGTTGATCGCTTCACGATCGACTTCTGCGCGGAGTCAAAGGTCTACGCGCTGCTGCGCGAGCACTACGGCGTTGCCGACGACCTGGCGCTCATGGAGCGGTTGCACGTCGATTTCCGCTACCCGAAGCCGCGGTGGATCGGTTTTCCGCTCGTGGACAGCCAAGGCCGTCCCACGGACTACTTCGGCATCCCGCGCGCCGGTGAGGGGGACTTCGGATACGCCGTGGTGCATCCGCTTGCCGAAGTGCGGAGCGTCAGCGAAGTGGATGCGTATCCGCACTGGCCGTCCCCCGAGATGTGGGATTACGACCGGTACGCGGAAGACTGCGCGCGCTTCGAAGAGCACGCTGTGCTGGGAGGCGCCTGGGGATGGTTCTTCGAGGCGGCCTGCGAGCTTGTGGGCATGGACCGGTGGTTCCTGCTGATTCACGACCGGCCGGAGGTGGCGCACGCGATTCTGGAGCGCATCGCCGGCTTCATGGAGCGCACATCCGAGATCCTGTTCGAGAAGGCGGGCCGGCACATCGACATTTGCTTCACGGGTGACGATTACGGCTTCCAGACGGGACCGATGATGAGCGTGCCGATGTTCCGCCAGTTTGTGCGGCCTTACCTGCAGCGGCTTTACGACGTCGGGCGGCGCCACGGCAAGCCGGTGATGCACCATTCCTGCGGTAGCGTCGCCAAGTGGATTCCCACGTTCCTGGAGATGGGCCTGAACATCCTGGAGCCGGTGCAGGTGCGGGCCGCGGGCATGGACGCGCGGGAGCTTGCGGCCCGGTACGGCGGCCGGCTCTGCTTCCACGGTTCCATCGACACCCAGGGCACGCTGCCGTTCGGAACTCCCGAGGACGTGCGCCGCGAGGTCCGCGAACGCGTCGAGACGTTTCTGCCCTATGGAGGGCTCACCATCGCGCCTTCCCAGCACCTGATGACCGACATTCCGGTGGCGAACATCGTGGCCATGTACGACGCCGCTTACGAATACGCCTGGCTCGCGGCGGGACGCTAGTCCGGCGGCGGGGCCGGTTCAGCCGCTACAATTTGTAGTTTGACGGTTGGCGACGTAAGGCATCATTCCACTTATCGTTCACGGTTTCTCGGCACACACCACGACGTCCTGGTCTACCTGCCGCCCGGCTACGATGACACGGAGGACCGCCGTTATCCGGTCCTCTATCTGCACGACGGCCAGAATGTCTTCGATGGCGAAACGGCGTTCATCCGCGGCCAGGAGTGGGAGGTGGACGAGAGCGCCGAGCGGCTGATTCGAGCCCGCGCCATGCAACCCGTGATCATCGTCGCCGTGCACAACGCCGGCGATGCGCGCATCGACGAATACACGCCCTCGCCCGACCCCGGCCTGAGCCGCGGCGGCAACGCCATCAACTACGGCCGCTTCCTGGTGGAAGAGCTGAAGCCGTTCATCGATCGCGAATATCGCACCTGGCGCGCCGCCCGCAACACCGGCCTTGGCGGTTCGTCTCTCGGCGGACTGGTTTCCTTGTTTCTCTGGAACGAGTACCCGCACGTCTTCGGCCGCCTGGCCATCATGTCGCCCTCGCTCTGGTGGGACCGCCGCGTGATCCTGCGCACGCTCGAACAGTCTAACCACCCGCAGCGCCCGAAGATCTGGCTCGACGTCGGAACGTGCGAATCGGACAGCCCGGAAGTCTCGGTGCGCGACGCTCGCTTGCTGAAGGAACTGCTCCTTCGCAAAGGCTGGAGGGAGGGCCACGACCTCCGCTACCTGGAGGCGCAGGGCGATGGCCACAACGAACTGGCCTGGGCCCGCCGCGTCCCGCCCATGTTGCGCTTCCTGTTCCCGCTGCCTACGCGCTAGCCGGGTAGCCCGGCGCTCCCGGCTCCCGCTTCATGAGAAACTACGAGTTCCGTAGCGCCCGGTCCTATGAAGCCGATCTTCCTCTTTCTCTCAATCCCGCTGCTGCTCCCCGCACAGCCGTCCGCCCGCCGCGACCGCGTCGCGCAAGTGGCGGACTCCCTGCGCGCCGCGCTCAGCGAATCGCGCCGCGACTTCCACATGCACCCCGAGCTGTCGAACCGCGAGGAGCGCACATCGCGCGTGATCGCCGAGAAGTTGCGCGCGCTCGGGCTTGAAGTGAAGACCGGAGTAGCGAAGTACGGCGTGATCGGGTTGCTCAAGGGGGGCCGGCCCGGTCCGGTGGTGGCGATGCGCGCCGATATGGACGCGCTGCCCATCACGGAGACGTTGGACGTGCCGTACAAGTCGAAGAACGTGGGCGTGAAGCACGCCTGCGGGCACGACGTGCATATGGCCGTCGCGCTGGGCGTGGCCGAAACGCTGGTGAAGCTGCGCGACCAGGTCCCTGGCACGGTGAAGTTCATTTTTCAGCCGGCGGAGGAGGGAGTGCCGGTGGGTGAAGTGGGCGGCGCTCCGCAGATGATCCAGGAGGGCGTGTTGGAGAATCCCAGGGCGGGCGCGATCTTCGCTTTCCACGCGAGCGCGCTCCTCGAGCGAGGCCAGATCGGCTTCAATCCGGGTCCGCTGCTGGCCTCCTCGGACACCTTCACCATCCGGGTGAAAGGCAAAGGCGTCCACGGGGCGTACCCGCACATGGGGATCGACCCGATGCCCGTGGCGGCGGAAGTGATTCAGGCGCTGCAGACCATCCGCAGCCGGCGCATCGAGGCCTCGCAGCCCCTGGTCCTGACGCTGGGGCGAATTCAGGGCGGCACGCGGTTTAACATTGTGGCCAGCGAAGTGGTGCTCGACGGCACCTTGCGGACGCTGAATGAGGGCGTCCGCGAACAGGCGAAGACCCTGATGCGGCAGATCCTGGGCGGCGTGGCGCAGGCGCACGGCACACCCATCGAACTGCAGTTTCACGACGAAGGGAACCCGGTGACCGCGAACGACCCGGCGCTCACCAACTCCACCATCCCCGAATTGGAAGCCGTGCTCGGCAAGGGAAACGCGGTGAAAGTGGAGCCGCAAATGGGCGCCGAGGACTTCGCCTATTTCCAGAAGCGGATTCCCGGCGTGATGTACTGGTTGGGCATCGCCAACAAGGCACGCGGTATCACGGCGATGATTCACACCGCCGATTTCGACGCCGACGAGGACGCGCTCGTGGTGGGCGTGAAGGCGATGTCGAACGTGCTGCTGGATTGGCTCGAGAAGAACGCGCGGTAGCCGGCGTCAGGGGCGGCGAGGAGCGCCGCTCCCCGGACTGGGAGGCGGGCCGAAGCCGCCGCTCGAGCCCGAGCCGAAGCCGCCGCTCGACCCCGAGCCGAAACCACTTTGACCGAACCCGCCCGATCCCATGCTGCCGAAGCCTGGGTTGGTGTTCGTGCCGGATCCAAAGGGTCCGCCCCCCATTCCCGGCTGCTGCTGGCCTTGCGGCGTCATCCCCATCTGGCCCGCGGCGCGCTGCCGCGATTTGTCCTTGGTCGGGTCGTAGATGAACTCCCACTCGTTGTACTTGGAGCGCTCGTTGTACACCCGAATGCTCGCCGCCTCGAGCGTTGACGCCACTCCGGCGATTCCGGCTCCCATCTGCTGCTGGCCTTGCTGGCCCATCATCCCGCCGGGCTGGCCGAAGGCCGTCTGCCGGGGCGATTGCAGCGCCTGCTGGATCATGCGGATGGCCTGGTTCTGGGCCGATCCGGGGCCCGTGGGGAATCCCGGTGTCTGGCCACCCGGGGTCATCGGCCCGCTCATTCCCGGCGGCATGCCGGGAAAGCCGGGCACGGGGGGCTGGCCCGGCCCCGGGTAGTTGGGGTTCACGCCGGGTGTGCCCGGATACTGGCCGGGCTGGCCGGGATACGGCGGCGCGCCCGGGTAGGAAGGCTGTCCAGGCCCCGGATACGAGGGCTGGCCCGGGTACTGCGGTTGGCCCGGATACTGCGGCTGGCCTGGGTACTGAGGCTGGCCTGCGGGCTGGCCCTGCGGCGGCGGCGTGGGGAAACCGGGGATGCCTGGCGGGTAGCCTGGTTGTCCGGGCTGACCTGGATACACCGGCTGTCCCGGCTGCGGCGCGCCCGGGTCGGCAGGTGGCGCGTTGGGGTCCACCGGTTGCTGAGGCGCGTTCGGGTCGGGGGGTGGCGCGTTTGGATCCTGGGGTGCGTTGGGGTCTTGAGGAACGCCCGGAGGCCGCACCAGCACGCGGTCGTTTCCGCGGCGTTGCATCCAGG
>DALYJJ010000073.1:0-30738 GCA_031969915.1 Bryobacteraceae bacterium | reverse complement strand
GCGACATCAAGGTCAAGTACAAGCAAACCGCTTTCGGATTTGCATGGGCTATTCGTTGCGGGCGTTGCGCCGGCTCAGGGCGGCCTTCGCCTCGTTCTCCATTTCGCGGTTGCGCTCACTTTCGCGCTTGTCGTGGAACTTCTTGCCTTTGGCGAGCGCCAGCTCGCACTTCAAAATGCCGTTCTTCAGGTAGACCTTGGTGGGGATCAGCGTCAGGCCCCGCTCGCGCGTCTGGCCCAGCAGCTTGTCGATCTCGCGCCGGTGGAGCAGCAGCTTCCGCTTGTGCACCGGTTCGTGGTTGAAGATGTTGCCGTGCGTGTAGTGGCTGATGTGGACGTTCATCAGCCAGGCTTCGTTGGCCACGATCTCGGCGTAGCTGTCCTTCAACTGCACCTTGCCCGCCCGCGCGGCCTTCACTTCCGTGCCGCTCAGCACCAGACCCGCTTCGAACCGGTCGCCGAGAAAATAGTTGTGCCCGGCGGAACGGTTGTCGGCGACGATTTTGATGGCGGAGTCTGGCTGCTTCAACTTCCCCTCAACGCTTGTAAGCGCCCGCTCGTCAAGCTCTTAGAGCGCAGGTGCGATTGGTACAAGGCAATCTTTATCCTAGCACAGCGCTGAGCGAATAAGATGAGTGTGCTCAAGAGCTTACGGTGGACGGCTGCCCTGCTGGGGTTGCTCGTGACGATGGAAACGCCGGGCGAGGCGCGAACCAAGAAGGGCGAGAAGCTCGTCGAGGAAGGGCGCAAACTCGAGGCCAAGAAGGACTGGGACGGCGCGCTCCAGAAGTACGACGAAGCGCTGATGACCGACCCCGCCGACCCGATGTACCAGATCCTCACCCGGCGCGTTCGCTTCCAGGCGGCGCAGATGCACGTGGCGCGCGGACAGAAACTGCGCGACGCCGGCCAGCTCACCGAAGCGCTCGATGCGTTCATGAAGGCCTATGCGATCGATCCCGCCTCGGGCATCGCCGCGCAGGAAGTCCGCCGCACCTCGCAGATGATCGAGCGTGAGAAAAAGAAGGCCGCGGGCGGCGCCGAGAGCACCGGGGAAGAGAAGGCACGGACACCGGCCGAAGAGGCTCGGCGCGACATGGAGAAGACCGCCGAGAGCCTGATGCCGCTGCCCCTGTTGAAGCCCGTCGATCCCATCGTCCGCTCGCTCAAGATGAACAATCAGCCCGTACGGGTGCTCTTCGAAACGGTGGGCAAGCTGGCGGGCGTCAATGTCCTGTTCGATTCGGAGTACTCGGCGCAGGGACGCAATTTCAACATCGACCTGGTGAACACCACGCTCGAAGAGGCCCTGGACCACATCGCCACGCTCACCAAGAGCTACTGGAAACCGCTCTCCTCCAACGTGATCTTCGTCACCCAGGACAATCCGCAGAAGCGGCGCGACTACGAAGACAACGTGGTGAAGATCTTCTACCTGACCAATCTCACCAAACCCCAGGACCTGCAGGAATGGCTGACCGCGGTTCGCACCATCACCGACATCCGGCGCATCTTTCCCGTGAACTCGTTGAACGCGATTCTGGTGCGCGGCACGCCGGACCAGGTGGCGCTGGCCGAAAAGCTCATGCTCGACATGGACAAGCCGCGCGCCGAAGTGGTGGTGGATGTGGTCGTATTGGAGGCTTCGCGGAGCAAGTCGAGGAGCCTGGCGGCGACCATCGCCAATGCCGGCACGGCGGGGCTGAATCTGCCGATTGGTTTCTCGCCGCGCAACGCGGTGACCGCGCCCTCCAACGGCGACGGCGAAACCGGTACCGGCGGCGGCGGCCTGCGCCTGGGGCAAATCGTCCGCCTCAACGAAAACGACTGGACCACCACGCTTCCCGGCGGGATCCTTCAGGCGTTGATGACCGACCGCTCGACGCGCGTGCTGCAGAGCCCGCAGGTGCGGGCCGTCGACGGCGAGAAGGCCCAACTCCGTGTGGGCGACCGCTATCCTTACGCCACGGGCAGCTTCCAGCCCGGGATCGGCATCGGCGGCGGCGGCGTGAGCCCGCTCGTGTCCACCCAGTTCCAGTTCGCGGAAGTCGGCGTCAACGTCGATCTCACCCCGCGCGTGCACGGCGCCGAGGAGGTGACCCTGCACGTCGAGATGGAAGTCTCCTCGGTGCGCGACACGATCAACGTGGGCGGCCTTTCTCAGCCCGTCATCGGCCAGCGCCGCACCATCGTCGATATCCGGCTGCGCGACGGCGAAGCGACGATCATCGGCGGCCTGTACAACAACCAGGACACGCGCGCGGTGAACGGCATTCCAGGGTTGGCGAACATCCCCATCCTACGGCGGCTTTTCACCAGCGAATCCGTGGACCGCAACCAAAGCGAGTTGATGATTGCCCTGGTGCCCCACATTGTGCGGTCGCCTGATATTTCCCCGCTCAACACGCGTGTGATCGCGGCCGGCAGCGATGGGCAGGTGAAGTTAACGTATGCACCCCGCGTGGCGCCCGCCGCCGCGACGCCGGCCACCGCATCGCCCGCCGCCGCTCCCGCACCGGCGCCCGAGGCGCCGAAGGCCGTGGAGCCGCCGAAGCCCCAGGCGCCGCCCGCGGAGACCCGTCTCCAACTGGTTCCGTCGGCGCTGGAAACCAAGGTCGGGCAGCCCGTGCAGGTGTCGGTGCAGATTGAAAACGTGACCAACATCTTCAGCGCCATGGTGCGCATGAAGTTCGACCCGAAGCTGGTGAAGGTCGCGGAGGTGAAGATGGGCGGCTTCCTCGGCGGCGACGGCCAGCGCGTCACCTTCTCCGAAAACACGCTCAACGATTCGGGAGAGGCGATCATCGCACTGAATCGCTTCCCGGGAGCGGGTGGCATTAGCGGGTCGGGCACCGTGCTGACCTTCACGCTGCAACCGCAGGCGCCGGGCGCGGCGTTGGTCACCTTCTCCGAGATGACGCTGCGGAACGCGCAGTTGCAGCCCCTCCCGGTAGCTACACCCGCGATGACCGTTACCATTAAGTAGGGCCCGGCGGCATGCGCAGACGACGGCAAAGGGGATTGACGCTGGTGGAGCTGATCGTGGCCTTCACGATCATGATGATGCTCAGCGCGATGGCCGTTCCGCTGGCCCGGTACAAGGTCCGGCGCGACAAGGAGCGCGATCTCCGGCGCGCCCTGTACGAACTGCGCATGGCCATCGACAAGTACAAAGACATGGCGGACTCCGGCCAGCTCGGGCAGGTGAAGATGGGCACCGAAGGCTACCCCGAGAGCCTGGAGATTCTGGTCGAGGGCGTGAAGCTGCCCACGGCCGAGGGCAAGAAGATGAAGTTTCTGCGCCGCATTCCCAAGGACCCGTTCACCAATTCCACTGACTGGGGCAAACGCAACATGAAGGACGATCCGAAGTCCCTCAGTTGGGGCGGCGAGCACGTGTTTGACGTCTACAGCAAGACCTTTGAAAGGGCGCCCGATGGAACTCCCTACTCGGAATGGTAGCCGCCGCGGCTTCACGCTCATCGAACTGATGATCGTGATGGCCATCGTCACCATCCTGGTGGCCATTGCCGCGCCGATGTATCAGCGCTCGATCATACGCGCAAAGGAGAGCGTGCTCAAGAGCAACCTCTACGTGCTGCGGCAGGTGATCGACGAGTTCACCTTCGACAAGCAGAAGGCCCCGCAGAGCCTGCAGGACCTGGTTTCGGCGGGCTATCTGCGCCAGATTCCCGTGGACCCCATCACCGGCAGCGCGGACTCCTGGAAGATCATCATGGAGGACGCCCTCACCAGCGTGAACCAGACCGAACCCGGCATCTACGACGTCCGCAGCGGCTCCGACAAGAACAGCTCCGAAGGCACCCCCTACGCCGAATGGTGAAAACCGGGGACGGACGAGACGTTCCCCGGTTTTCGGCTCAAGCAGAGGCCAGCGCCGCCTGCAGCATCGCCCGCGCGTAGGCCACGCAGAACGCGGTGCCGGCGTACCCGCCGCCGCCCGGATAGCCGCGCAGCCCGCCGGCCGCCTTCGCCGCCTCGCGGTCGTAGTCGAGCGCGCGCGGGTGTTCCGGATAGATCGCCCCGGTGTACTTGAGGCGCACCACTTCCTTCATCACGCCGAACATGTCCACCTGGCCCTCGTCAATCGACACTTCCGTGTAGCGCTCGTACGGCTTTCGCACGATCACGTTCCGGTAGTGCATATGGTTGATGCGCTTGCGCGAGCCGAAGTACCGCAGCACTTCAATGGGGTCCTCGCCGAGCTCGCGCGTCACGCCGCAATCGTAAGTGATCCCGTTCGAGGGGCTGTCGACAATCGCAATCAGCCGCTTCCAGCCGGCCAGCGTGGACATGATCTGCCCACTGCCGCGGCTGATGAGGGGCGGCGGATCGTTCGGGTGCAAGGCCAGGCGCACGCCCGCTTTTTCGGCCTCCGGAATCACCGCTTTCAGGAAGTACGTGATGTTCGCCCACATCGTATCGAGCGAATGCGCGCCGATCTCCGGCAGCGGCGGCAGGTTGCGCATCCGCTCGTAATCGAAACCGGTGTGTCCCAATCCCGCCCGGCCGGTCTCCTCGAAGTAGCCCTCCATCGCGCGGTGCGCGTACCAGTTGTATTCGATCACCGGCAACCCGGCGCGGCCGGCGTTGCGGATGGTCAGAATCACGTTCTCGATGTCCTTGTCGCGTTCCGGGCGCGCGTAGATGGCGTTGCTAAAACCGCCGATCATCATGTTGTCGAGCGTCACCCCCGCGGCCTTGCACTTGTCGATCTCCGCCCGGATCGCGGCCTCGGACCACGGAAGCGGCCCCGGCCCGCCGCCGATCAGATAGTCGATCCCCAGTTGCCGGTAGCGGCGCAGACTCGTCTCGTCGCGCGCCCCACCCAGGCAGAGCTTCGGCGTGCCGGGGCCTTCGACAATGGGCCAGTTCGTGGCCGGCCCCGCGGCCGCGCGCCCGGCGGTCTGGGGCAGTAACGCAGCCGCGCCGCCCAGGCTGAGCGCGTCGCGGCGGGACAGGGTGCTCTTCTTCATTCGCATCGGGCTCCTTCTTGCAGCCAATACGATATCGCCGCCCGAGCCGGTTGGAAAGCGGGCGCTCGAGACTTAGTCCGCCATCCGCGTCAGCGGCTCCGCCAGGCGGCCGGCGAGATCCGCGTCGAACCGGCCGATCTCCGCGCGCAGCGCGCCCAGCAAGGCGACGAAGGCCCGCCGCAATTCCCCCGCGTCCAACCCGCGCGCGAACGTCTCCGCGAAAGCCGACCGGGTCTCAACCGGCAGCCGGTCGAAGCCGCGGCCGTGCGCGGTGGGCAGGCCGTGCCGCAGACAGGCCAATGCCAGCGCGTTGCTCCGCACGCCCGCAAGCATGTACTCCGCCTGCCACAACTGGTTCCGGGCCAGGCAGCTTCTGACGTGCAGCGCGTGCAGCCAAGCCATGCCGATCAGCCCCGACCGCTCCGGCGCCGCCGCGTGCTCCGGTGGTTGCGCTTCTCCGAAGATCAAGCGGAACGACGGAGCCAGGGCGCGAAAGTGGTCCTGCGCGACGAACGCCAGATCCACCTGGAGCGTGTCCCGCCGCAGAAAGACGCGATAGAGCCAGGGCCCGTGCGGGAGGTCCGTGTGATCCACGGCGTCGTGCCGGGCATACATCTCCTCGGTCCACTCGCCGAGCACCTCAGGCAGCGCGGCGGCATCGCTGACGGCCAGGGCCAGGTCGATATCCGACCAGCGGTCCTCGGCGTCCGTGGCCGCCGAACCGGTAACGGCGGCGGCGGAGATGTGTGCGTCGGACCGCGCTCGCTCGAGCAACTGCGAGCGGAGGCGGGAGCGCTCCCCGGGTGTGAAGACCGGCATCTACGGCTGGCCTTGCACGCCGGCGAGGGACGTGTGCGCAGGCACGGTGAAAGCGGCGAGGCGCGTCATGTGCGTTGATTTCCTCCGAAACAGGGGGCTCCTGCATTCAGGACCCGAGTATAATTACAGAACCTTATGATCGAACTCACGGTGAACGGGCAACCCCGGAAATTCGATGGGGACGGCGAAATGCCGCTTCTCTGGTACCTACGCGAGGAATTGCGGCTTACGGGCTCAAAGTTCGGCTGCGGTGTTGGATTGTGCGGCTCCTGCACGGTGCACATGGACGGCGAAGCGGTGCGAAGCTGCGTCACGCCGGTGAAGGCGGCGGCCGGTAGGAAGGTGACCACCATCGAAGGGCTGAGCCCCAACGGGACGCACCCGGTGCAGGTGGCCTGGGAGAAACTGCAAGTGGCCCAGTGCGGCTACTGCCAGACCGGACAGATCATGATGGCCGCGGCGCTGCTGGCAAAGACGCCAAAGCCGACCGACGCGCAGATCGACGGCGCGATGGACGCGAACATCTGCCGCTGCGGGACGTATACGCGCGTGCGTGCGGCGATCAAAGCGGCTGCGGCGGGGGTGAAGGCATGAAGATCAACTACGGGGTGAGCGTTCCGGCGCCGGACGGCACGGAGACGAAGCGGTCGCGGCCGGAGTCGGTAGCCGCAGCCGCAGCCGCGCTGGGTGCGCCCAGGGCGGTATCCGCGATTCAAAAGCTCACCGGCGAAGCCTATGAGCGGCTGCGCATGGAAGGTGTGTCGCTCGAAGTGGTGCCCATCGAACGGCGCGGATTCCTGGGAGCGCTGTTCTCGGCGGGCGCGCTGGTGTTCGGCGCGAGCGTCGCCTCGGACCAGGCCGAAGCGGCCGTCTCCTGGCAGCCGAGCGTCTATCTTGGATTCGAACCGAACGGGCAGGTGGTGATCACCGCGCACCGCTCCGAGATGGGCACCGGCAGCAAGACGTCGCTCCCGCTGGTGGTGGCCGACGAACTGGACGTTGACTGGAAGACCGTGCGCGTCGAACAGGCCATCGGCGACACCCGGTACGGATCGCAGAACACCGACGGCTCCTGCTCGGTGCGCGACTTCGTGCAAGCAATGCACGTCGCGGGCGCAACGGCGCGCCTGATGCTTGAGAAAGCCGCGGCGCAGAAGTGGGGTGTGCCGGCCGCGGAAGTCGCGCTGACGATGGGCAAACTCACCCATGCCAAGACCGCTAAGTCGGCCCCGATCGGCGAATTTGTCGCCGCCGCGGCCGCGCTCCCCATGCCCGATAAGGCCGAGCTTCGCTTCAAGAAGCAGGGAGAGTATCGCTACATCGGCAAGGAAGTGCCGGTGGTGGATCAGCACGGCATTGTCACCGGGAAAGCGCAGTTCGGCGCGGACATCACGCGTCCCGGCATGCTCTACGCGGTGATCGAGCGGCCTCCGGTCTACGACTCGAAGGTGAAGAGCGTCAGCGACGCCGAGGCGCTCAAAGTGAAGGGCGTGCAGAAGACAGTTACGCTGCCCGGCTTCAAGCAGCCCCACCTGTTCCAGCAGGTGGGTGGCGTCGCCGTGCTCGCCGATTCCACCTGGGCCGCCATGCAAGGCCGCAAGCGCCTGAAGGTGGATTGGGATCTGAACCCGGAGCACGCCGGCTTCAACTCCGACGCCTACAAGCAGGAGTTGTTCGCCAGCGTTCACAAGCCCGGCAAGGCCGTGCGCAACCGCGGCGATTTCGACGCCGCCTTCGCCAAGGCCGCGAAGAAACTCGAGGCCGATTACTACGTGCCCATGCTCTCCCACGCGCCCATGGAGCCTCCCGTGGCCGTGGCCGAGTGGCGCGACGGAAAAGTGGAAACCTGGTGCCCGACGCAGAATCCGCAGGCCGTGCAGGACGCCGTGGCCGCGGCGTTGGGGATCACGCAAAAGGACGTCATCTGCCACGTCACGCTGCTCGGCGGCGGGTTCGGGCGCAAGTCAAAGCCCGACTACGTGGTTGAGGCGGCGCTCCTCTCGAAGGCCTCCGGCAAGCCCGTGCAGGTGGTCTGGACCCGGGAGGACGACATCCGGTTCGATTACTACCACTCCGTGGCCGCCATGCACATGAAGGGCGGCATGGATGCTTCCGGGAAGATCGAGTCCTGGCTCTTCCGTAGCGCGTTTCCCCCGATTCTGTCGACGTTCGCGCCCGGCGCCGACTATGGAGCAGACTTCGAAACGGGCATGGGCTTGAACGAAATCCTCTTCGACGTGCCCCACATCCGCGCCGAAAACTGCCCCGCCAAACATCACGTGCGCCAGGGCTGGATGCGCGCCGTCTGCCACCTCTTCCACGCCTTCGGCATCCACAGCTTCGTGGATGAGATGGCGAGGTTGAACAACTCCAACTACGTCGACTACTTCCTGAAGAACATCGGGCCGGACCGCGCGGTGGACCTCACCAAAGACGGCACCAAGGCCTGGAACAACGGCCAGCCCGTGGAAACCTTCCCGCTGGATACCGGACGCCTCCGGCGTGTGCTCGAGATGTGCGCCGAAAAGTCCGGCTATGCGAAGTTCCAGAACACGAAGACCCGGGCCATCGGCATCGCCGCGCATCGCAGCTTCCTGAGCTACATCGCCAGCGCGGTGGAGATCGCCATCGATGCGCAGGGCAACCTGACTATTCCCAACGTGTGGACCGTCGCCGACGTGGGCAAGATCCTGATGCCTGACCGGGTGCGCTCGCAATTCGAAGGGGCGGCCGTGTTCGGCGTTTCCCTGGCCATGATGGGCGAGATTACTGCCAGCCAGGGCCGCATCGTACAGGGCAACTTCAATAACTACCCCGTCGCGCGCCTGAAACAGGCCCCGCGCCGCATCGATGTGACGATCGTCGATTCGAAGGCGCCACACGCCGGCGTCGGCGAGCCGGGAGCCCCGGTCATCGCCCCCGCGCTCACGTCGGCGATCTTCGCCGCTACCGGTAAGCGGATCCGCGAACTGCCCATCCGCCGGACGAAGCTGGTGTAGCTAGCGCGCCCTCAGCAGGCGCAGCGCGTTGAACGTAACCAGCAGCGTGGCGCCGGTGTCGGCGACGATCGCCATCCACAATGTCGCCACGCCCGCGGCGGCCAACGCCAGGAACACCACCTTGAGCGCGAGCGCGAACAGGATGTTCTCCTTCACCACCCGCAGCGCGCGCTGCGAGTGGCGCACCAGGAACGGGATCTGGCCCAGCCCGTCGGCCATCACCACCACGTCGGCGTTTTCGAGCGCCACGTCCGTGCCCTTGGGGCCGAGCGCGATTCCGATCGACGCCTCGCTGATCGCGTGCGCATCGTTCAAGCCGTCGCCCACCATCGCGGTTACCCCGAAGCGTTCCCGGAACCCGCGGATCATGGCCGCCTTCTCGTCGGGCAGAAGATCGCCGTGCGCTTCGTCCAGCCCCACCTCGCCGGCCAGGCGCGAAGCCAGCCTGCTGCCGTCGCCGGACAACATCACCGTGCGCGCGACACCCAACGTCTTCAACTCCCCGACCACTGCCCGCGCCTCCGGGCGCGGTTGATCCACCACGTCCATCACCGAAAGCACCGCGCCGTCCGATCCGCAGACCACCAACGAGCCCTCGAACTGGTCGATGGCGGATGCGGCGCCGTCCAGATGCGCGTTGTGTTCCTCCAGCAACCGCTTGCTGCCGATCCAGAAATCGTGACCACCGGCGCGGCCGTGGACGCCGCGCCCCGGGAGCGCTTCGATCTCCTCCACCGCCGCCGGCTCCACGCCCGCGCGCTGGGCGTAGCGGACGATCGCGCGGGCCAACGGATGCTCGCTCCGCCGCTCCAAGGCGAGCATCGGTCCCAGCACCTCCGCCTCGCCGAGGCCGCCCACTGGAATCAGCCGGCGAACTTCGGGCTCGCCCGCCGTCAGCACACCCGTCTTGTCGAACGCCACCACCTTCAAACGCGCGGCGGCCTCCAGGAACGCGCCACCCTTGATCAGCACGCCCCGGCGCGCGGCGGAGGTGAGCGCGGCGGTGACCGTAACAGGCGTCGAAATCACAAGCGCGCACGGGCATGAGATCAGCAGAACCACCATCCCCTGGTAGAACCAGTGCGCCCAATCGCCTGTCACCAGCCCGGGCAGAAGCGCCACCGAAAGGCCCAGTCCGATCATCGCGGGCGTGTAATAGCGCGCGAATTTCTCGATCCACTGCTCCACCGGCGCACGCCGGTTCGTGGAGTCCTCCACCATCCGGAGAATCCGTGCCAGCGTGGTGTCCGAAGCCTGCCTGGTGGAGCGGATTTCGAGCGCCCCGTTGCCGTTAATGGTCCCCGCGTACACCAGGCTGCCCACACTCTTCAACACCGGTACCGACTCGCCCGTCAGAATCGCCTGGTCCACAGTGGAACGGCCTTCGACGACTTCGCCGTCGCACGGGATCTTGTCGCCGGGGCGCACCAGGACGAGGTCGCCGGGCTTCACCTTCGCCGCCGGCACCCTGTGCTCATGGTCGCCGTGCCGCACCGTGGCTTCGGTCGGCGCGATGTCCAGCACGCCCTGAATGGCCCGCTTCGCCTTGCTCAGGCTCCAGCTCTCCATGTAATTCGCAAGCGCGAACAGAAAGGAGACGGTGGCCGCTTCCGAATACTCGCCCAACACCAGCGCTCCGGTGATCGACACCAGCATCAGGACGTTCATGTCGGCGCGAAATGCACGCAGCGACTGGAGCGCTTTGGGTAGCGAAGGCGCGAACCCCGCCGTCAGCGCAGTGAAGAACAGCGCCGTGCGCACTCCGCCCGGCGCCCCGCCCGCCTCGCCTTGCGTCAAGAACGCCAGCAGCAGGTTGCCCGAAGTGATCGCGTCCTCCAGCACGGCCGCAAGCAACGCCGTACCGCTGATCAAGGTCGAGAGCGATCGCCCATGGCGTTTCCAGAAACCGCTCGGCGGCCGGCCTGCCGCCTCTTCACGCCACAGTTCGGCCTCCATGCCAAGGCCCTTCACCGTTCGGCGGATCGAATCGTCGGAAACTTTGGCCGGGTTGAACTCGACGATCATCTTTGATTGCAGAACGTCGAAGCGGAGGTCGAAGACGCCGGTGACCTTGGACAGTTCGCGGCGCAGCAGGCTCACTTCTTCGGCGCAGTCCATGCCGTGAACCCGATAGGTGTGCGTGTGCGCGATAGCCGGTTCTCCCCTTACCACATAGGCTTGCACAGAGATCGCGGGTCCGTCCAGACGAGGATGGTGAGCGGGAACCGGAGGGCGGCGAGCGGGCCTGCGCGGCTTGTGCCGGAGCCGCTCAAACACTTGCACGATTGTTCAAATGATGTAGTACACTGGAGTTTGGCACGAACCGCGAAACCTCCCGAGTGCGCGCCCGGCGATCACGCCAAAGCGGGAAGAAGACTGCGCCTCGCGCCGGAGGCATCCCTGGAGAAGACAGCGCGGCTGCTCCGGGCCGTCGGCGACCTGTCCCGCCTGCGGTTGTTGTCGCTCCTCTCCCAGGGCGAAGCCTGCGTGACGGAGCTGGCTGAATCCGAGCACGAGAGCATCTCCACCATCTCCCAACGCTTGCGTGTGCTGCGGACGGAGAACATTGTCGTGCGCCGGCGGCGGGGCAAGCACATCAATTACGCTCTGGCCGACCAGCACATTCTCGAACTGATCATCAACGCGCTGGCCCACGCCACAGAGGGACCGGCGGGCATCTCCACCGATTCAGAAAGGACTCATTCCAGATGAACGACCACCAGATTCACGAAAGTCACAGCCACGTCCACGGAGAAGGCTGCGGACACATTGGCGTCAAGCACGACGGACATGTTGACTACCTGCACGACGGGCACCTCCATCACATGCACGGGGACCATGTCGACGAGCACGTGGTTGCGGTGAGCGCGGCCAACCCGGAGGCGTGCACCCCGGAGCATGTCTGCGCGGGCCACGAGAAAGACCACCAGCATGGGGCCGGTTGCGGGCATCCGGCGATTCCGCACGGCGGCCACGTGGACTACCTCGTGGACGGCCATCTGCACCACGCCCACGAAGGGCACTGTGACGACCACGGTCCGATGGACGTAGTTCCCAGCGTCTGACGCCCGCGGGCGGCTCAACGGCCGAGGACTGTATTGACCATGGCGACGTATTGCCGCATGGCCTCCTCGGCCGAGGTTCCCTTCACCGCGCTCCAGGCGTCGAACTTCGCGCGCGCGACGAAGTCGAACGCGCCCGGGCGCTCGCCCGCCGCGTCGCCCAGAGTGGCCTGCTTGTAAAGCGCGTACAGCTTGAGCTTGGTGTTGTTGTCGGGGCTTTCCGGCTGAATCTCCCGTTGGGCTTGAGCGAACTGGGCCGCAAGGTCGGACATAGCCTCTTTGTACCACCCCGCCGCGCCGCGCGTTTCTCTTGCAAAGTCTCCCGCCCGTTGGCGCTTCTCCAGTGACGAGGGCAGGGCCGTCAAGGCCAGCCCCGATCGGGAGGAGAACCAGTATGTTTCGTTTCAAACGTTTTGTACGCTCGGCGTTCTTCGTCGCAGCGTCGGCCGCCCTGCTCTTGGGGCATGATACGTCTCATCCGGGAGACTGGAAGACGTGGGTCATTCCGTCCGGAGCCGCGCACGGCGTTCCGGCGCCGCCGGGCATGGGCGACACGCGGGATGAGCTGGATTGGGTCCGAAGTGCGGTTCGCGAAATGGACCCCGGGATCGTCGCGCAGATCCGCTATTGGGACGCGGGTCCGCCGGCGTATCGCTGGATGGAACTGGTGACCCGCCGGCAGATTGCCGGGCAGCCGGTCGGGAACTTCTTCCCGAGGGCCTATGCCTACGTCGCAATCGCCATTTACGACGCGACGGTTGCAGCCTCCAAGGCGAAGCAGGAGTACGGACGTAAACGGCCCGCGCAGCTCGACAAACGGATCGAGCCCCGGGTGGCGGAGCCGCGGAGCCCCTCGTACCCATCCGACTATGCAGCCACGGCCTTCGCCGCCGCGGCCGTGCTGTCCTACCTGGTGCCCGCGGAAGCGCACCAATTCGAGATTTGGGCCGAAGAGGCAGGCAAGTCGCGCCTGTTCGCGGGCGTCGAAATGCCGACGGATTACTTCGCCGGGCGCGACCTCGGCAAGCGCGTCGCGGAGCAGGTGATTGCCAAGGCGCGCGCCGACGGTTCCGACCTGCCGTGGACGGGCACCGTGCCCACCGGCCCCTGCCAATGGACGGGGACGAATCCGGGCAATGTCACCGGTGCGAACTGGAAGCCGCTTCTGCTCGCCTCACCCTCGGAGTTCCGCCCCGCGCCGCCGCCCCCGTGCGGTTCGGCGGAGGCCGCCGCGGAGTTGGCCGCTGTCAAGAGTTTCCCTCGGTCGCTCACCTCGTCCAACTTCGGAACGAATGCCAAGGCGTTCTATTGGCAGACGCCGGAGGGAGTGTTCCCCTGGGCGCTGGTGCACATGAACCGTTGGGTGTTGGAAGACCGGATGGAGGACGCACCAGCCCGCGCGGCGCGGGCCTACGCGCTGATCGGCGCGGCCGGGTACGACGCCTTCATCGCGAGCCAGGACGGCAAGTACGCCTACTGGTATCCGCGGCCGGCGCAAGTGGACTCAACCCTCGTGCCGCTCTTCCCCGCGCCCAATTTCCCTTCGTATCCGTCGAACCACTCGGTGCTCTCCACTTCGCGTGGCGAGTTGCTCGCGTATCTGTTCCCCGACCGCGCGGCGTTCATCCGCGCACAGGCGAAAGAAGCCGGCGACTCGCGTATCTGGGCGGGCATTCACTTCCCGATGGACAATCGCGCGGGGGTGAACCTGGGCACGGACATTGCGAAGAAGTACATCGCCTGGGCCGAATCAGACGGCTCGAAGTGACGCGCGTCCGTAGCGGAGGCTCGGGCGGCGACAGCAGCCGCCCGGCTAAACAGCCGCGTCAATGAGAAGCCGGATGACCGGTAAAGGTGGTCGACCCATCGACGAAACACAATTTGTTACCGAAGGGATCGCGGCAGTAGAAACTGCGTTCGCCCCATGGCTGCGTTTCTATCGGCCGCAAAACTGCGCCCTTCGGTTGCGCGGCCGCTCGTCGAAAGTACGCCTCCAGGTCGTCCACAGCGAAGTAAACGTGGTCCGGATTCGGCTGCGAGTCCCAGGGGTCGCCGTCCGCCCGCGGATCGAAGCAGGCAAGAACACATTGGCCACAACCGAAATAATGCCTGCCGGGAGAGACTCGCTGTCCGGGGTCATCCAGCACGGCCGCATAGTAGGCGGCCGCTTCCTCAATATTCGACACCGGCAGGATAACGCGAAACAGTCGGGCTGAGGACATGTTGTCAACCTAAGCGAGATCCATCGAGTGCGCAAGAGGGTACTTTGAAGTAACCTGTCCTGTGCAGCGATGAAGAAAACGGCCAAAAGCTACGCTGAGCGGGATCGATGTCCCCTCTACACTGCGATTCGCGTCATTGAGGGTCGCTGGAAGCCGATGATCTTTGAACGTTTGAACACTGGTTGCAGCGGCTTCGGAGATCTCCTTCGGTCTATGGATGGCGTTACGGCGAAGGTGCTTCGCCAGCAACTGCGGGAACTTGAGGCCGAGGGGCTGGTGTTTCGACATGCCCCCGGAAAACCAGGCCTTCGCGCGCACTACGAACTGACCGATCAGGGAAAGACACTCGGTCCGGTTTTTGAAACGCTCTGGGCTTGGGGAGTACAACATCTCTCGCACTTGGAACACCGTAACGGCGGCTAGGGCGGCGACAGCAGACGCCCGGCGAAATAGCCGCGCCCGGCGGTGCCCAGAACAAGCCGCGCCGGGTTGTGGGGGTCGAAGCGGATGACCGGGGCCCGCAGCATGGCCAGGCCCCAGTTCTCCTGGGTCCACGTCTCGCCGCCGTTGTCGCTGTAGTAGACGCCGGTGGCGCCGGAGATGTCGTGATAGGGATCGTCGGAAGTGGCGAAGGCGATGCGGCGGGAGTCACGCGGGTGAACGTCCACGTCGTGGATGTAGAACCCGTCGTGCATGCGCGTCCATCGATTGTCGCGGTGCCGCCACAGCCCGCCGTCGGCCTTTCGCCATTTCGTGACGTAGAGTGTCTGGGCCGCCTGCGAGTCGATCACCAGGCGCCACGCCTCGCGCGGGGAACCTGCCATCAGGTTGAAGCTGACGCCGTCCTCTGACCGGTAGACTCCATTGGCCGCCGTTGCGTACACCGTGCGTCCACTACCCGCCAGCCACGCCAGGCCCGCCTGTTCGAGCACCGTGGTCCACATCGCGCCTCCGTTCGAGGTGGACATCACGCGGTTGCCGATCACGGCGAAGGCGCGATCCGGCTCGCCGGCGATCGCATACACCCCACGCGCCCGGCCATTCGCCGCGCCCAGCGAAGGCAGTCCCCGTTCCGGACCCGCCAGCATGGCCCACGTACGTCCGCCGTCGCTCGATTTCGCGATCCCTTGAAAGGTGCTGTCCTGGCCGAAGGTGGAGTAGATCACGGCGCCCTCCGGTCCTGCGAACGCCGCGTCGTTTCCGCCGTTGTAGGCCGGCACTGGCGCGCCCGGGTATCGCCACGTCGCCAGGTCATCGTCGCTCATCCAGATCTTGCCGTCGTCCATCGCGCTGAAGACTGCGTGCCCGGGCCGCGCGGGATTGAAGCGGAAGTTCACCGCCACCAGGCCGGAGAAACCTCGGCCTTTCCATTGGCGGTCGGAAGCGCTCACCAGGTGCGAGCCCAGATCGAGGAAGCTCTCGCCGCCATCGCGAGTGAGCGCAATGTTCGCCTGGTTTGCCAGGTACACCACGCCTGGGTCCGACGGATGCACGGCGATCCACTCGAACCCCGGGCCGTTGTTGAAGGGCATCGGCCACCGGCTCCGGTTGCCGTAGTTGAGAACGCTGCGCCAACTCGTCCCGCCGTCGTCGCTCCGCCATACCGAAGCCTGCGAAAACGAAGTGTCGCTGGTGTAAAGGCGATTGGGGTCCGAGGGGGCGACGGCGATTGCCGCGTGGCGAGACATCAGGTTCGTGTCGCTGTTGGTGCGCCGCGGCAGACCGGCGCCGGATTCAGTCCACGAGCGGCAACCGTCCGTTGACTTGAAAATGGAACCCGCGATGAGCGTCGCCCCGTCGCGAGCATTGTCGAGCGCGGCCCACACCGTCCGAGGGTTCGAAGGATGCACCGCCACCTGGTACGCATTCGCGTTCGCGAGACCCGCGCCGCACTCCGCCCACCCCGCGCCGCCGTCTTCGGACCGATACACGCCGCGCCCATAGGTGGAAGAGTAAAGCACCCCCGGCGCGGCCACCGCGGACGTGATGTTGACGCCTCCGCCGATCGTGGCCAACCGCCGCCAGTTCTCGCCCCCGTCGGTGCTCTCCCAGACGGCGCCCCACTCGGGTCGGCCCGGCGAGGCCCAGCGCCGGTGCGAACCGCCGAACGCCAACAGCCGCCGCTCGTTCGCTTCGTCGAACAGGATCTTCTGAACCGGCGCCGAGTAGTGGCCGGCGGAGACCGGCGGGAACCCCTCGCGCTGCAGCGTCCACGTCCGCCCGCCGTCGAGGCTGCGGTGCGGGCCGGACATCGTTCCCACCCAGACTTCCTCAGGGTTGCGCGGATGGAACGTGAACTCGCCCAGTTCCCAACTCACAAAGCCGGTGGTGACCTGCCAACTCTGGCCGCCGTCGTTCGAATATGCCGCGCCCAGCATATCGCCCGCTGCCAACACCCGCTCCGGATTCGCCGGATGAACCGCGATAGCGGTGAGCGCCCCGCCCACTCCCGGCTCGTTCAGCGGCTGCCAGACGATACGCGCCGGGAACGGGCGGCATCCGGTCCACAGCAGAAAGGCGGCGCAGAGCGCGGTGTACGGCCTGATCATCGAATGGTCACTGTTCCCAGTTTGTACCGTTTCGCGCCGTCGCCGCCGGCCAGCGGCAGGGCCAGCGCCGGGGTGCCCGTCCGGTCGCCCACGGATATGGAGAGCGAGTACGTTCCCGGCTTCAGGATGTTCGGAGGAGGCAGCGTAAAGGCGATCAGAGGGCGCGAGGCTTGCGACTGCGATTTCAACTCGCGGCCCACCGGATGAGCCTTGCCGGGCGCGCCCACGGGCAGCGTCCGCACGTCGAACTCCTCGTCGGCGAAGACCGCCGCGATGCCGCCTTTCTCGTCCTTCAAGGTCACCGCCGGGTATCCGCCCGGATAGCACGGCGCCACCCCGGCATTGCGCCATCGATAGCCAACCAGGAGTGGTTCGCCCGGTTTCACCTCCGCGGGCCAGGACGCTTCGAGTAACTGGAGGCGGTAACCCAGGCGGCGGTTTACCTTCTCGATCAGGTCGCGGTTCTTCTCCAGAAACTCGCGCGGATACCAGTGCACGGTCGCGTAACTGGCGTGGAAGTCCTCCACGGCGTCCAGGAAGCGGCTACCGTCCTGCCATGCGCCGCGCTGTACGGAGGGCCCGTAGTGTTCGCCCTCCAGAATCACCGGGCGGTCGGGCCAGAAGAGCGGCGCGAGGTACGGACGATGGTAGGCCTGCTCTCCGCCCTGCACCAGGATGCTGTCGTCGCGCAGCGTAAGCCCGTGGCCGCGCGCATAGTCGATCACCTCCAGGCCGCGGCCCTGATGCGCGAAATCGTCGTTCGCCGCCAGGAGCGTGCGCTTGAAGTGCTTGCGATGCAGGTCGATGTGCCGGCGTATGGTGGCCGCGCTGTAGGGCAGTCGCGACGTGGCGAACGTGTGGCCCTCGCCCCACACGCCGAACGAGGCGACGTCGACGAAGGCGACGTGCGGATTGCCGTCGTACCGCGCCGCGGCCGCTTCCAGAAACCGGTCGAGCTTGGCCAGGAACACAGGGTCGTCGTAGTCCGGCTCCCAAAGCGTGCCGTTTGGATCGATCCCTTTTCGGGAGGTGACGAAGTAACCTTTCGCCCCCGCCTTGCGGACCCATTCCGGCGTCGCATACGGGATCTCCGGATTCGTCTCCGAGCAACTGAAGCGCAGTGCGACTTGTTTCCCCTTCGCCACCCAACGCTGCATCGGCGTGTCCACGATGGACCAGTTGAACTTGCCCTCCTCCGGCTCGATAAACGACCATGCCAGGCGCAGGTAGATCGAACTCGCGCCCGGAAACTCCTCCACCGTATCCGAAGGTTCCAGTTCGAGTCCGTACTTCTTGATGCTGTTGTCGTAGTGATGGAATTGCCATCCCATCATCGGGTTGACCAAGGCGGCGCCGGTGTCGGGCGGCGTCACCACCGTGCGGGTCTGTGGGAAGACAAGAACTCCGGCCGAGAGCCAAAGAGCGAAGATGCGGGGGCGCATGGCTAGGAGTGTACGCCCATCGGCGCCCTTCTAGTGGCGGAGCCCCAGAGCCCGCGCCTCGCTCGCATCGCCCGTCATCTCCCAACGAATGGTGGACATCGGGATCACGCCCTTGTCGAAGAACTCGTCCAGGAACGGCTTCATGGTGAACGCGGTGCCTCGGGCCCGCGCCACGTCCGCGATCAGTTTGTCGAAATCGATCTTGCCCGCCAGGTACGTGGTCCCATACCCGGGCTGATGCGCGTAAATCGCCATGTCCACCCACACCGTATTGCCCTTCGGATTGAACCATCCATAAGGCGTGGTCTCGACGATGTACTGCTTCGCCTGATCGAGCGTGAACTCGCCCGAGTGGAACTTCAGGTCGGCGATGCCGCGGATGGCGCGAACCGCGGTCATGATGTGGATCAGCTCCTGGGCGCGCGGGCGGTTGTCGAGGAGGCCGGCCTGCATCATCGCCTCCTCCCAGGCCGTGGCGAAACCCTCCGACCTTCCGTCCCAGATGTTGTAAAGCAGGCGCGCGCTGCGAATCGGACTCGGGTGCGGCTGCGCATCCAGGCGCTGCTTCTCGAGCCAGTGAATCATGTGACACTTCAACGGGAGCGAGTCGCGGTAGTCGACGTTGGTGAACAGGTCCAGCTCTTCTTTCGCCGGGAGGCGGCGGATGGGCCGCAGCCGGTTGAGGTTCATGTACGCCGGAACGGTGAAGATCTCCTGGTTCTTGAGAAACGAGAGGAACTCGTCGATCGCTTCGTCGTTGCGCCGGTTCAGTTCTTCGAGCGAGGCAGGCAAGGTGAGCTCGGGCAAGCGCCGGTTCCGGTGCCGGACCAACTGCAGCGAGGCCAGCGAGCGGGCCAGTTCGCGCTCCATCATGTGCAGCAGCGATTGCCAGGTGTGGGTCGAAAGGTGGACGTTCTTCTGATACCAGTCGTAGTGCGCCTTCCCCATTGCCGGCGCCCGCTTCATCGTCCGGCTCCCTGCCCGCAGCCAGTCGATAAACTCGTCCACGGCGGCCTTTGCTTTCGCGGCCGGCGCGGCTACGTTCGGGCTCTGCTGAGCGAGCGCGGCTAGGGCGCGGCTTTCCCCTTGTTTGCTCCAGATACCCAGTTCCCAGAGGTCCCGGTTGGGCTCCGTCAGGTTACTCTTGGCCTGCGCCAACAGGCGCGGGATGGCTTCGAGCTTTGCCGTCACCTCGGCCGCGCTCTTCGCGTCCAGGGGCAACGAATACTGCCAGAGCTCCAGCGCCCCGTAGACGTGTGGGCCTTCGTGCAACGGGGTGTCGGATTCGGCGGCGAAAATCGTTCGATAGAAGAACGGAGCCTGCGACCACGGCCGAAGTACGCGGTGATCGAAATCGAGCCCGTTCATCTCCGCGCGGATCAGGTTGTAGTCGATCTTCTGCGCGGTGGTCCAGATGGCGACGTCGAAGGCTTCCAGCCGCTTCTGCCAGGCTTTCAGCGCGGCATGTTGCTTCTTCATCGCCGCGGGCGTGTAGTCCGGCACGCCGTCGATCATCGCCGGGTGCTGGAACTCACGCCACTCCTTGAAGAACTGGGCGAGGCCGGCGGCGGAGTTGGTTTGCGCCGCGGCGTTGAGCGCGGCGAGGGCGATTAAGAATGCGGCACGGATGATCATGGCGGCGTCTCCGGAACGTGAAGCCTGCAGGTGCGTTCCTGCGATGGTACCGCTATTCCGCGCGGCGGAAGAAGCGGTCGGGCAGAAGCCAGTAGGTGAGCAGCGCCGAAATGGGATGCATCAAGCCGGCGATCAGAAAGATCGGCGCATAGGTGCCCGAGGCCGCGACAAAGGCCCCTGTACCCAGGTTGGCCAGCATACCGCCGATCGCTCCGCCCATCCCGCCGAAACCGGTCGCCGTGCCCACCTCAGTCGCTTTGAACATGTCCGTGGGCAGTGTTTGCAGGTTGGCCACCCATAGCGCGTGTCCGAACGTGACGAAGCACATGGCGCCCAGAGCGAGCCACCAGGTGGGCACCAGCGGCGCGAGAATCGCCGCGGGCATCACGGAGGCGCCCACGGCCATCACGAACTTCCGAGCCCGCGGCAGGGTCCAGCCGGCGCGGATCAACCGCCCGGACAGCCAGCCGCCGAACACGTAGCCGATGTCCCCGAAGATGAACGGCACCCACGCATACTTGCCGACCATCGCCAGGTCGAACCCGCGTTCGCGCCGCAGGTACTCGGGCAGCCAGAAGATCACGAAGTAGATCACCGGGTCGGTGAGAAAGCGGGTAAGGATCAGAGTCCAGCATCCGCGCATGCCCATGATCTTCAGCCAGTCGATCTTCTCCTTCACGGGCCGCGTTTCTTCGGGCGGGCGCACATGGTCGCGGAACGTGTCGTACTCTTCTTTTCGCAGCCAGCGGTTCTTGTGCGGCGGCTGGTAGAGCAGCAGCCAGAACACCAGCCAGACCAGGCCCAGGGCCCCCGTGAACAGGAACGCCGTGCGCCAGCCGTAACTGAGCGTGAGCCATGAAACCATGGGCGGCGCGAGCGCCGAACCGAGTGACGAGCCGGCGTTGAAGATGCCCACGCCGAGCGCCCGCTGATGCGCCGGGAACCACTCGGCAACCGCCTTCGCGGCGGCGGGCCAGTTGCCGGGCTCGAAGAGGCCGAGGGCGAAGCGCGCGCCGCCCAACGACCACTTGCCGCGCGTGAAGGCATGCGCGAGTTGCGCCGCCGACCAGCCGAGGATGAAGATCGCGAAGCCGCGCCGCGTGCCCAGCCGGTCCACCAGGTAGCCTGAGCCCGCGTACATGATCGCGTAGGCGGCCAGGAACAGCGTCACGACATGCGAATAGTCGCGCTCGTCGAGCGAGAACTCTTTGCGGATGTCGACGGAGACGACCGAGAGGGTCAGCCGGTCGGCGTAGTTGATCATGGTCGCCGCGCACAGCAGCGCGGCAATGATCCAGCGCAGGTGAGGAATCTTCACGGAGCCTCTTGGGTGAAACCGAATGCTACTACAGCGACGCCCAGCGTGCGCGGATCGCCGTTCTTCGGCCGGTAGCCCGGCCTCACCACAAACTCGACCTTCACTGCCCCGGGCGCCCCCGCCGGCGCGGCCAGCCGCACCGTCTCCCAGCCTGGCTGCCGGAACGTATGCCGCCCGGCGCTCGCCCCTTCGATCTTCACTTCCACCTCGGGCGGCCCCATCTCCCCCAGTTGCACCTTGCCCATGTTCACCGTCATCTCAAAGGCGCGCGCCTCCGCCGGGCGCCAAAGCCGCGCGGACGCGTAGGGGCGGATCCAGCGGAAGCTGCTTTCCAACGGAAACCAGCCTTCGGTCAACTGCCATACCGGCGTCTCCATGCTCATACGGATGAAGGCGCGGTCCGGCTCGCCCGGCTTCTTGGTCACCGCGAACAGCTTCTGCGTGGGAGCGAACCAACTCAGCACGGCTACCGACTCGCCTTGCAGCGCCTGCCAGGCCTGCTTGTCGTTCATCCAGACGATACCGATCGAGGAGCGGCCGGACGCCAGTCGCATGGTCGCCTCCACACCCCAACGGTGCATGGCCCGCGGCGCGCCGTCGTAGACCACGGTCTGGACGGCGGGGGACCGTTCGAAGAACCGCGCCGCTTCCCCGACGTACGCGCGATTCTCGTGCGCCGCCGTTAGCGCTTCGTGCCGCAGCGTTCGCATCACGTTGAAGTTCACGCCCGTCCAGACGGCCATCGCCGCGATCAGGGCGGGAGCGGGCAGACGCTCGAAGAGCGACGTCATCCCCAGTGACAGTGCGATCAGAGGCACGTACAGATAGACCGCGAAGAGCCGCCCCGGCAGGAACAGCATGGGCAGGAGCAGCAGCAGCAAACCGGCAGCGCCCCAACGGAATCGCCGGTCGCGCACAAACCAGAGCGCCGGCAGTAGAACGAAGCCCGCGAAGGGCGCGAGGAAAATCTTGCCTGCGTAAAACTTGAGGCACGTGAGAAACGCTTGCGGCGTGAATCGGAGCGTGTAGGCGGAGTCGCTCCCGCGGTTCGCGAAGACCGCTTGCAGGCCGAACGATGCCGAGATCGCGAAGAACGGAATCAGGCGCTTCCACTCCCGCCGGCCGAGCCAGCCTTCGTACGCCAGCAGCACCAGCGGCAGCATCACGGCAACTTCCTTGGCTTTGTAGGCCAGCCAGAAGGCTCCCAGGCTGAGGAGCAGCCGGCGGGCCAGGTAGGCGTGCAGCGAGAGCAACACGAACAGCCCGCAGACGACGTCGAAGATGTACATCGGCCGCCAATACGCGTCGAACGCCGCCATGTGGAAAGCGAAAAAGAGCGCCGCCGCCGCCGTGGCCGGAACGGTCGCGCCCAGCCGCCGCGCCAATCGCCAGAGCAGCACGATGTTCACGATGTGCAGCAACTGGAGCACGGCTACATACGGCGGATAGTGCAACTTCGCCGTGGCGCCCAACACGCGGTAGTACCAGTGCCCGGCGGGCCGGAAATTGAACTTCGAGAAGCGCGGGTCCACCAGACCCTGCAGGAATTCCGAGGTTTGCGCGTCGCGCGTCCAACTCAGGTTGTCCAGGTCGTCGTCCTGAAAATAGCCTTTGTAGGCGCCCCGATTGGCAATCCAGAAAAAGAGAACGATCGCGGCAAGCAGAGCGGCCGCCGCCCACTTCGGCATAACGCCCTATTCTACTAGCGCTGCCCGGCCAGGAGTCCTTCGGCGGCCGCCACCACGGTGCAGACGAAGACGTGCAGCAGCATTCCGTAGTGGATCCAATTGCGTGTGAAGCGCAACACGAAAGCCGCGTCCTGTGTCCAGTTCCTCATCCCGCCGCATCAGTTTCTCCGGTACGGAGGTTTTCGGCAAGGCCTCTGAGTACTGGAACCACTACAATAAAACGTATGTCTTCGTCCGCCGGTGAGTTCTACCGGATCCAGAAATTGCCGCCCTATGTCTTCGCGGTGGTGAATGAAATGAAGGCGCGGCTGCGCTCCGAACAGAAAGACGTCGTCGATTTCGGTATGGGGAATCCCGACGGCGCCACGCCGCGAGCGGTGGTCTCGAAGCTCGTCGAAGCGGCTCGGAATCCGCGAAACCACCGGTATTCATTGTCGAAGGGCATTCCGAAGCTGCGCGAGGAAATCGTCAAGCGCTACCAGGCCAAGTATGGCGTGGAACTCGATCCGGAGAAGGAAGCCATTGTCACCATTGGCGCCAAGGACGCCCTGGCGCACCTGCTCTTCGCCACCATCGGCCCCGGCGATGCCGTCGTTTCCCCCAACCCCGCGTACCCCATCCACCAGTACGGAGTTGTGATGGCCGACGGCCACGCGTGCATGCTGCCCATGCCCAACCCCGCGGAGTTTCTGAACGGCCTCGAGCACCTCTATCGCACCTCCTCGCGCACGCCAAAGATGATTCTGATCTCCTTCCCGCACAATCCCACCACTCAGTGCGTGGACCTGGCGTTCATGAAAGAAGTGGTCCGCCTGGCCGCCCATCACGGTTCGATGATCGTGCACGATTTCGCCTACGCCGACATCGCTTTCGACGGCTACCGCCCGCCGAGCATCCTGGAAGTGGAGGGCGCCAAGGAGATCGCCGTCGAAATCTACTCGCTCTCGAAGAGCTTCAACATGGCCGGCTGGCGCGTGGGCTTCTGCCTCGGCAACCGGCGCATGATCAACGCGCTCGCCCGGATCAAGAGCTACCTCGATTACGGCATCTTCCAGCCCATACAAATCGCCTCGATCATCGCGCTGCGGGAGTGCCAGGAGGATACCGCCAAGATCTGCGAACTCTACCGCAAGCGCCGCGATCTGCTGGTGAGCGGGCTCACCGCGGCCGGTTGGCCGGTGGCGCCGCCGCAAGGCTCGATGTTCCTGTGGGCGCGCATCCCGGAGCCGTTCCAGCCGCTCGGCTCGCTTGAATTCTCGAAGCTGCTGCTGACCGAGGCCGAAATCGCTCGTCGCGGTCTCGCCCGGCATCGGCTTCGGGCCGATGGGCGAAGGCCACGTCCGCTTCGCGTTCATTGAGAATCACCATCGGACGCGGCAGGCTGTGCGCTCGATCAAACAGTTCTTGAAGACCGGCGGCGAGCCGGGTCTATAATCCCCTAATGGCCGCACTCCCGGAGCCGCCGGCGCTGCACGTGATCGATCTGCGACAGCTCCGCGCGGAGGCGCTCGATTCGCTCCTGGCCGAAGAAGTCGAGGACTGGCGCAGGTCCCTTCATTGGGATTTCCGGGCCTCGGCCGACCTGGTGCGCCGCTTCGTGGGCATGCGTGCGCTCAGCGGCGCGGCGCTCCAGGCCGGCGGCCGCGCCGTGGGCTACTGCTACTACGTCACCGAGGATCGCAAAGGCCTCATCGGCGATCTCTACGTCGCAGACGCGTACCGCACCGCGCAGGCTGAGGAGGCGCTGCTCTCCGCCGTGCTCGAAGTGCTCCTTCGCCCGGGCTTTGTCCGCCGCGTGGAAAGCCAGCCCATGATGATGCTCGCCGCTTCGGCGCGCGACGCCGTGGGCGCGCCCTTCCTCTCCACCTTCGAGCGGAACTTTATGCGACTGGATCTGGCGGCCTCCGCGAACCTGCCGGCAGGCCCCTCGCGCGACAAACTGGAGCTGGATAACTGGCACGCCGGACTGCAGGACGAATCCGCCCAGGTCATCGCCGACGCCTACTACAACCACGTCGACAGCCTGATCAACGACCAGTACCGGTCGCCGTCCGGAGCCCGCCACTTCCTCACCAACATCGTGCAATACCCGGGCTGCGGCAGCTTCTGTGCGCCGGCGTCATTCGTGGCCTGGCACAAGGAGTCGCGCCGCCTGTGCGGCGTGTGCCTGTCCAGCATGGTGGCCCGCGAGGTCGGCCACATCACGCAGGTCTGCGTCTCCCCGGCCGTGAAAGGAAGCGGCGTGGGTTATGAACTGATGCGGGCGGCGCTCGCCGCCTTCGCCGCCGCCGGCTGCCGTGAGGTGACGCTCACCGTCACCGCGTCGAACAGCAAGGCCGTGCAGTTGTATGAGAGCCTCGGCTTCCGCACCATGAAGCGGTTTAACGCTTGCGTCTGGGACGGCTTCTAGTCGCGTGGTCCCGGGGCTTCAGAAATCGAAGCGGTAGCGAGCGGTGAACCCGCGGCCGGGACCGTCGGCGCCCCAACTGACGCCGCGGTGGGATTGGTCGAGAACATTACTGAAGTCGGCGAGCAGCGTGGAGCGCTCACTGATCCGCCAGCCGCCGCGCAGCCCGAAGAGAGCGTAGCCGGCGACGCCCGTGAACAGGGGCGCGGAGGTGGCCGTGCCCAGGACGCGGGTCTGCACCTGGGCGAGCGTCTCGCCCGTGGGAACCAGCAGGCCGTTCTGGACGAGGCCGCGGGCGCGTGCGCCGTTGTTGAAAAAGTTTGCGATGTTATTGCGTGAGCGAGTGGCACCGGTGCGGCGGTCCGCCAGGGCGAGGGAGGAGAGGTGGTCCTGGCGGTCCGCGACGGTTGAGTAGGCTTCCAGCCAGAACGGACGAGCGCGCGGGGTCCAGCGAAGGCGCGGATTTACGGTGAGGGGTGGAATGCCGCCTTCGATGTCGGGGGCCAGGCCCGTGCGAACATCGCGTGCGTAGATCCAGGTGGCGTTGTGGGCGAAAGTCCACTGGGGAGTCAGACGGGCTTCGAACGTATGTTCCAGGCCGTGCAGGCGCGCGCCGCCCAGGTTGCCGCGGACGAGAACAGGATTAGTGGCGATGGGAACGAAGACCGCGCCGGAGGGGAGTTGCCGGGAGACGATTTGATCGCCGAGGGTCAGGCCGGTGGCGCCCTGGGGCAGGAGAAGCGTCTGGGAAACGATCGGGTCGTCCAGGCGGAGGGTGAAGCCGGTGAGACTCGCGGCGATGGGGCCCCCGGTGAAGCGGAAGCCGGCGTCGTAGTGATCGCTGGTCTCCGGGCGCAGGGCGGCCACGGGGCGGCCGGAATTCTGGGCGCGATCGTCGGCGCGATCGCCGAGGAAGGCGTTCTGGCCGGCGAGGCTTGCATAGGAGGCTTCGAAGAAGCCGTTTCCTTGGATGCCGAGTGTGCCCAGGTCGGTCATGCTGGGCGCCCGGAAGCCGCGGGAGTACGTTGCATGGAGGACGAGTGGCTGCCAGGGCCGCCACGACGCGCCGAGGCGGCCGGTGATGGCGTTCACGGCGGCGCTGTCGGAAAGGTTGAACAGATTGCCGCGCGTCCGGTAGGACGCGCCGCCAAAGCGCACGGCACCGGTGGCGCGGAGGCGGCCTTGGGCATCGGCTTCGAAGGAGTGCTGGAGATAGAGTCCGTAGGTGCGATAAAGGGCCCCGTCGGGGACGCGCGGCCGGGTCAGGGCGGTGGTGTTGCGGGCCGGGTCGAAGGTGAACGCCGGGGCGGCCATGCGCTCGCGATAGCCGTCGCCGCCCAGCAGCAGGACGTGGCGGCGGAAGCGCCGCGAGGCGTAGAAGTTCGTGCCCCAGACGGCGGTTCGCTCGTACTGATGGGTGACCGCGCCGAGAGGATTGCCGTTGCCTCCCTGGTTGACGCGTTCTTCGCGCTGGGCGTTGTAGGAGAACGTCGCGGAGACTTCGCTGAAAGGGCCCGCTTCGTACTGCGTGAAACGAGCGTAGCCGAAATCGAGCATCAGGTTCCGCAGGTCGGCGATCAGGTTGCCGTCGCCGCCGGCCAACTGGTCCCAGCGGCGCGCGCCGTCCTGCTGGCTGCGTTCGTAATGAAAAACGAACTGGCGGTTGGGTGCGAGCGCGAACTGGGCGTGCAGAGAGCCGCCATATTGCGTGAACGCGGTATCCGTGAAGCGATCCCCGAGGATGGTGGAGGGGAGGCCGAGGAAGCGCGTGACGGCGGCGCGGGATTCAATGCCGCCGGCGCCGCGCAGGGTGTTGACGCGGCGGGCGGCGGTGTTGAGAGACACGCCGTAGCGAGGACCGCCGGTGGTGAGCAGCAGGTTGCCGCCGAAGGCGTGGGCAGGGGAGTAGTAGTTGGGTGCGAGTTCACCGTGCCAACCGGACTTGCCGAGAGGCGCTGGGCGGGAGAGCATGTGCACCGCGCCGCCGAGAGAGTCCGACCCGTACTGGGCGCTGTTGGGGCCGCGAAGGACCTCAACGGCTTCGAGGCCGGAGGGATCCTGAAGGTTGAAGAACGTGCTCACGCCGCCGCGCTGGGCGGACGTCGTGTAGCGCACGCCGTCGCGGAAGATGGCGACGTTCTTGCCGAGCAATCCCCGGACGGCGACGCCGCCCATGGAGGGGACGGTCCGCTGGGAGTCGACGCCGGGCTCTTCGCGGAAGGCGTCGGCGAGGACGGTGGGCGCGCGCTGTTCGAGCAAGCTGCGGGAGAGGGCGTTGACGGACTGGACCGACTCGCCTGCGGCTTCGGCGAGGCCGGCCTCGGCGGTGACCACCACGGAATTGGGGACCGGCGCGATGGCGAGGCGAAAACTGGCTTCGTCCTGGCCGGTGCTGAGCGGAAGGCGTTGGGAGACGAAACCGGGTTTTGAGACGACGACGGAGAAGGCCCCGGGGCCGGGCAGCGTGAGGGCGAAGGAGCCGTCCTGCGCGCTGGTGGTGGCGGCAATGACGATCTGGTTGGAGGAGAGAAGGGTGATTTGGGCGTTGGGCGCGGCCGCCCCGGAGGGATCGAGGACGCGGCCCCGGATCTGGGCGGCGGCTGAGGCGGCGGCGAGAGCCAGCAGGAGGTTGAGTGCCCGAAGGGCCGGCGGCATCAAGGACCAAGATAACATCGGGCCGGGAACGTTCCGGGGCGCGATTGAACCGCGGAGGACCTATCCGCGCCCACGGAAGCGCTCCATCTGGCGGCGGTCGCGCTTGGAGGGACGGATGTCAGGCAGAGGCGCGAACGCGCGGATCGCCTTGCGATCCTCCGACGCTTTCTGCCGCGCCTGGAGGCTCGCTTCGGTCTCGCGATACAGGGTCTGCGCCACGGCCGCGGGTCCGCGCGTCTCGCTCAGTCCGAGCACTTCGATTTCGAACTCGCCGCCTTCGTTCTCAACCCGCAGGAGGTCGCCCGGTTTCACCTCGCGCGCGGGTTTTGCCGCCGCTCCATTGGCGCGGATGCGGCCCAATTCGCAGGCCCGTGAGGACAGTGACCGCGTCTTGAAGAACCGCGCCGCCCAAAGCCACTTGTCGATCCGCACTCCGTTCACGCGCCCATTCTCGCACTGCTCGAGGTGGACGGTAGAATCGGGGTGTGTACGTCCAGTGGAGCGACGGGTACGTGCTGATGGCGGTGGCGCTGGCCGCCCTGGCCGTGCTCATCTCCGCGCGGGGAGTGGTGCTGTACCGCGCCGGCGCCCTTGTCGCGCTGCGGAAGCTCTGGTGGATGGTTGCCCTCTTCGTGCTTCTGCTCGGGCCCTTCGGTTTCGTCACCGCTCGAATCCTCGAAAAGAACTCCGGCACGGATCTACACGCAGAAGCGCCGCCCGTCACGCTGGTGCTCGCCGACGGGAAGCGTGTTTCGCTTTCCGCGCTGAAGGGCAAGACGGTGCTCCTCGATTTCTGGGCCACCTGGTGCGCCCCCTGCAAAGCGAGCGCTCCGGCGGTGGAGCGGCTGGCCGCCACTCGGGCCGGCCGAGGACTTGCGGTGGTCGGCGTAGCCAGCGAAGACGAGGAAGCGGCTTGGCGCGAGTACTTGAAGCAGCACCCGGCGCCGCGCTGGGAGACCTTCGACCGCGACGGCTCCTTGACCAAGGCCTTCGCCGCGAACAGCAAGCCCACGTTCATCCTGATTGACCGTCAGGGCAACGTGCGCTGGCGAACCACCGGCTGGTCTCCCTACAGCTACTTTTTCCTGGAAAGGAAGGCGGACGCGCTCCTCGCCGAATGAGTATGCATCATCTCCCCTTTGACGCTCCTCTCGCCTCCTACCAGGCGCAGGCGGAAACGTTGCTTGCCGCGCACGCCGCGGGCGATGAAGCGGCGCTTCGGATCATTCACCATTGCCATCCACGTTTTCTGGACGCCAAGGTCCCCTGGATGCCGCTGCATCTCACGGCCGAAGACATCCGCCGCGCGCCCTTCGATTCGGACGACGCGCGGCTCACGGTGGCGCGCGGTTACAACTTCCTCGATTGGCCCGCGCTTGCGGCATACGCGGCGGCGGTGGCCGATCGCGCCACGGCGGTGTACCGCTTTGAAGCCGCCGTGGAGGCCGTGATTTCCGGGAACGAGGCCGCGCTGCGACAGGCTATCGCCGAAGACCCCGCGATCGTCCACGCGCGCTCCACTCGTGTCACGCATTTCGATCCCGCCGTGCACCGCTCCACTCTGCTGCACTATGTTGCGGCGAACGGCGTGGAGAACCATCGGCAGAGAACGCCGGCCAACGCCGGGACCATCCTACGGATCCTGTTGGAGGCGGGAGCCGATCCCAACTCGCTTGCCGGCCTCTACGGAGGGAAGTGCACGACGCTGAGTCTCCTGGTTTCGAGCGGGCACCCGGCCGAGGCGGGCTTGCAGGAACAGTTGACGGAGCTGCTGATCGACGCCGGCGCTTCGGTGGAGCCCCTGGGTTCGGGCCGCTGGACATCCCCGGTGCTCACGGCGCTGCTCTTCGGTTACGCGAAGACCGCCGCGCTCCTGGTGCGGCGGGGCGCAACGGTGGATTCATTGCCCGCCGCGGCCGGGCTCGGGCTGGTAGAGGAAGTGGATGCGCGGCTGCCGGCGGCGTCCGAAGGCGACCGCCACCGCGCCCTCGCGCTTGCCGCCCAACTCGGCCACGCCTCCATCGTGGCGCGGCTGCTCGAGGCCGGTGTGGACCCGGACCGTTTCAACCCCGACGGTTTTCACCACCACGCCACGCCCTTGCATCACGCAGCTCTGTACGGCCACGAAGCGGCAGTGAAGGCGATGGTGGAGCGCGGCGCGCGGGTCGACATCGCAGACCGCGTCCACCGTTCGACGCCCGCCGGCTGGGCCGAGTACGGCGGGTATCCGGAGATCGCCGCGTTTCTGCGAGCGCACGAGCGCGCGCCGGGGGCGCTGTAAGCCACCGCGCTCAAGGCGTGGGCCGCGCCGCCTTCCGTTCTCGCGTACTCTTTCAGAAGAGGAAAGGAGGTTTGGACTCAAGTGCCGAAGATTCCCAGCAGTATGCCCATGAACGCGGATCGCTGCGACCCGCGGCTCCCCCTGGCCGCCCTGGACTTCCGCCGTCAGCACGCGCCGCCGCTCCTGACGCCCGAGTACCTCGGAGCGCTCAACATCACCGCCTGGCTGTATCAGGATCCGGCGACGCGCCGCGATGGCGTTCACGTCGCCTGCAACGTCACCATGAAGGAAGTGATCGCGAAATTCGGCCACGCCGAAACGCCCGACGCCGAACTCGGCCTTCACTCGGAGGGTTTCGCCGCGGAGTGGTTCCGGTTGAACCCAAAACTTCGCGTTCTGCAGATCTTCTCTGAGCGCATACCGTGCGCCAAGACCTGCGGCCCGCTCTTGCGCCACTACTATCCGAACGTCCCCTGGTATTACTACTACGACCGCCGCTCTTTCCGAGGTGACAACGGCGAACTCATCCTTCACGCCGGCGAAGGACTGCGCGTCGCCTACGGACTGTAGGCCGCCGGGGGCGCGGCGCCCTCGCCGTCCAGTAGCGCCCCAAGCCGGCCGGCCGCCAGCCGATCCGCACGGTGACGCTCCCGGCCGAGCGCATC